>JAWQFW010000117.1:0-15567 GCA_035968095.1 Oscillatoria sp. PMC 1068.18
CCCCAAAATTGTTAAAATCCAGTTAAATTGTTTATGCTAAAGCCATGAGTGACATCGTTCTAGACGTTCGTAACCTACAAGTTCAATTTTTCACCGAAAATAAGCGGGTTGATGCTGTGTCGGGAATTGATTTTCAGCTTCGACGAGGACAAACTCTCGGAATTGTCGGTGAGTCGGGTTCGGGTAAGTCGGTCACTTCTTTGGCGATTATGGGTTTGATTCCGACTCCTGGTAAGATTACGGGTGGAGAAATTTGGTTTAAACCGACACCAGAAGCGGAAGCGGTGGATTTGTTGCGGCTGAGTGAGGAACAAAAGCGACGATTTCGGGGTGGTGAGATTGCGATGATTTTTCAGGAACCGATGAGCGCCCTGAATCCTGTTTATAATATCGGATTTCAGCTTACTGAGGCAATTCGACAACATCAAGCGATTTCGGAGTCGGAAGCGAGACGACAGGCGATCGCGCGTCTCCAGGAGGTAAGATTGTTACCTAGCGATCGCCAATTACGCGATAATTATCTCCAACAGCATCCTAATCTTCCTGATGACGATAATCGCGACATCTCTCAACACATAAATGAACAAAAGTTGGCGATGCTGAAACGCTATCCTCACGAACTTTCTGGGGGACAGTTGCAAAGGGTTTGCATTGCAATGGCGATTTCTTGTAACCCGACTTTATTGATTGCAGACGAACCGACAACTGCGCTTGATGTGACAGTTCAAGCCACAATCCTTGACTTATTGCACGACTTGTGCATCAGTCGCGGAATGTCACTAATTTTTATTACTCATGACTTGGGAGTAATTGCCGAAATTGGCGATCGCGTCGCCGTCATGTATCAAGGTAAAATTGTTGAAGCAGGTGACATTCGCCAAATTTTTCTTCAACCCCAACATCCTTATACTAAAGGTTTATTAGCTTGTCGTCCCCGACTTGACGAAAAAGCCGAATTTCTCCCCACCGTCAGCGATTTTATGTCAGTGGAAATCGACGCACAAACTGGGGAATTAATTATTCGCGAAAAGTCACCCACAGAAGATTTAAATAGCAATTTAACCAAGTCAGAAAATCTCGAAAATCCACCAGAAATTCAACCCGAAACACCAATTCTTGCCGTCGAAAACCTCCAAGTCGGCTTTCCTCAACGCGGAATGTTCGGTCAAACTAAACGTTATTTCATGGCAGTTAATAACGTTTGTTTTAATGTTTATTCCGGAGAAACATTAGGTTTAGTTGGCGAATCTGGTTGCGGAAAATCTACCTTAGCCAGGACATTATTACGCTTAATTCCCACAATGCAAGGCGAAATTAATTTTGAAGGTAAAAATATTACTAATTTGCCAGGGAAAGCCTTGCGGCGCTTGCGTCGGGAAATGCAAATTGTCTTCCAAAATCCTTATAATTCCCTTAATCCCCGGCTAACAATTGGGAAAACAATTATGGAACCTTTGGAGATTCATCAAACAATTAAAAGTGCGCGGCAACGTCAAGAAAGAGCAGTTTATTTATTAGAACGAGTTGGGTTATCAGCAGACTCCTTAAATCGCTATCCTCACGCTTTTTCCGGTGGACAAAGACAGCGAGTTTGTATTGCGAGGGCTTTAGCACTTAATCCTAAGTTTATCATTTGTGATGAGTCAGTTTCCGCGCTGGATGTTTCGGTACAAGCGCAAGTTTTGAATTTATTAAAAGAGTTACAAACTGAGTTTGGTTTGACTTATATTTTTATTTCCCATGATTTAAGTGTCGTTAAGTTTATGAGCGATCGCATCATGGTGATGAATAAAGGTAAAATTGAGGAGATTGGTTTAGCCGAACAAATTTACAGCGCACCGGAAACGGAATACACTCGTCAATTGATTGCTTCCATCCCCACGGGAGAATTGAAAGAAGTTGAAAATACTTCGCGCTTGGTTAATTAATTTTTGCGGCTGAGAAAGGCTGAGTTCAGTTGCTAGTTGCAAATAATTCTCAGCTTTACCCTTAGCTAATAATTGGGGAATTTTTCTTGGCTGCATGAAAGTGCAGTCTTATTTTTTGCTTGTTGATTTTGCCATGTTTACATCCCCTTGCGGGAAAGAGGAAATAGAAAGATTTTCAGAAAAAGTAAGAGAAATGTTTCCATCCCCTTGCGGGGAAGAGGTTAGGGAAAGGGGGACGTGATTGCACTGCGGAACTTCCGGGAGAGTTTCCATCCCCTTGCGGGGAAGAGGTTAGGGAAAGTAAGTTTATTTTCAAAGGATATCGTAATGACAAACAAGTAGTTTCCATCCCCTTGCGGGGAAGAGGTTAGGGAAAGAAAAGCCGACAAGTGTTGGACGCTAAACGATGATGGGGAGTTTCCATCCCCTTGCGGGGAAGAGGTTAGGGAAAGTGTTCGTTTATGTTTACAATACCCCTCCAGCCGAAGTGTTTCCATCCCCTTGCGGGGAAGAGGTTAGGGAAAGGAGTTAATGTCCCCAAACTGCAAGTGGTGCAAGACAAAATGGTTTCCATCCCCTTGCGGGGAAGAGGTTAGGGAAAGAAATAATTCTGTTGCCCAAGAACGCGTACGCTGGTTTCCATCCCCTTGCGGGGAAGAGGTTAGGGAAAGGCGTTTTTTCGAACGTTTCGGCTTCGGCCGAGTGGAGTTTCCATCCCCTTGCGGGGAAGAGGTTAGGGAAAGCTCCTGGAGAGCTGGCCTCATTCATTAAGGAGGAAATGTTTCCATCCCCTTGCGGGGAAGAGGTTAGGGAAAGGGAAAGATTCTCCACCCCTACAGTCCTATTAATATTAGTTTCCATCCCCTTGCGGGGAAGAGGTTAGGGAAAGGTTGAAGAAGGTAAACCCTGAGCTTGCACTTAATGGTTTCCATCCCCTTGCGGGGAAGAGGTTAGGGAAAGGGGGATGCAAGCCAGAGGGCTGCACCGAGACTCGTTAAGTTTCCATCCCCTTGCGGGGAAGAGGTTAGGGAAAGAGTTCGCTGTAGAACCCATGCTGTGAGCGGGTTTCAGAGGTCAAATCGACGCACCTCCAAATTTTCACTCCTAGCTCCCTGAAATTAGGAAACTTTTGTCGCCTGAAACCCTTACAGGGTAAGGCATCGACGCAGGTCAACGAAGTTATAGGGTTTTCAAGGTTCTTGCCGAGGTGCGTCGATTTGAATTTTTGACGCATTGGCAACTCTAACATAATTACTAATTCCGGCGCTCGTCAAGGCTGATTAACAATTCGTCACATTGAACTAAACAGAATCCTCAATTAACCATCTGGCGGGCATTCTACCTTTAAGAAGAAACAGGAAAAATTGTTACTGAAACAGCTTAACTGTGAATTTGCGCCACCTAGCCGAGGAAAAATCAACTTGAAGCTAAAAACGAACTACTAAAGCCCGCCAAGCGAATTGAGGTAAAGCCAACATTCGCCGCCAGCGCCAAGGTTCCTGATACAATCGGTACAACCATTCGAGATGATTTTCCCGCAGCCATTCGGGGGCGCGATTTTTAATCCCAGCCCAAATATCAAAACTACCACCAACACCAATCCAAGTTGCTTGGGGACAAAGTTGGCGATTTGCCGCTATCCACAATTCTTGACGGGGAACACCTAAACCGACGAAAATCAAGCGTGGCTGCTGTTGTTTTAAGGTTTGTTGCAATTGGGTTTCCGCTTCGGAATTGAGGTAGCCGTCGCTGGTAGTTATGGATAATTCGGGATTTTGGGATTTCCAGTAATCGGCGGCGGAGTCAGCTACCCCAGGCGCACCTCCGTAAAAGAAAATGGGGTAAGATTCGCCTCGTTTAGCTATTTGTGCGAGTAAGGATTCTGCTAATTCTATTCCGGGACAACGCTTTTGTCTGTAACCCCTTTGACGTAAATAAAGGATTACACCTGAACCGTCGGGAATGACTAATTCTGCTTGGCGAATTGCTGCGGCTAAAGCTTCGTTTTGTTCAGCTTGCATGACCATTTCTGCATTCAGGGTGACGATATGAGTACCGATACCATTGTGCAGGCGATCGCGTAGCCAATTAGTATAGTCTACAGCAAGATGCACTGGTAGACCCAGCACGGAAAATTGTTTGGGAGCCTCCAACATACCTGATTTGTTAGTTAATTTCACATCGAATTATAGCTGGCTTTTTCGGGATTGGGGATTGGGAATTGGGGAATTGGGGGAATTTGAGGAATTTGAGGAATTTGAGGAATTGGGGGAGTTTACGTTGCTCAAATGTACCACTTCGCCATATCCCTCAACATTTTACCTAGGATTTACTCTGGCGATCGCCACAACTCTCTTACGCTTCTTGATCTAGAAAACACTTTTCCTCAAACAAACTACAATTTTAATTAACCAACCCTAAATTTAAAACAAATCAGCGCAATATTTCTTCCAAATTATCATTTTGAAGACAGATTACTTCCCAAACTTCTCTATTTTTCTTTAACCATGTAAATTAACTTGTTCTTGTAACCAAGCATCCACAGGTTGTCCATCTTTGCGACGCAATTCGATTTCAACGATCATCACTAAATTAGAGCCAGGAGGAGCAGGATTTTTGTGGAAAATTATCTCATAATCTGCTGGATTTTGCTGGCGTTCTCGCAACCAATCTTGTACCTTCGTTGTCGCGAAAAAAGATTGTCCTTGCTCAAACATTCGGGTAATTTGCATTTGCAGAGTATAAGGATTAATTCTCGCCATAACTAAACTCCTGGTAGATGATTATTTAATCTTAAACTATTTTTCCCAAATCCTACCTAGAAAATCTATCTTTTTGCATAAACCTAACTTCCTGTAAACCATTATCCTAATCCTCAAGATAACTTCATGAAAATTTATCTGGTTCAACCACAACTCAGTCTAAAATTGATGATGACCATCGGACTTACTTTTAATTCTTAGTTGTTTAGCCACTACTTCTGTGTCAAGATTTGCTCTTAATTAATATTGAATGATAAATAAAGATGAAAAACCCTTTTAAATTGCAGACTATCTTTTCTTCTTTGCTTCTGGGAGTTAGCTTTGCGAGTCTCTCGGTAGCAGTTTCACCAACCAGTGTAGCAGCATTCAGTTATAATGAAACAGTTGATGGTGATTTGCCTAGTTTTGCCCGAAATTCTCCGATCTTTGCTTTAGATATTGGTGAAAATACTTTTATCGGGGAACAAACCTTCGGTTATAACTTCTCTGATTTTGATTCTTTCACATTCAAAATTCCAGATGGTACTTTTCTGGAGTCAATCTTAATTGATATTGAGTTACTAACTGTAGGTGCAGGAATTTTGAGTCGAACGACCTATTCTCTTTTGGATGAATCGTTGGTTAATCTTGATTTAGAAGAATCGATTGTCATTGCTTCTAGCGATCGCCAATTATTCCTTTCCAGTTTACCATTAAGTTCTGGTCAATACTCTCTCCAACATAATTCCCTGAGTGGAGCAGTAGCTTCTGGAGAGTTTCGGACAGCTTCTTACACTTTTTCTCTCAACGTCGGTGAAACTGCTCCAAAATCTGTTCCTGAACCGAATAATCTTCTCAGTTTATTAGCTTTTGGTGCGTTAATAACTGGTAATACTTTCAGGAAGAAGTTACTCGGAAAAAATTAGCGAAATTATTTCGGTGAGTCTGGAAGTTATCAACAAAAATTTAAACTGAATAGTCCAAAAAGTCAAGTTATTGAAAACAATTAAAACATTTCTTCCATTTTCCGAAAATCGCGCTCAATTTCTGCCCACAGCGAGCGATTGTGAGGGTCAGTACGCAGCGCTTTTTTGAAATAAATTCTCGCCTTTTGCAATTCGCCCTCTTTGAGTAATTGTCGTCCCCATTGTTGATAAGTAATTGCTTGCCATTGGCGAACTTCGGGATCTTTCGAGAGGCGCTGTCCCAAACCATCAACCAAGGCGATCGCGCGCGCAAAGCGTTTATGCTTCAATAATACTTGTAAAAGTTGATAAGAATTCCACTTTAACTCTAATTCCGCTTTCGACAGCACCGGAATCTTTGGCTGTGGAGGTGGAGAAGCCGGAGGAGAAGCTTTTTGCGGCGGAGTTACCTTAACTTTCGTCGTCGTTTGAGTGCTTTTGGGTGGCTTTACTGACGGAGTTTTAATTGTTGTGGGTGTGGTGCGACTCGCAATAGTGACAAGCAACTTATAAGCTTCAGTCAACTGCACAAACTTCGCTTCCGCATCCAACACATCTGGATTAACATCAGGATGATACATTCGCGCCAAACGCCGATAAGATGCCTTAATTTGCGCTAAATCGGCTCCATAACTCAAACCCAACAAATGATAGCAGTCCGCCAGTTTCATTAGCAGTTATCAATTAACAGTTAACAGTTGTCAGTTGACAGCGTTCAGTTACCAGTTTTAGAGAATTTGCGATCGCCAACTGGTAAACTCAGAAGCGATCGCTTCTCACTATTCGCTGCTCACTGGTAACTGTTCGCTGTTCACTGTACTAGGGTGCGCCTTCTTCGATCACTTTGTCAATCAGTCCGTACTCTTTTGCTTCTTGAGCCGACATGAAATAATCGCGATCGGTATCTTTCTCAATCTTTTCGATTGTTTGACCAGTACGTTCTGCTAGCATTTGATTGAGTTGATTTTTAATCCGGAGGATTTCTTTCGCCTCAATTTCGATATCAGTAGCTTGTCGGCGACCTTGCACACCACCCAAAGGCTGGTGAATCATGATTCGCGAGTGGGGTAAAGCGAGGCGTTTTCCTTTCGTTCCCGCAGCCAGGAGAAAGGAACCCATCGAAGCCGCCAAACCGACGCAAATCGTAATTACATCAGATTTGATGTGCTGCATCGTATCGAAAATCGCCATCCCCGCAGTGACGGAACCTCCAGGAGAGTTGATATAAAGATAGATCGGTTTGCTGGAGTCTTCCGAATCGAGATAAAGCATTACAGCGATAATTTGATTCGCCAAACCATCATTAATCCCGCGACCGAGGAAAATAATTCGTTCGCGATAAAGGCGATCGTAAATGTTAATCCAGTCACTATAAGGTTGACCGGGAAGTTGATAAGGTACTTTAGGAACACCAATAGGCATTTTTATCGATCCTGGTAAAGGTAAACTGCAATTAAATTCCCGAAGGTGGGGGAGTTGGTAAATCTCTGGTACTGTCTAAAACGCGATCGATGATCCCGTATTCTTTCGCTTCTTGCGGAGTCAGATAAAACATGCGATCGGTATCTTTGTCTAATTTATCGATTGACTGACCCGTATATTTAGAAAGTAACTCGAAGGTAACGCGCTTGTTTGCCAAAACTTCTTTCGCGCGGATTTGAATATCTGTTGCTTGACCTTGCGCCCCTTGACGAGGTTGGTTGAGAACAATCGTCGCATTCGGTAAACTAGCCCGATTACCTTTTGCACCTGCGGCAAGAATCATCGCTGCGGTTCCCATTGCCTGACCTAGGCAAATTGTATGCACCGGAGGCTTGATGTAATCAATGGTATCGCAAATTGCAAACGCCTCAGTTTCAAAGCCGATCGCTTCTCCACCGTACCAAGATGTACCAGTAGAGTTGATGTACATGAAAATCGGCTTTTCTGGGTCATCGAACTGAAGGAAAAGTAATTGAGCGATAATTAGCTCAGTAACGTCAATTCCCAGTTGTTGTTTGTATTCGTCTGGTGATACTAAAGGTAGTCCCAGATAGATAATACGCTCTTTAAGCAATAAAGAGGGTAAGTCTGGGGGGGGAGTACGGTAGGTAGAGCCACCGCCTCGGTAGGGGGCTTGCACCGCCTGTATCGGTGATGATTTCAGGTTGTCATCGATCATGGGTTCTCGCTCGTGTTTCAGCTTTAATTTCTGCGGAAAATGCGGTTCTGACTTTGATTTTAGCTTATTGCTGCGATCGCGCTGTTGCGGTTAACTCTACCAACAGGTGAGATGGTTAGAGAAAGCCCAGATCAGATTCAGCAAGGATTGCGATCGGTTTTGAGTTGATTATTTAAGCTTTATTTAAGCAAATCTTAAAAGATCGGCATAACTGAAAATCTTGCTACACTTGTAACAGAATTGTTCAAATTCTTTGACGTTAGCGCTTAAATTGATTTTGTTATTACCAGCCAAATTTTCGACAATTTTTCTCCTATTTTGTTCTCTCGGTTTATTATCAACCGCAGGATGTACTGGTCAACCCACTCAAGCCGATAATTCAGCCACATCATCAACTAAAATTGTCGGTTGGGTAGAAAAAGGTCAAATTTCCGGGTTAGACGAAGAAATTAAATTTAAATTAGACACAGGAGCCACAACTTCGTCGATTAATGCCGAAATTATTGAACAACCAGATGCAGAAACCGAGTCTGGGGGAATGATTAAATTTCGTTTCCGCGACGGAGAAGAAGTTAGCCAAATTTATGAGCTTCCTGTCGCTCGTTGGGTTAAGATTGAAAGTCGCACCCAAGACTTTATTCGTCGTCCCGTGGTACGCATGAAAATGTGTGTTGCAGGTAGCTGGATAGAAGAAGAAGTAAACTTAGCCGAGCGAGACGATTTTAACTATTCGGTTTTAGTCGGACGTAATCTGCTCAAAAAAGGCAAATTAGCAGTTGATTCGTCCCAGACATTTACTCAAGATCCAGGTTGTCCCACAGAGGAGGAACAACAGTGAAGCGCACTCTTCATGCTTTACTTTTAGCATTATTTTTAGCAGCAGTGGGACTAGGAATTTTTATTCATAAGTTAACTGCTTCGGAGGTTCCTTTTTTTCCGAACCAAGCTTTCAATAGTTGGTATGTGGAAGCGAAAATTTCTTTCTCTTCGCAACCATCACCGCTTTCAGAAAATATAGATTTACCTAGTAGCATTCGCTTTCATCTTCCCCAAGATTCTCCCCGTTATCAAATTGTCGCAGAAAGTTTTGTTAACAACGGATTCGCTCGCGAAATTGAAACAGAGGAGAATTCAACAAACAGATTGGCAATTTTCACAAAACAAAATGCGGAAGATGCGAGTGAATTTATCTTTTATCGAGCTAATATCGAAAGAAACGCTGATTTCACTCCCATTGAAGAAGAAGTACCAATTTCGGGACGACGGTTAGTAGATAAGCAAATGGTTCGGTTTGGAACAAATACCGAAAGAGTTAAAGAAAACTTAGCGGAAAATTTGCCTGCTAACGAAATTGTTGGTTTAATTAAAGAAGCTAATGATAAATCCAGCGATCGCCTTGATTTCGCGCAACAAATTTATCAACTCGCTCTCCAGACAGATGACATTCGCATTCAAGCTGTCAGCAGAAACGTCAGAAAGCCCGACTCCACCGTCCAAATCGCCGCATTTTTGTTGGAAAGAGCCGAAGTTCCTGTTAGAGTTGGCAATGGTATTTTCTTGAGGGGAGAAGAACTTTACTCGACTGATTTTGTGGAGTGGTTAGAGGTTAAAGACGGATCTCGCTGGTTAGCATTAGATCCAGTTGACCAAAGTTTTCAAGAGCAAAATCGCTATTTAACTTGGTGGTATGGTACGGATCGAGTTTTAAGCGCAACAGGTGCAAATAATGTCGATTTGGCGATCGTTGTCCAACCAAATACAAATGACGGTTTAACGCGCACAGTGTTAGAAAATGAAACCGCAATCAGTCCTTTTTTAGAATACTCTTTTCTCCGGCTTCCTTTAGCCACACAAAGAGTTTTGCAGATTCTGGTTCTCGTCCCCATTGGTGCTTTAATTATCTCGATTTTACACCAAATGATCGGCTTAAAAACATTTGGGACATTTACACCTATTTTAATCTCGCTTGCTTTTCGTCAAACCGGAATTTTAGTTGGGATACCTTTATTCATTTTGGTAGTAATTATTGGACTTTTATTCCGGGGCTACCTCGACAAATTGCAACTTTTAATTGTTCCCAGACTCGCCGCAATTTTAACTGCTACAGTTTTGTTAGTCGGCTTACTCGCAGTGCTTATGGAAAGCTTCGGAATTAAGTTAGGTTTATCAGTTTCTTTGTTTCCAATTGTGATTCTCGCAATGACAATCGAACGAGCCTCTTTAATGTGGGAAGAAGACGGCGCTAAAGATACAATAATTGCTGGACTGGGAACAGTTTTAGCCGCAGTTATTGGCTATTTTTGTATGGTTAATGATTATGTACAGCATTGGGTATTTGTGTTTCCGGAATTGTTGCTTTTGGTTTTGGGTATCAATATTATGGTGGGACGCTACAACGGTTATAAATTAATCGAATATTTTCGTTTCATGTCTCTCCAAAAACAGTTAAATCAAGCCGAAAGATAAATAAGGTTTTATGTTACCATTTTCACTCGGAAATCAGGGAATTCTGGGAATTAACGCTCGTAATTTAGATTATTTGTTTCCTAATAACCCTCGTCGGCTTTATCGACTTGCAGACTCAAAGCTAGAAACAAAAAAGATTGCCGAAAGTATTGGGGTAGCAGTTCCAGAAACTTACGGAATAATTACTTTTCAAAATGAAGTTAAAACGCTCCCGAAATTAGTTGAAAATCACTCGTCTTTTGTCGTGAAACCCGGAAAAGGAAGCGGGGGAGATGGGATTATGGTTATTAAAGAAGTGACCGAATCCGGCTATCGTCAAGCAAATGGTTCGGTGATGAAAGCAGATGATTTACAATATCATCTTTATAATATTCTCGGCGGAATGTTTTCGATTGCAGGTCAAAGCGATTTAGTAATTATTGAAGCAATGGTTCAGTTTGACCAAGTATTTGAAAAAATAGCTTATCAAGGTGTTCCGGATGTGCGAGTGATCGTTTATCATGGTGTTCCGGCAATGGCGATGTTGCGTTTACCGACAAAAGTTTCTGACGGAAAGGCAAATTTGCACCGAGGTGGTGTGGGTGTGGGAATTGATTTAGCGACGGGGAAAACCTTAGCGGGGATTCAACATAATCGTTATCTTGACAATCATCCAGAAACGGGACATCCATTGCGTGGTCATCAAATACCCCATTGGGATATTATTTTAGAGATGGCGGCTAAATTAGGTGATCGCACAGAATTTGGCTACCTCGGTGTGGATATTGTTTTAGATCGCGAACAAGGACCACTTTTATTAGAAATAAATGCTCGTCCCGGACTTTCAATTCAAATTGCGAATCGAGAGGGTTTAATTGAACGATTGCAAACTATCGATGCGGCTTTACCGAAACTCTCAGATATTCAAGAAAAAATTGCTTTTGCACAGGAAAAGTTTGCTCGTGATTAGTGATTATTTATTTAATTTTTTACTCAAAAAAGGAATTAAATATTGCGCTAAAGTAAAAGCATCTACGCCTAATTCGCTACGTTCCTGTGCTGCAAAAATTCCGGCTTGGGCGTGCCACCAAGCGGCAGTGGCAACAGTTGCGTCTAATGGCTTCTCTGTGGCTATATTTTGCGCCACTAAGCCGCCCATTAAGCCTGTGAGGACATCCCCGCTACCACCACGAGCAAGGGCTGGTGTACTATCGGGAATGACCCACACAGACCCTTGTGGTGAAGCGATCGCCGTTCTCGACCCTTTCAGTAAAATAATGGAGTTACTCTCTTGCGCGGCTTTTTGGACGGATTGGAGGCGATCGCTGTTCGGATGAGGAATTTCCGGAAAAAGCCGTTTAAACTCGGCTGGATGGGGCGTAAGGATCGTTTCGTGCGCTCTTTGAGCTAAGGTTGGTATGGTGTCTAATTCAGCGAGAATATTTAACCCGTCTGCGTCGAGAATGAGGGTATTCTCAGCTTGGAGAACTTGTTGGACAATGGGTTTAGCCGCGAGAGTCAAACCCGGACCGCAAGCGATCGCGTCATAACTTGCAAATTCAGAGGCGATCGCTGGTAAACTAGCAATACCACCATCCTCTGTTTCCGGACAACCAATTACCAAAGCTTCTGGTAACTTACTCACCAGCAACGGTTTCAACTTTTCGGGGACAGCGATCGAAAGCATCCCCACACCCGAAGCTTTTGCACCCAAAGCTGTTAAAATAGCACCACCCGCATAGCGTTCCGAACCGCAAATTAACAATAAATGTCCTTGTTTATATTTATGCGTAACTGCGGGACGAGGTAAAGGTAAACATTCCTTAGCTTTATTAACAGTAAAACGTTGAATTTGTGGCGAACTTCCGCAAACATTTCTCACCTCAGCCACCGGAATACCAATATTAATTAATTCTGCTTCACCAAGATATTGTAAAGCTTGGTCTTGGAAAAATGCTCGCTTCCATAAACCCAGACAGAAAGTATGTGTCGCTGCAACAGCAACTCCCAAAACCTCACCTGTATCCGTATGAATTCCCGAAGGTAAATCGATACTAACAACTAATTTGTCCCAACTATTAATTTCTTGAACAACTTCCGCAAGCTTTCCTTCAATATTTCTAGTTTGCCCAAAACCAAACAAACCATCAATAATTAAATCGCAATCCTGTAACGCTGCGACATCTTCACAACAGGAAATACCCAAACTAGCTGCATAATTAGCGTGTTGCTGCGTCAGTTCCTTCGCTTTGGAAATTGGACGAAACAGAATAACTGAATAACCAGCTAAATGTAACTCCCTAGCTACCACCAAAGCATCCCCACCATTATGCCCTGGACCCACAAGAATTCCCACTCGCGAAATTCGGTCATCACGAAACAGAGAAATAATCCGTTGCGCAAGCTTAACTGCCGCTTTTTCCATTAAAGCAGCCACAGGCATTCCCGCCGCAAAAACTCGTCCTTCAATTTCCTGCATTTGCGCGGCAGAAACTACAACTGATTCGATCTCTAGTCTCGATTGTCGCATAAAGCTATTTTAAATTAGATCCTGAAATTTTTATCACCAAAACAGCGTCAAATTTCTTCTCTCTTCAGCAGAATAGGGTGCGTTAATTCACACACCCTACCAATTACCGATTAACTTAACTCATTATTCATCCCACAGATTTCCTAACCATCTGTGTCAGCTAAATTAACGACCAATACCAACATAACGGAAACCAGCAGCTTCAACCGCATCTTTATCCAAGAAATTGCGACCATCAATAACCACAGGATTATTCATCAACTTCGCCATTTTCTGAAAATCAAGATTCTGGAATTGTTTCCAGTCAGTAACTAAAACCAAAGCATCACAACCATCAGCCAAACGTTCCGGGTCAGTTTCCACGATCGCACCCGTTAACCCATGACGCATTCCCGTTTGCGAAATAATCGGGTCATAGCCCTTAACTTTAGCACCAAGACGGTTCAGTTGCTCAATCAAAATCAAAGAAGGTGCATCACGCAAATCATCAGTATCCGGTTTAAAAGTCAAACCGAGTAAACCAACAGTTTTCCCCTTCAGGATTTTCAACTCATGCTGAAGTTTTTCCAAAGCAATCAAACGCTGACGTTGATTAACACTAACAGCCGATTTCAACAACTGTGCATCATAACCATAATCATCAGCAGTATGAATCAAAGCCGAAACATCCTTCGGGAAACAAGAACCTCCCCAACCGATTCCCGCTTGCAAAAACTTATTCCCAATGCGAGAATCTAAACCGATACCCTCAGCCACCTGAGTCACATCAGCACCAACGCGATCGCAAATATTCGCCACCTCGTTAATAAAACTAATCTTCGTCGCTAAGAAAGAATTCGCCGCATACTTAATCATTTCCGCCGAATTCAAATCCGTCATCACCACCGGAACCGGAGGAAGAGAACTATCTTCACCAAACTCACGCGTCACCAAAGGTTGGTAAAGTTGCTGCATCATTTCCAGCGCTTTCTTGCTGTTACTACCCAAAACAATCCGATCTGGATTAAAGGTATCATAAACCGCACTTCCCTCACGCAAAAACTCCGGATTACTAACAACATCAAACTCCGCAGTTACTTCTTTGAGCAAATCTTCTTTAGAACTACTTCCGGCTGTCACCAAAGACTCTTGACGTTGAGCCACACCATCCAGGACAATCATCCTTACCCAGTCTCCCGAACCAATCGGTACCGTAGACTTATTCACAATTACCTTATAACCATCCTTGAGATGTTCCCCGATACCGCGCGCAACCGCTTCCACATAACGAGTATCGCTTTCACCCGTCGCTAAAGCCGGAGTTCCCACTGCAATAAACAAAATTTCGCCATGCTCTACTCCAGCCCCAAGATCCGAAGTAAAACTCAAATGTCCCGATGCAGTAGAAGACTTCATTAACTCAGTCAAACCAGGTTCGTAGATGGGAGATTGACCTGACTTTAACAGCTTAACTTTATCTTCGTTGTTATCCACACAGATAACTTCATGTCCGATGTGAGATAAACAAACACCAGTTACTAAACCAACATATCCCGTACCAATCACACAAACACGCATATCGTTGTCCTCAAAATAGCTCAAACAAATCGATAGAAAGTTGTCACCAAAGAAAAACAGCTAGCACTCTAATTTAATCAGATGATTTTTCCGCATCTAAACGGGAACGAAAATCATCAATCAACATTTTTAACCCTTCGTCCAAAGCAATAGTCGGTTCCCAACCTAACATCGTTTTTGCCTTGGTAATATCAGGTTGACGCTGTTTCGGGTCATCTTGAGGTAGAGGTTTAAAAGCAATCTCGTTTTCAGGATTGACCATTTGTTGAATTTTCTGCGCCAACTCTAATATGGTATATTCTCCGGGATTACCCAGGTTAACCGGACCGATATAATCTCCGTTCATCAGTCGCATCAGTCCCTCAACTAAGTCAGAAACATAGCAGAAACTGCGCGTTTGGGAACCGTCACCATAAACTGTCAGAGGAATTCCTCGCAAAGCTTGAACGGCAAAATTGCTCACTACCCGACCATCGTTAAATAACATCCGACTGCCGTAAGTGTTGAAAATACGCGCGACACGGATATCTACACCGTTTTGGCGGTGGTAGTCAAAAGCTAAGGTTTCTGCGACTCGTTTTCCTTCGTCGTAGCAGGATCTGATCCCGATGGGGTTGACGTTACCGCGATATTCTTCTGGCTGGGGATGGACTTCTGGGTCGCCGTATACTTCTGAGGTTGAAGCCAGTAAAATTCTGGCTTTAACTCGTTTGGCTAACCCCAGCATATTTAAAGTTCCCATCACATTTGTTTTGATGGTCTTCACCGCGTTGTACTGATAGTGTACTGGCGAAGCCGGACAAGCAAGATGATAAATGAAGTCTACTTCTAGACGAATCGGTTCGGTGATATCGTGGCGGATTAACTCGAAATATGGGTTATCCAGCCATTTGAGGATGTTTCGTTTGTGACCTGTATAAAAGTTATCCAGACACAAAACTTCATGACCCTCTGCCATTAAACGGTCAATTAAGTGGGAGCCGATGAAACCAGCACCGCCTGTTACCAAGATTCTCATGCAACTGACTCATGCAAATTTAAAATCAATCTTAAACTAACTGTTTGATGATTCTTCTGTCCAGGTTAAGCTGCTTTTTGTCAAGTTTGGGCAAAGCTGACCAGAATTTTTGTTAAGTTTTGGTAAATTTTCTGGCGCATTGTGATTTAGGTTTATTTTTTCAGTGATCTATAACCCTTTTATTTTAAATCTTGAATGCTAAACTTCTAATTAAAATGTTGT
>JAWQFW010000118.1:0-15529 GCA_035968095.1 Oscillatoria sp. PMC 1068.18
GACAATTACATCTTTTTCAAATTATACTTAAATAATAGCAACACTACCAATATTGGCAAGTTTTAGGCAAATATTTATTATTGAATCCAAAGATTATGTCAACTGAATTACCGCGTCTTGTATTAGTCACAGAAGCCTCGTTGTCAAAAACAGGATTGGGAGCGGGAAGAACTTTACTTAATCTCTTTGTTGATTATCCCTCAGAAAGGATCCTTTTATTTACTCCAAATAGTTCGTTGAAAAAAACAAAGCCATCGGCTCCATTTGATAAAAATTTTTTGATTTTTTCTGATGGGTTTTTGCCAAAAATGAAAAACCGAGTTGGCAAATTAGTTAAGCCTTTTAGCGATCGCGTCGATCTTCAGTTACTCGAATGGTTGCCGATTCCTCGGCTAAAAGAGTTAGCAGCATTTGAACCAGAAATGCTCTTAATTTGTCCAATTACGCCTTGGTGTTTGGTGATGGGCTATAAACTCAGTCAGCAGTTTAATTGTCCTTGCGTAGTTTATTTTATGGACGATTGGCTAGCTAAAGTTGATTATCGCTGGTTAACTGGAAGCTCGGACGCGATCGCGCAAGAATTATTACGAAAAGCTACAGGGTGGTTGACAATCAGCGAACAACTGAAGACAGATTTGTCTGCTAGATATCACTTAACACCGAAGCAATCTTTAGTTGTTCACAATCCTGTAGATTTAACTAACAAACAGTTACCAGACAAACTTCCATCTCAACAAGGAACATTTAAAGTTGCTTATGCTGGCTCAATTTGGGCGATGCACTACGATGCTGTTGCTGTCGTTGCAGAAGCAATTTATCAGTTAAAGTGTGAAGGAAAAGATATCAACTTAATTCTTTATACTAACCCATCTTTTTGGCATAATTACCAAGAACAATGGCAGAAATGGCAAGTTGTTTATGGTTCATTTATTCCCTATAATCAACTGAACAATTATCTTCAGCAAGCTGATTTGCTTTTGGTTGCTTCTTCTTTTTTACCAGAAAATGCTCATTTAATTCGTTCTTCTGTGCTGACAAAAATAACCGATTATATGGTTGCAGGTAGAGCTATCCTCAGTTGTGGTCCTTCCTATTCTGCTTGCAATCAGTTTATCAAAAGATGGAATTGTGGTTTAGTTTGTGAAGATAACGATGTCAGTAAAGTAAAAGCTTTATTATTAGAGCAAATGGAAAACAGGTATTCTCTTGTAGATTATGCAGAAAAAGCGTTTCAAGTTGTTAGCCAAAACTTTGAAATGAGCTTAGTCAACACAAAGTTAGCAAAATTTTTAACTGAATTGGCAATTTCTTCTGAAAGTTGATTAAAGTTATTCCAATTTGCTCGATGTAGGCTACCTTAAATTCTGGAAAAATGTTGGAAATAAAGTTTGTATCTGTAACATTCGTTTCTAAAAATGGTATTAGTTAGTCAAGAAAAATACTTGCCTGAACTACCGCAGACTACAAGTTAATCAAGTAGATCAAACGACTCGAGCTTGTCAAGGGCTAGGATGTACTTCACCAGCAGAAGAGTTGCTCCAATTGTTTTTTATATATATTGATCGCCTCTATCTAATCAGTTTTTCTCAAAGTTAGATAGAGGTAATCGATAATATTTTGCTATTTTTATGCAACTACAAAACCGACCCGACAAAATTAAAATTTGTTTCTTGACTGAGATTGGCAACACTAACATTATTGACAACAGCAATTAGGTCGCCTTCAAATTCAATATTTGTCCCCCCACTTACTGAGGAAGTAAATGTATAGTCGCTGAACTCGCCAACTAACTGAATTTGATCTCCTTGATTAATTTTGAAGTCTTGAATAGTAGCAAAATCGTTTTCGTCTCCATTGTTGTAGAAAAGCTCATCATCTCCAAGAACAAAGAGATCGCTGTCTCCTCCACCAACTAGCACATCTGTTTCATCATTCTCACCACCTGTGAGAGTATCGATACCGACTAGGGTATCATTCCCTCTACCGCCAATAAGGAGATCTACATCACTACCGCCGACGAGGAAGTCATTGTCAGCACCGCCGTTAAGAGTATCATCACCTTCTCCACCGTCGAGAGTATCGTCACCTGCGGCACCGATAATTTCGTTGTCACCTTCGTTGCCAAAAATTTGATTAGCCTCGGTATTGCCTCTGCCAATAATATCCCCAGCACCCTCCTCCAGGATGAGAATTTCTTGGTTAGCACGTAGTTTGAATTCAGATGCGGAGGAGATTACGGTATCAGTACCTTCGCCTTCTTCTTCTGTGATGCGATCGCCAACATCATCCACAACATAAGTATCATCACCGTCACCGCCAGTCAAGCGATCTGCTCCCACACCACCATCGAGAAGATCGTTTCCTAATCCTCCAAACAAGCGATCATCTCCTTCACCGCCATCAAGAGTATCATCTCCTTGAGTACCGTTGAGTGTATCGTTACCACCTGCACCATCAAGATTAACCGCAGCAATTGGACCAGCATCAAGCCCTGCAACTCGCCCGATTTGGTTCCCAAACTCATTGCCAGTAAAAGTTAAAGCATCCTGGGAAAGAATAATTTCCTCGATCTCAACACCACCAGGCAGGGTGTAATCGTCTACAGAAGTAGCAAGAGTATCTCTTCCCTCTCCCGGTAATTCAATAAATACAGTTCCATCGCCTGCTTCATCATTAACATAGTTTAGGTATAAGTCATTACCAAGACCACCAACCAAAGTGTCGTCTCCCTCACCTCCCTTTAGCGTATCACTTCCACTACCACCAAAGATAAGATCGTCATCTTTACCGCCTCTTAGATCGTCGTTGCCACCTTCTCCATCGATGAGATCGTTACCATCCCGACCATTGCTGGTATCGTTTCCACCTCCAGCCAAAATAGTATCATCTCCATTTCCTCCAGGTAATAGTTCGCTAGCTCCAGTTCCGATAATTTCCATAGTTTTTTCCTCCTTCTTTTCTGCTCTAGTTTAACAGACAAAAATTGACTTTATCTAAACTTTATTGATTTACCAATCTTTCTTCATTCCGGCTAGATTAATTTATTTTAAGCCAAGGAAAAACGATGTTAACTTTGTTATCTATAATCTGCTCAGGCTAAGATAAAAGCTAATATTAATAGCTTTTATTTCGCCAATACAAATAACATGACGATCCCGCCTCTTTTCTCCGTAGTTATACCTACTTATTGCCGTAATGACTTGCTGGCAAAGTGTTTGGATTGTTTAGCACCCGGAAGACAAACATTACCCAAGGAAAAGTATGAAGTAATTGTTACTGATGACGGTGTTGAAACTACTGCCCAAGAAATGCTTGAACAGCGCTATCCTTGGGCAAAATGGGTAGCGGGAACACAGCTAGGACCAGCAGCAAATCGTAACAATGGATCTCAGTATGCTCACGGAGAATGGCTAGTATTCATAGATGACGATTGTTTGCCAGATATTAACTGGTTGGAAGAATATACAAAAGTAATAATGGCCATTCCGGAATATCACGTTTTTGAAGGTAGAGTTTATGTAGATCGCCCCCGTCGCTATCTTGCAGAAACCTCGCCTGTTAACGAATCAGGAGGCTATCTCTGGTCGTGTAACTTTACCATAAAAAAAGAGTTATTTCAATCTTTGGGGGGGTTCGATGAGCGATTTCCTTATGCGGCGATGGAAGATGTGGATTTTCGTTTGAGACTAACTCAAAATGGGTATAAGTTTGCTTTTGTCAAGGGTGCTTCGGTTTGTCATCCTTGGAGAAAAAAAGGGGATTGGGGTCAACTTAAGCAGCGTCAAGAATCTATTTTACTTTATTTGTCAATCCATTCGGAACAACTACAGCACCTCAATTATTGGTATTACCTAAAACGCTTTTACCGTAGATTTGTAAATAATGTTATTCTGGCAATAAGGTTAGGTGATTTTGATTTCAAGTATTTAGTTTATGAACCTTATTTTTCTTTAAAGATGTCAAAAGAGCTTTTGCTAAATAAATTTGCCGAAGGAGAAAAATAAATTTAATTAAGTAAACAAGCTCAGAAATATTTTCGATCGTGAGAGTGAAAAATGAAAGTTAAATATGGTGTAATTTTAGGCTGTCCGCGTTCGGGAACGACATTTTTGAGTCAAGCATTGTTAGCTTTGCCTAATACTGAATGTATTTGGGGTTCTCACTTACCTGTTTCTGTTCCCCATATTATTAATAACTCTATTTCTGAAGTAAATTATCAGGCTTTGGCTTTTGGCTTTCGGCATTCGTTAGATAACTATCTTGATTCGGCGATAAATAGTCAGGCTGCTGCTATGCAAAAGTTCTTGAAAGGTTGTCTGGGTTGGCAAGAAATGTGGCAAGCTTTACAACGAAAAAGAAAAGTAGATATGTTAGTTTACAAAGAGCCGTTTCTGGCATTTGCTCCGGAATTTGCTTATACTGCTTTACCAGATTGTAAAATTATTCATATCTACAGAGATGGTCGTGATTGTGCTAATTCTTTGGTGCGTAGTTATCAGGTTTTGACTGACGAAAAGTTACAACATTTACAGACAGCAGAAATGCCGTTGGGTCGTAAATACGATCGCCGTTATGTACCCTGGTGGGTAGAAGTAGGAAAAGAAAGAGAATTTCTGGACAGTACGCCTTATGTTCGGGCAGTATGGATGTGGAAAGAGATGGTCAGGTCGTGTCACGAATTTTTTTCGCGTCCAGAGGTGGTGAAGAGCGATCGCGTCCTACTCCTCAAATATGAAGATTTAGTAAATGACCCTGTTAACATTGGCAAGAATGTGGTAGAACACTTGGGTGGAAGCATGAGCGATCGCTTGCGTCAACGATTTCAACAAGCCAAAACAAGTTCAGTTGGGAAATACAAAAAGCGCGATCCACTGGAAATCGAAACAGCAACCGCGATCGCTAGGGAAGAACTAAAACTTTATGGATATCTCTAATTAGAAGTCAAAATAGATGTGGAGAAGTTTCAGTCACTACGAACAAAAATTTAACCTTCTTGACTTTCTTGACTCGTAATTTTATGCGTATTTTATTTTTACATCCCAATTTTCCTGGTCAATTTCGTCACCTAGCAACCACAATGGCACAAGATAGTCGCCATCAGGTTGTCTTCGGAACAAAGCGCAAAGAAGGTAGTATTAAAGGAGTTTACAAAGCACTTTATAATCCTTCGCGAGAAGCACGTCCGGAAACTCATCACTACGTCCGTAATTTAGAAAATGCAGTCTTACAAGGTCAAGCAGTTTATCGAATTGCCGACAAATTAAAATCTATTGGCTTTATACCCGATTTAGTTTATGGTCATTCCGGTTGGGGACCCACATTATTTATTAAAGATATTTTCCCTCAAGCTAAGTTATTGTGTTATTTTGAGTGGTTTTATCATGCCTATGGTTCAGATGCAGACTTTGATCCTAGCGATCCTTTAGCCGCAGACGACGAAGCAAAAATTAGAATCAAAAATGCACCAATTTTAATCGATCTTTATAGCTGCGATCGCGGACTTTCTCCGACTTATTGGCAACAACAGCAATTTCCCTCAGAATACCACAGCAAAATTACTGTACGTCACGATGGTGTTGATACAGAATATTTTCAACCCTTACCAGGGGCAAAACTTGTCTTACCACGGATTAATTTAGATTTGTCTGAAGTAACAGAAATAGTAACTTATGTAGCGCGGGGAATGGAACCATACCGAGGTTTTCCTCAGTTTATCGAAACGGTAGGTTTATTGTTAGAAAGACGACCTCAAACTCATGTAGTTATTGTTGGTGAAAACCGAGTTGCTTACGGAAAGCAGTTACCGGAGGGGAAAACTTATAAAGAGTTCATGTTAGAAAAAGTGTCTCTGGATTTAGAGAGAGTTCACTTCACGGGATTATTGCCTTATGCTGAATATTTAAAAGTGCTACAAGCCTCTTCAGTTCACGTCTATTTAACTCGTCCTTTTGTGTTATCTTGGTCATTGCTAGAAGCACTTTCCACTGGCTGTGTGGTGGTGGCTTCGGGAACTCCTCCAGTCAAAGAGGTAATTAAAGATGGGGAGAATGGTTTTTTGGTAGACTTTTTCTCACCTGAAGAAATTAGCGATCGCGTCGCAGAGATTCTCGACAATCCTAGCAAGATGACTGAAATTAAGCAGGAAGCCAGAGAAACGATTCAACAGCGTTACGATTTGGCAAAATTACTACCACAGCATCTTGAGTGGCTAGAGTCTTCGCTAGGAGTTTAAGCTGAAATGCTAATTGTCCAAATCGTTCCCAAATTACCTCCAGCGATCGACGGATTAGGAGATTATGCTTTAAATTTAGCTCGTAGATTGCGATCTGATTTTGGTATAGATACTCATTTTTTAGTCGGAGATCCGAGTTGGAAAGGAAAGGAAAAAATAGAGGAATTTAATGTTACTCAAATCAGTCAGAGAAATGCTGCTAGTTTTTTATCGAGTTTGCCCCAAAATACCGATAAAATTATCTTACATTATGTGGGCTACGGTTACGCAAAACGAGGTTGTCCTTTTTGGTTAATAAAAGGTTTGGAAGAGTGGCGGCGGCAGAGCCAAAAGAAATTTATCGTAACAATGTTTCATGAAGTATACGCTGCGGGAAGACCATTTTGGACGAGTGCTTTTTGGCTATTTCCTCTGCAAAAAAATCTTGCTAGTCGTTTGGTGAAGTTATGCGATCGCGCTTTAACCAGCAAAGAATCCTACGCCGACATTCTCGCTAATCTCAGTCAAAGATCGCGTAGCGAGATCCTTAGTGTACCAGTGTTTTCTAACATTGGGGAACCGACCCAAATACCCCTATTATGCGATCGCCAACCTAACTTAGTTGTCTTCGGTAGTCGTAGCAATCGCTTACGAGTTTATCAACAATCAACAGTACAACTAACTAATGCTTGTCAAAAATTAGAAATTCAAGCAATTTGGGACATCGGACCTCCAACAGGGCTAAATTTATCCAGCATCAACAATGTACCCATAGTTCCGATGGGAATCCAAGGCGATCGCCAAATTAGCCAAATGCTCCTCAACTCCAGAGCCGGGTTTTTTGACTATCCTACAGCCTTTCTCGCAAAATCAGGAGTTTTTGCCGCCTACTGCGCTCATGGAATCTTACCTGTAAGTTCCCGCTCCAGCGTTTTACCCGTTGATGGGATAGAATCGGGAAAACACTATTGGGTTCCCGGAATCAAGCTAAAATCATTGAAGCATTTAACAGAGATACAAGCGATCGCCAACAATGCCTACGCCTGGTATCAAACTCATAACTTATCAATCCAAGCCAAAATTTTTAGCGATTACCTGCCTTCCCTCAAATAAAAACTACATAAAAAATCTCAACTATCTCTTACTCGTTTTCCTAAAAAATGACAATAAAAATTTTGCATATTCTACCTGTAGCCGACAGAGGAGGAGCAGAAAGAATGCACTTATCTTGGATTGCCAGTCTTCAAAAACAATTCATTTTTCAGGTAATCTTACCCAAACAAGGTTCCTTACAAAAAGACTTAGAAAAATTAGGAATCACGGTCTTAACTCCGAAAGACTTCAGAATGAAAAATCTCTTTCAAGTTATTAAAATACTGAAAAACTATATTAACTCAGAATCCATAAATTTAATCCATTCATCCATGAAATATGGTCATCTTTTCGGTAGTTTAGCTAATTTAGCCTCATCTAATTGCCGAGAAATTTGGTCTAATCATGGACCCATGTCACACAACTATTATCAAGGAGTTATCCCCCTCTTACCCTCTACAGGTATTCTACTACCTAGTAACTATATGTACAACCTCCAACGTCGCTCTTTATATAACGCCACTAACCTTTATTTAGTTCCCAACGGAGTAGACACAAACTTAATTATTCCCCAACAACAAAATCGCTATACTTTGCAAAATAAATACGAACTAACAGAAGACACGTTAGCCATAGGAATTATCGGTAGAATTAACAAATGGAAAGGTCAAGATATCTTTTTAAAAGCTATCAAAAACCTCCAAACCCATCATCGTAAAGTCAAATTTTTCATCATAGGAGGTGCAGTCTTTGGAGTTGGAAAAGATTATCAAGCAGAACTACTCGAATTAACTCATAACTTAGGCTTAGAAAAACAAGTTATCTTTACAGGTCATGTAGACAATGTTTACGAATACTACGACTTACTAGATATTGTAGTTCATGCCTCAATAATACCCGAACCCTTTGGCTTAGTTATTGCCGAAGCAATGGCTAAAGAGAAAATTGTCGTAGCTTCCCAGGGTGGAGGTGCTAGTGAAATGATTAATCATGGAATTAATGGTTTTCTTTACCAAGGAGGAAACATACAAGCCTTATCTAACCAACTATCCAAACTAATTAACTTTTTGGATAAATATAAAACTATCGGTCAAAATGCCCGAAAATCAATTATCTTAAACTTTTCCTTAGAAAAATCTGCCGATTGTCTTCAATCCACCTATCTAAAAATTCTCCAAAAATAAATAGTGAAAATTTTGATTTCCTCTCCTTTATTCTATCCTAGTATTGGTGGTTTAGAAACAGTAGTGTCTCTTCTTGCCAGCGAATTTGTTCAGCAAAAACACCAAGTGAAGTTAGCCACAGAAACTTCAGCCAGAGGCACAAAAAACTTCACCTTTGAAGTAATCCGCAAACCCAATCCTCAACTGCTACTATCTTTAACTCAATGGTGTGACGTTTACTTTCAGCCTAACATCAGCCTCAAACAAATATGGCCCCTATTGATTATCCGCAAACCTTGGGTAGTAGCTCATCATAACTGGTATACTCGCTCAAACGGGAACTTAAGTTGGCAAGACTATTTAAAACATTTTTCCCTTAAATTTGCCAGTGGAATATCAGTAAGTAAAGCTGTAGCTAATCATCTCTCTACTCCCTCCACAGTAATACCTAATCCTTATCAAAAAGATATTTTCGTCGAAATACCAGAAATTCCTCGTGACAAAGAACTTGTTTTTTTAGGACGTTTAGTATCCGATAAAGGAGTAGATTTATTGTTACAAGCACTAGCAAATCTTAAACAAATAGGCTTGACACCCAAACTAACAATTATCGGTAGCGGTCCCGAAGAAAGTAATTTACATCAACAGACACAACAATTACAAATTAATGAACTTGTCGATTTTGTCGGAGTAAAAATCGACCAAGAGTTAACCAAGTTATTAAATGCTCATCAGATTATGGTAATACCCTCTCGCTGGCAAGAACCATTCGGAGTAGTCGCATTAGAAGGAATAGCCTGTGGTTGTGTAATAGTTGGTTCTGAAGGAGGCGGACTAAAAGAAGCAATTGGTAACTGTGGTGTGACATTTCCCAATGGAGATATTAAAAGTTTAACGCAAGTTTTATTTAACTTATTGAGTAATCCAGAGCAACTTAACTTATACAGACAAAATTCGCAAAAGCATTTGATAAATTATCAACCAGTAGTAATAGCAAAAGCCTACTTACAAGTAATGCAGCAAGCTGCTTTCGGTAACTACCCAAAATAATCATTCCCCAGATAGAGAACAAAAATGAAAAAACCAAACTTTTTTATTGTCGGAGCGCCAAAATGTGGTACAACCTCTTTATATTTTTATCTTAAACAACATCCAGATATTTTTATGCCTGAAGACAAAAAAGAACCTCACTTTTTTTGTACTGATTTCGCGGCTGGTCATTGGCACATTAGAGACTTGCAAACATACTTGAATTTATTTGCTTCGGCACACAATGAAAAAATGCTGGGGGAAGCATCTACCTTTTATTTATATTCCCAAAATGCCTCCCGCGAAATCAAAAAGTTTTGTCCAAATGCCAAAATAATTATTATGTTGAGAAATCCAGTTGATATGTTGTATTCCTATCATAATTATATGTGTTGGAGAGGTCAAGAAAATATCTTTGACTTTGAGCAAGCTTTAGCCGCAGAGTCAGCACGTAAACAAGGAAAACAGCAACCTAATAGTGTTATTCAAAACTTAGCTATCGAATGTTTATATTATCGAGAGTTAGTTAAATATAGCCAACAAGTGCAACGTTATCAAGACCTCTTTGGGAAAGAAAATGTGTTGATTATAATCTTTGATGAATTTATTAAGCAAACAGCAAACATTTATCGAGAAGTATTAATTTTCTTAGATGTTAACGCAACTTTTGTTCCGGAATTTAAAGTTATTAACATAGGCAAAAAAAGAAGCGTAAAAAATAAAAATTTGAGAAAGGTTGTGCGTAATTCTTTTACAGTTTGGCTATTGAAAAGTTGGATGAATTATTTTGGTCAAGACCGTTTACCAAAGTTGTTAAAGATTTGGGACAAAATCAATAATAAATATGAAAGAATACCATCAATCAATCCAGAACTAAAGATGAAACTTCAACAAGAATTAGCTCCAGAGGTAAAGCAGATAAGTCAACTCTTAGGAAAAGATTTAAATTATTGGAGCAAATGAACAAAGTGATAGCATTAATAGGAGCAAAATCGTGGAATTAATTATTGGTCTAATAGCTGTTATCATTGTAGTCTACCTTTCGGCTCAAAAGTGGGATCGAAGTATCAAAGCAGTTTTAGTTTTGGTAGTTATTGAAGGAGCATTGCGAAAATGGCTATTACCCCAAGCTAGTGACTTAATGTATTTTCTCAAAGATTTTGTGCTTTTGGGAGCTTATCTTAACTACTATAGTAAATCGCGGTATTTTCAAGGAAATGTAGTTAAGAATAGCCTCATTAAATTAATTATTAGTCTCATAGGTATCTGGTGTTTTTTCCAAGCTTTCAATCCTAGTCTTGGTTCTCCAATCGTAGGTTTTTTTGGACTTAGAGGCTATTTATTTTACATTCCTCTGATGTGGATAGTGCCGAATTTATTTCAATCAGAAGAAGAATTATATAATTTCTTACGTTGGTATCTTATTTTGGTGATTCCTGTGGGATTACTGGGAATTGCTCAATTTTTTAGTCCACCTTCTTCTCCAATTAATGTTTATGCTCCTGGAGAAGTAGAAGGAGTGGCTACTTTCGGAGGAAGCACGAGACTTGCTCGCGTAACGGGAACTTTTTCTTATTTGAGCGGTTATGCAGTGTATTTAGGGGTATGCTTTGGATTATTAATTTCTTTACTGAGTATTAATCAGGTAAAAAAGTGGCAAATTATTACGGTGTTTGAGTTATTTTTAGTAGTAGTAAACTCTTTGATGACTGGCTCTAGGAGTGTAGTCTTTGCCAATATTTTGTTTCTGTTAGGATATTTAACAATTAGAATTTTTAGCCAACCTGGAAGTACGTTAAATTTAATTCAAAAGCTGTTTATTCCTGGAATAGCTATTTCTATTGCTGCTTTTATTTGGTTTCGACCTGCTATTGATGCTTTTTGGGGACGAGCAACAACTAATACTGATTTGACTGAACGAGTTGGAGATAGTTTTTCGGAGCCTTTTAAATTTACGAAGTATAAAAATTTAGACGGATATGGTACCGGAGCAGCGCACCAAGCAACTCCCGTGCTTCGGAAAGCTTTAAACTTACCAAGAGGGGAGTTTATTCCTACATATTTTGAAGGGGAAACAGGTAGAATAGCCTTGGAATTAGGTCCAATAGGATTTTGTTTATGGTATTTTATGAAATTAGTTATTGCTTTTAATCTTTTACGGTTGTTTTTTAAATTGAAAAGACCTTTTCTTCGTCAGTTAACACTTTCTGCTTTTTTGACTCATGGAATTAGAATTAATGGACTGACAGTTTTTCATCATACTTTTTCGGTATATTATTGGTTCCTTGCTGGCTTTATTTTTCTTTTACCTCGATTAGAAAAATTAGCTTGTTGGCAAGAATATCAGCAACTCCAGCAACTATGGCAATTTTATGAACAATCCTCGGATCTCTCTAGTTCACCCGACGAGTAATCCCTTTTCTCGGAATGCGGCGCGATCGCTGGCTGAAGCAAATCTTCTTCAGGAAATTATTACAACTACAGCCTATCATCCTGATGGTAAACTAGCACGAAGCTTACAGCAACTACCTCCCAAGTTGCGAGATCCCTTGACTCAAGAATTAGCAAGACGTACTTGGATACCTCCAGAAAACATCCCTTTAAGTTCTCATCCCTGGCAAGAAATTCTCCGCATCGCTCTGGTAAAATCTAATTTAAGTCGTCCTCTTGGTTTTGGTCGCACCGGACCGATAAACTGGGTTTATGCTTCGCTCGATCGCCACGTGGCTAAAGATCATCTTCAAGGACTAGATGCAGTCTACGCTTACGAAGATGGTGCTGCGACTACTTTTCAAGCTGCTAAACAACAGAATATCCTTTGTTTATACGATTTACCCATCCCTTTTTATCGTACCAGTCAGGCGATCCAAGCAGAAGAAGCTCAACGTTTTCCAGAACTCGCTTCTGCTTTCCAAGCAGTCCAAGAACCAGCTTGGAAAATTAAGCGCAAAGAACAAGAAATTCAGCTAGCCGATCATATTTTCGTAGCCTCTTCTTTTACTAAAAAGTCTTTACTCGATCTCGGAATTAACCCAGAAAAAATTAGCGTCATTCCTTACGGTTCCCCCCTAGAATACTTTCAACCACAGACAAAAAAAGACAAGGTTTTTCGAGCTTTATTTGTTGGTCGTGTTGGACCTCGTAAAGGTGTTCATTACCTATTATCAGCTTGGCAAAAGTTGCAGTTAAAAAAAGCAGAATTATTATTAGTGGGAGTTCAAGAATTTCCTGAAAAATGGCTATTTAAATACGAAGATAATTTCCGCCACATTCCTAGTGTACCACATCATTCGTTAAATAAATATTATAGTGCAGCTAATGTCTTAGTTTTTCCTTCTTTAGTCGAAGGTTTTGGCTTAGTGATTTTAGAAGCTATGGCTTGCGGAATTCCTGTTATTACCACCCCCAATACCGCAGGTGCAGATATCATTACTGATGGAAAAGAAGGATTTATTGTCCCAATTCGAGATGTAGAAGCACTCAAAGAAAAAATTGCCTGGTGTTATCATCATCCCCAAGAGTTAGCTGAGATGGGCAAAGCAGCCCGTTGCCAAGCGGAAAAATTAACTTGGGATTTGTATCGGGAAAGGTTAGCAAGTAAAGTTAAAGAAATTCTCTAATTATCAAAAAAATTAGCATAAAACTAATCCTTATGACTAGAAAAAATAATTTATCTTTTGATCTATGGTTTCCAAATATATTTGAATTTAAAGGAGGAATTCAAGTTTACTCGGCTGTATTTTTACAAGCTTTACAAGAATTATTACCTGAAAGTAATTATCAGGTTTTTCTGAAGCACGATACTCAGTATTTATCAGATTATCAATTTTTACAAAAGACTAACTATTATTTTGCAGGGAATTCACCTTTAAGTTTAAGAACAGCAATTTTTGGTGCAAAAATTATCGGTTCTAAACTTAAACAACGTCCTAGTTTAATTATTTCCGGTCATGTCAATTTTTCACCAGTAGCTTATTGGTTAAAGCGTCTTTTAGGAATACCTTATTGGATATGTGTATACGGTGTAGATGCTTGGAATATAAAACGTCCTGCATTAAAAACTGCTTTACATTATGCAGATCGAATTATCTCAATTGGCAGTTACACTCGCGATCGCCTACTAACCGAGCAAAATCTAGCTCCGGAAAAAATTTCGATCTTGCCTTGTACTTTTGATGTAAGTCGGTTTCAAATTGCAGCTAAACCTCCACATTTGCTGAAGCGTTACGGATTAAAGCCCGAACAACCCGTTATTTTAACTGTAGCTAGACTTGATAGCAGCGATATTCGCAGCAAAGGCTATGAGGAAATTCTCCACGCTTTACCCCAAATTCGTGCTTCCATACCTAATGTACATTATCTCCTGGTGGGTAAGGGTAGCGATCGCTCCCGAATCGAAAAGTTCATCGCTAAACTTAATCTACAAGATTGTGTCACGTTAACGGGTTTTGTTCCTGACGAAGAACTTGCTCAACATTATAATTTGTGCGATGTTTTTGCTATGCCTAGTAAAGGGGAAGGTTTCGGAATTGTTTTCCTAGAAGCTTTGGCTTGTGGTAAACCTACTTTAGGAGGAAATCAAGATGGTGCAATTGATGCACTTTGTCATGGAGAATTGGGGGTTTTAGTCAATCCTGATAACCAAGAAGAAATCGCAACTAATCTAGTAAAAATTCTCACAGAAAATTATCCTAATTCTCTTTTATATCAACCAGAAAAATTACGACAAAAGGTACTAGAAACTTTTGGCTACGAGCAGTTTAAGCAAAAGTTAGCTACTTTAATTGATGATTTTGTTATGGAGTCTCTCAAGTGAAAGTTTTGCACGTTATTCCTTCAGTTAGTCTTGCTTTAGGTGGACCGACTCAAGTAGTTTTGAACTTAGTTAAAAATTTGCGCGAGTGTGGCGTTGAGGCAGAAATTGCGACGACTAACGATGATGGGAAAAAGTTGTTAGATGTACCTTTAAATCAGCGTAGCGAATATGAAGGAGTTCCGGTTTGGTTTTTGCCGAGGTTTTCTCCACCTTTAAAAGAATATATTTTTTCGGCGGATTTAGCCCGTTGGCTGTGGCAAAATATACCTAATTACGATTTAGTTCATACTCATTATTTGTTTTCTTTTGCTTCTACTGCGGCAGCAGCGATCGCTAGAAAACACCAAGTACCTTATCTTGTTCGTACTATCGGTCAACTTACGCCTTGGGCGCTGGCACAAAGTCAACTTAAAAAACAAGTATATACTACTTTGATTGAGCGCCGCAATCTCAGTCATGCCGCAGCTATTCATTGTACTGCTTCTGGTGAAGCAACAGATGTGCGTAATTTTGGGATCAATACTCCTAGCTTTATTTTACCTCTAGGAGTTAAAAAAATGTTAACTTTACCTTTAGCACCGGAAAAAATCAGGCAAAAATATGGGATATCTCCAGAAATACCAATAATCTTATTTCTTTCTCGTCTCCACTATAAAAAACGCCCAGATTTTTTAATTCAAGCATTAGGTAAACTCGCTGAAGACAATTATCAGTTTCACTTAATTTTAGCAGGTTCCGGAGAAGCTGAATATATTAATTATCTCGAAGATTTAGCTACTTCTTTAGGTGTATCTTCTTGTACTTCTTTTGCGGGTTTTGTTAGCGGCGAAGCTAAAGAGTTGTTACTACAAGGTGCAGATTTGTTTGTCTTACCGTCATTTTCTGAAAATTTTGGTGTAGCTATAGCAGAAGCTATGGCTGCTGGTTTACCAGTAATTGTTACTCCTGGGGTACAAATTGCGCCAGAAATTGCTAGTTTTGAAGCTGGATTAGTAGTTGATAATTCAGTGGAGGCGGTAAAAGAGGCGATCGCGTCTTTGCTGACATCTCCTGAATTAAGACAACAAATGGGGACAAATGGTAAATTACTGGTAACGGAAAGATATGCTTGGGAAAAAATAGCCAACCATCTTGTTAATGTTTATACTTCAATTCTCGAAGGTAAAGTTTGCCCCGAATATTTCAATAATAATATTTAATTTCCGGAATCATAAATTT
>JAWQFW010000119.1:0-15254 GCA_035968095.1 Oscillatoria sp. PMC 1068.18
ATTCCCAACACCTCCAATTCACCCAACACCTCCAATTCACCCAACACCTCCAATTCCCCTAACACCTCCAATTCACCCAACACCTCCAATTCACCCAACACCTCCAATTCACCCAACACCTCCAATTCACCAAATACCTAATCACTAATTCCTAAAGAGGAATTTTAATCGTAAACTCAGTTTTTTCTCCTGATAGGGAATGACACTCAAGTTGACCTTGATGTTTTTCTACCACAATTTGATGGCAAATTGAAAGTCCCAAACCCGTCCCTTTTCCAGTAGGTTTAGTAGTAAAAAAAGGTTGAAAAATTTGTTCTTTAACCTCGGCTGGAATTCCCAAACCGTTATCAATTATACGGACAACAGCCCACTCATCTGCTTCAATTGCAGTTTTAATCCAAATTACTGGTAAATTTTTGGCTGATAAACGACCTTGAGTAAATGATTCTTCTAAAACATCAATTGCATTAGAAAGCAAATTCATAAATACTTGATTTATCAAACTTGGATAACATTTTACTAAAGGTAAATTACCATATTCTTTAATTACTTGAATCCCCGGATAATTACCTCTAGGTTTAAGTCGATGGTGAAGAATAAGTAAAGTTGAGTCAATACCTTCATGAAGATTGTAAGCTCTAATTTTGGATTCTTCAGTGCGAGAAAAGTTACGCAAACTACGCACAATTTCGCTAATTCTTTCAGCCCCAACTTGCATGGAGTCGAGAGTCTTCGGAAAATCCTTAATCAAAAAATCAAGTTCAATTGCTTCAGCTTCGGCTTGAATTTCGGTAACAGGTTCGGGATAATGTTGCACATAAAGTTGCAATAAATTAAGTAAATCTTGAGCGTATTGACGAGCAGGGTTAAGATTACAACAAACAAAGCTCACTGGGTTATTAATTTCGTGAGCAACACCTGCGAGTAACTGTCCTAAACTAGACAACTTTTCGCTTTGGACAAGCTGAGATTGAGTCTTTTGCAATTGTTCGAGTGTAGCTTGAAATTCGCGAGCTTGGGCTTTATACTTAGCTTCAGAAACTCGCAAAGCTGACTCAGTTTCTTTCCGTTGAGTAATATCGCTAACAAACCCTTCATAGTAAACAATATTTCCGGCTTCATCTTTTACCGCCGTAGCATTTTCGCTAATCCAAATAATACTACCATCGCGACGATAAATTTGTGATTCAAAGTCCGAAATCGTACCTTGAGATTGAAGAATGCGGACAAATTCCTGACGACGTTGAGGAGCCAGATATAATTGGGAAGCAATATCAGTGAGATGATCGAGGAGTTGTTGGGGAGAAGAATAGCCGTAAATTTGAGCCAAAGTGCGATTAGCAGTCAAATAGCGTCCATCAGGAGTAGTTTGAAAAATTCCCACTACCGCATTGTCAAACAAACTATGATATCGTTGTTGAACTTCTTGTAATTGTTGTTGAGCGATCGCTGCGGCTTGAGTTGCTTGGTTTTTCTCACTCCCTTGCTCTGCTTTTGATTTTCCTTTTTGTTTGCTAAATTGATTCTCCACAATTTCTTCCTGTTTCAGCCAACTGCTAGAAGCAGCTAGAGGCAATTTTTTCCGGATATACATCTCTCATTTGCTCTTTTAACACTCATCCACTACTAACTACGAAGAGTTTTCCTAATTAACGAATAAATTTCCATGAGGCAACTTTTTCTATTTTGCCGATATTTGGGATCGCCTTTCGTGATATATGTCAAGATGAAGTGTGAGAGAAAACTAAAAAATTAGTGATTTAGATCGCAGTAGAAGTTGACATAAGATCATCAAAACCGAACACAGTCGTGTTAGCAAATGTCAAAATGGCAATAACTGCAAAATTAACGAGAGTGCAATGTGGGGAACAAAACGAGCGCAGCACAACAAAGTAAAATCAAAACAGAGGGTAAACCTAGGGGTGCTATTTTTCGGTAAGCGTAGGGGTGTTAGGCGTAGAGTCGGATCAATTAGGGAAAAGCGACCCTTAGAGTGGGTTATTTCCGGGGTAGCGGCGATCGCGATCGCGCAAATAATCGATAACCCCGTCCAAGCAGCCACCCTAAAAAAGTGGGAATTCAACCCTCAAACAACTCAAATCCAAATCACCATCGAGGAAGGAACAACACCCAACTACTTTCTTTTAACCGACCCCCTACGTTTAGTAATCGATCTTCCCAACACTCAATTAGGTACAGTCCCAACGAAAGCCAATTACCCTGGTTTAGTTTATCGAGTGCGAGTTTCCCAATTTAGCGAAGATGTCACTCGCATCGTCCTAGATTTCTTTCCCGAAGAAAGCTTCAAAGTCGAACAAATAGAATTAAAACAGTCCAATACCGAATTAAACAACACCCAGTGGATCTTACGTCCCTTGATTAGTCAAACAATTGAGAATCCCAGCCCAGTTTTTTCAACGATTTTACCACCCGCCAATTTTCCTCGCATTGGAGAACCAACAGTGGTTGTCCCCCCCCTAAATAACAATTCTCAACCCCCAACAATACCAACAACACCGGAGAACCCCTCTTCACCCGAACGAGGGTCGCCAGCAATCGAATTTGGTCAACCACTACCCAAAAAACTGCCGACCAAGTAATCTGAAGTTGCGTCAATGAGTAATGAGTAGCGATCGCACCTTACCAGAGGAGAATTATTCACTCTCAGTTATGCTGGTGACACAGCAAGATTCTGTTGGCTTCGGAGAAACTAAACAAAGGAGGTATTTTTGTCAGAAGCGAGGTTTTTTAGCTGATTAAAGATTAAGCTGACTCAATTTATGGTTTGAGACTCTTGACATCCTCACCGCCGTAAACGGACAGTGATTCCTAAACCTCACGATTTAAGTTTCTGCTTCATCCACATCTGCGTACACTACTAAAAGCTAGTTATGTCCCCGTCTTACGTCATGTCCACAGACTTTCTAACCCATTACAGAGTCCCGATTCCGATAGCCCATCGGTACGGTGTCCGAAAAAGACTTTACTTGTTGCTTGGATATTTTACTTGTACCAGCGTTTCGGTACAAAACCCGCTCTATCCAGTTTTCAAGGTGCTGAGATCGAATAGCCTTTGGGGGAGAGCTTCTCGATATTTCCGATTTTACCAGAAACATACCAAGCCGTCCTTAAAGGACGGGGTTTCAGACCCAAGGAGTTTCGATGACAACTGCTAATTTGTCACTGGAATTCTATAGTAGCGAGTTTCGGGAGCTTTTTGCGGCACATTTTCCCGAAAATTTTGCATATTTTTCTCGCGCAGAGGCGCAGAGGCGCAAAGGAAGAGGCGCAAAGGTCGATGCTAAAATTGCTCTGGCTAGGTTTATTTTTCGGAATGTAGTTTTTTGAGTTGGCTACAATGACGATCGTTACTTTAGCTTCTTGAGTAGGACTCCTCACGATGAAATTTTCTTACTCGGTATTGTTGGTTAGTTTAGGTATTTTCTTCCCTAATTCTGGGGTTTTTGCGGAAACATTGAAGTCGCTAGAGGTGGAAGAAACCCAAGCGGAAATTGTTTTAAATCAGTCTGTTAGCGCGACAAGTGCGAAAATTCAGCCTCAAATCACTTCAGTTGATGATTCTGGGGAGATTAAGCTTTCGGAAAGAGAATCTCTCGATTTAGTTTCCCAGCTTAATTTTCCCACGACTCTTGTTGAAAGCGATCGCCAAGCTCATTCTCTCACTCTCCCTAATCAGTCTGTTAACGCTGCGAGTGCGAAAATTGAGCCTCAAATCACTTCTCTTGATGATTCTGCTGAGATCAATCTCTCGGAAATAACTTTAGAAATCACTACTGAAGTTGATGCTAAACCAGTTTTTCCAGTTCCTACAGAAGAAGTAACTCCTGAAACGACAACTTCTGGGGAAATAACTGAAGAAGCGGAGACAGAAACTACCCAGGAAATTACTCCTGAAGAAGTAACTCCTGAAACTACAATTTCTGAGGAAGAAACCGTTGAGAAAACAACTGAAGACACAGAAATAGAAGCGGAAATAGAAACAGAATTATCTCCTGAAGAAATTGCGCGTCAGCAGAAACTAATCGAAGCAGATCGCTTATTTTTAGCCGGAGATATCGCCGCAGCGACACAATTATATCGGGAAGCAAAACTACCTTTTAACAGCGAAATCCGAACCGAGATCGAAACTCAACCAGAACCTATTTATGAGCTTACAGAATTAGCACCAGCAGGTGTAACTTATTGGCGACTTTCTGAAGAAGGTTTAGCCCAAGAATTAGCAAGTAAAATTTTTGTTCCTTTAAAGTTTTTAGTGGAACAACATCCGGAATTTATTCCTGGTCATATTCGTTATGTGGAAGCTTTGCAAAAGTACGATCGCGCTGATGAAGCTATTCCAGCATTAGAGCGCGCCGTGGCGCTGTATCCAAACGAACCAATTTTACTTCAAAAGGCAATTGAGGTTTATCGTGAGCAAGAAAAGTGGTTAGAAGCTTCCTTAATTGCGCGTCAGTTTGCTTTAATGAACCCAGAAGACGCACAAGCTGAGGAATTTCTCAAATTAGCTGATGAGAATTTAGCGCGTTATCAGCGACATTTGCGGCGGAAATTGCGGGGAAATGCGATCGCCAATTTTGTTACTGGTGCAATTGGTTATGCTGTCACGGGTAATTTATTTGGTCCCCTTTCGGCTTTGGATACGACAATTTTAATGTTAAGAGGAGAGTCAGCCGTAGGATCTCGTCTTGCTAACCAAGCGCAAGCACAACTTCCTATGGTAGAAGATGAAGAAGTTCTCGAATATGTGCGCGCGATCGGTAATAAACTGGTTTTAGCTGCGGGACGTGACGATTTTGACTACGAGTTTTATGTCATAATGAGCGATCGCCTCAATGCTTTTGCACTTCCCGGAGGTAAGATATTTATTAATGCTGGGGCTATCCTTAAAAGCAACTCGGAAGCTGAGTTAGCTGGTTTGTTAGCACACGAATTATCTCATGCAGTGCTTTCTCATGGTTTCCAATTAGTTACTGAAGGAAATCTTACTGCTAATCTTGGTCAATTTATTCCTTTCGGTGGCACTGCGGCTAATTTAATTGTGCTTAATTATAGTCGCGATATGGAACATCAAGCTGATGTTCTCGGTACAAGAATTTTAGTTACTAGCGGTTATGCAGCCGATGGCTTACACAATTTAATGATAACTTTGGATGAGGAAAATGATTTTAATATTCCGGCTTGGCTTTCAACTCACCCAAATACCGAGAAACGTATTTACAATTTAGAAAATTTGATTCTTACAAATGGCTATAATCGCTATACCTACGAAGGTGTGGCTCGACATTTAGAAATTCAGCAAAAAGTAGCTGAATTGTGGTCAGAATATCAAGAAACTGAGGAATATCAACAACGAGAACAACAACGGCAAAACCTGCGTTATTAATATTAACTGGAGGCAGAGCATCCGAAATGTATTCCCCGGTGGAGCCAGGGAACAATTGCATAAGTTTCCCTCGTTTCTAGGCTCTGCCTAGGAACGCCACTCTTGAGGCTCTGCCTCTACAAAAGATTGGAGGCAGAGCCTCGCAAAATGTTCCCCGGCGGAGCCAGGGAACAAGTGCAATTAGAAAACTTTTTTGATAAATTTTTAGGAGACAAAAATGAAAAAGATTAAACTTAGCCAATTAACTGAAAAATTGCTATTAGGAGTAAATGAAGCTTTATGTGTAGAACATGAGGGTAAAATGCTCGGATATTTTTATCCAGTTTTGCACGAGCAAGCAGAAGTTGATGCTGCATACCAACGTTTGCAGAATGCGGTAGAACAAGTAACAAAGGAAACTGGGCTAGATGAAGAAGGTTTGGTTCAAGCTTTGACCTCTAAAAATAGTGATTTAGAGCAATGATGCGATTAGTAATTGATGCTAATATCTTGGTAGCTGAACTACTACGAAAACGAGGCAGAGATCTAATTAGACTACCTGAACTAGAATTTTACTTAGCTGAACAAGTTAAAGACGAAGCGCAATATGAGTTAAGAAAACGAGTCAAGAAAATTGTTAGCCAAGGAAAACTCACTGAATTAACTGGAGAAGAGCAACTTAAGGCGGCATTACAGCTTATTGAAACAAAAATTCGCTTAGTTCCCAAGGCTTTTTATAGCTATTTAGAAGCAGAAGCTAGAAAACGTATTCCTAGAGATCCTAATGATTGGGAAACAGTTGCATTAGCCTTAGCTTTACCCGCAGAAATTTGGACAGAAGATTCTGATTTTTTAGGCTGCGGTTGTCCAACTTGGACAACCCAAACTTTATTACTTCAGTTAATAAATTGATAGTCAAGTAATGTAAAAATAAAAATCTATCACCTCGTTTCTAGGCTCTGCCTCGATAAGAGATTGGAGGCGGAGCCTCACAAAATGTTCCCCGGCGGAGCCAGGGAACCAGAGACGCTTTCTAAATTCTGCCTCGAAAAAAAAATAATCCAATTATTAGTTAATGTGAAAATAAAAAGCTATGTTACCAAGAATTTTAGAACCAGAAGTAATGGATTCTTTTGCAGAAGCTGCCGAATATGATGCAATGGATTTTGAGGAAATTAACACTGCTTTTGCCAAAAAAGCTATTGCTCTTGCGCCAATTGCTGCTAAAGTTTTGGATGCGGGAACTGGTACGGCACGAATTCCAATTATAGCTTGTCAACAATGCCCTAAATGGCAAATAATCGGCATCGATATGGCAGAATCTATGTTAGATATTGGGAGAAAAAATGTTGCTGCTGCTGGCTTACAATCTCAGATAATTTTGGCAAAGATTGATGCCAAAAAACTTCCTTATCAAGATGAAGAATTTGATTTGGTGATGTCGAATAGTTTAATTCATCATTTGCCCGATCCTTTGCCTTTTTTTCGGGAAATTAAGCGCGTTGTTAAAGCTAACGGGGCGATTTTGCTTCGAGATTTGTTTCGTCCCGACAGTGAAGAAATAATTAACAAAATGGTAGCAAAACTTGGCACAGAGTGCAACGAAAAGCAAAAAAAGTTATTCCGGGATTCTCTCCAAGCGGCTTTTACTTTGGAGGAAATTCAAGAGTTAGTAAAAGCTGTTGATTTACCAAGTGTGAAAGTATCTCAGTCTTCAGATAGACATTGGACAGCCGAACGTTCTTTTATCTGAATTCGTTAGCTTTTTAAAATAGATAAAAATACAGAGGATTTTCAGAATTTTTTCTCTTAGTAAGTAGCAATTATCAATCGTCCTCCAAAAAACATATTTGAGCCAAATTTTCATCTCCTTTCTTGTGGATGATAAGCAGTGGAATTAGTTACCTCTTAAAGAAGACGCGCGGCGTTTGAACTAGAGCCAAAATTCTAGTTAATGGTGGGTTTAAAAGGGAATTGAATGCTACAAATTGAGCGCGGACGAAGCAAAAATGGCTTTGTAAAAACGTCACTTTTTGAGAAGGAAAGTAAGCCACTGGTAAATAAATTGCCGTTGACAAATTGCGAAATTTGTGTAATTATTCCAGTGCGAGATGAAGGGGAAAATATTGAAGCGACACTGACAGCATTAGCTCAACAAAAGGATTTTGAGGGTAAACAGATTGAGCGATCGCGTTACGAGATTCTGATCCTCGCAAATAATTGTACAGATAATTCTGCGGCGATCGCTAGACGCTTTGCTAATTTAACTCCTGGGTTAGTGTTGCACGTGGTTGAGCGTACTTTACCACCTTTCCAAGCTTATGTTGGGAAAGCTAGACAACTTTTGATGGATGAAGCTTATCGACGTTTACAATTGTTAGGTAAACCTCGCGGAATTATTGCTTCTACTGATGGTGATACTAAAGTTACCCAAACTTGGCTGGCGGCTATTTTACAAGAAATTAATCGCGGTGTAGATGCAGTTGGTGGTAGAATTATTGCTGAGAATTGTCATGAATTCGATCTCACGACTAAAGCTTATTATTTACGCTATTCTGCTTATCAATATTTAATCGCTGAGTTAGAAGGATATCTCAATCCTCAGCCTGACGATCCTTTACCGAGACATAATCAGTTTTGTGGGGCGAGTTTGGCTGTTACTGCGGAAATGTATGCTAGGGTTGGTGGTTTACCTGCGGTGCGGACTCCGGAAGATGTGGCTTTGGGCAAATCTTTGCGGCGCTTTGATGCTAAAATCCGCTATAGCCCAAAGGTAAAAGTATTTACTAGCGCGAGACAAATTGGACGAGCGAATGTGGGAATGGCGAATCGACTTAGCCAATTGGCAGCGATGGGGCGCGATCGCCAAAAGATTTTTGTTGAGTCTCCGGTAATTGTGGAAACTCGTTTTCTTCTCCATCGTTTATTACGTCAATTATGGGGAAAACAGCCAGATAATTCCCTCTTTTTCGGGGAAAATTTGTCTCTTGCTGCTCAATATTTAGCTGTCAAAAAAGATTGGTTGGCTGAAGCGATTCTTTTTTCACCTACTTACGGAATTTTACTCGAAAAAATCGCCCAAGAGCAGCAAGAAATTACCGCAATTTCGACAAATTGTTTAGCTTTAATAGAAATTGAATCGGCAATTAGTAAGTTGCGATCGCGTTTGGCTCAACTCCGAATTCACCCAACTACAAGCTTAAACTCTCTCGAACAAATCCAGTCGGTATTTATCCTCCCGCCTTCCTTTTAAATGACGCAATTTTTCTGGGTTTAATTTGAGAAATGAATCATGGACTCGATCGCCTGTTAAAGGGTAATCTGCTACATAAGGTGTCCAATGGACAAGTAATAAATGTCCTCCTAGTTGTAAATGTTCTAAAATTAATTGTTGGCTTTTTACTAAATCAGCGTCGCCCCAATAATAACCGACTTCGGAAACTAAAATTAAGTCAAATATTGCTGCGGGATAAGTTTCGGGAAAACGCATGATTTGAAAACGAACTTGAGGCAAATTTTGACAACGCTGAATTGCTTTTTTTTGTGCTGTTTCCGAAACATCAAGGGAAAGTAAATTCTGGCAAAGAGGAGCCAGCATTGCTGTTAATACGCCGATTGAGCCGCCAATTTCTAAAGCATTGTGATAAAAAGTTTTGGGTAAGGCGGCAAGAGTTGCTTGATATTTTTTGGCTTCGTATTCGCTAGTTTCAAAGTTCCACGGATCGGGGTTTTCCCGATACATTTTTTCAAAGTATTCTGGGGGGAGAGATTGATTCATTTGTTACTGTTTTTGAGTTAGATTTCTAGATAAATTTCCCAAGGCTGAGTAAAGTTTTGCAGCATTTCGGGGGTAAGCATAAATCCTTCGGGATCGTCGTCAATTAAGTTAGTAGTTTGGGAGCGATATTGCGCGATCGCGTTTTTTTTCAACTTGACGACTTTACTGATATCTAATCGCCAAGCTTTCGCTGTTGGGGGAAATTCACCTCTTTGCTTGCGATCCCAGTCCCAAATCGGATATTCTATTAATCTCGGCGCTAATTGCATCTGTTTTATACAAGTGTCAATTAACTGCCAAGTTGCTTGATGATCTGGATGGGGATCTTTACGCCAAGGGAGAAAAATTGTTGTTGGTGGGAATTGCTTTAAATATTGACAAATCGATGATTTTCCCTCGGCGAAACTGTTTTTTACAGCCCCATCTGGTAAACCGCAAAATGTAACTTGGCTGGGGGCTATACCCAAAATTTTCATCGCGGCTAAGGTTTCGGCTTCGCGTAATTTTTTTAGCTTGGGAGCCGGATATTTGCGAGAATTGGGATGCGATCGCGTACCGTCGCTGATCACTAAGACTTGCACTGCTGTACCTGAAGTGCGTAAACTGGCGATCGCGCCTCCACACCCTAACGTTTCGTCATCGGGATGCGGTGCAACAATAATAATTTTGCTGCACATTTTTGCGTTTTTGTCAACCCGCGCAGGAAAAATTTTCTCGATCCCAAACAAAGGTAAAGATTCGGGATTACTCAAATCAATCATAAATCCCAAACTTGATTAGCCGGAGTAGTCGAATCGAGGACGTACTTACCCGGTGCAGCAACAGCCGCATCATAAGCAGGTTGGCGCAAATACAAGGTAAGATCGCGAATAATGCGTTCCATCGGGTGAGGTGGTAACAAGCCGAGAGTACCGATCGAACGTTCGGAAAGTTGGATCGTATCGAGACAAATTTGCTCTATCGCCGTGCGTACCATATTCGTATAAGCCACCAGTTGAGCCACTTTTTGCGGATCGTTATCTTCAGGATAACCTCCGAAAATTGGTGCAAAATTATCGATAATTTCCGCCGCACCACGTAACCACAGATTACCAGATTCGATGGCGATCGCCATTTTTCCCAAACGTTCTTGTTGGTAAGGATGATCGGTACGCTGCAAAGCTTGTAAATACTGGCGTGTCGCATTAAACAAAGCTTCCGCACCACCTAAATGTACCGCCGCAAAACGCACAACACCAGCCGTTAGCCAAGGTTGACGAAAATAATCCCCAGGTTTACCAATCAGCCAGCGAGAATCCACTTCTACGCCCGTATAATCGACTTTATAACTGACTGTGGCACGCATTCCCGGAGGTTGCCACCAATCAGGATCGATGATTGTTTCCACTTCATCCATCGGGACAATACACATTTGCCAACCGCCATCGGGTAGCGCACCATTGACAAAAGGACGATCGACATAACCGCAACCAGAAGCGAAAGTTTTGCTTCCTTCCAAGCGATAACGGTTATTAGCAATTGGAATTAGTTTGACTCCATCAGTTGCTTCTGCATTCCAGACACCAAAGATTTTTTGGCGCGATCGCGCATCCGCAGCAAATCTGGTAATTTGTTCTTGAGTAGCAAAAGTTTGGATCAATTGTAAAGCATTCACATGACCTTCATAAACTCTGCCTACCGCTAAATTACCGCGTCCAATTTCTTTCAGCAGTAACAGCATTTCGTAAGTATTTCCAGTTGCGAAACCTAAACCCAAGCCACCTAATTCCCGACTCAAAGGGATTTTTAACAGTCCCGCAGCCGCAATTTTCTCGAATTCCTCAACCGGAAATTCTCCAGTTTTGTCCCACTTAGGGGCATTATTTTCAGCAAAATCAGCAATTTGCTTCGCCCTGGATACAGCCTCAGCAACCGTGAAATCACAAGTTGGTGAGGTAGCCAAGGGGGGTGAGATTTGAGCAGTAATAACTTTTTCCTCCACTCGCTCTTGAGTAGCGATCGCCATTTTGCATTGAAAGCGATGATTTACGCCTCTATCTCCTGACTGGTAACTGCGGGTACGTGGTAATTCATAACTGTTAACTACCTGCTACTCTCTTGGGTTAATCAGACAATTTCTTGAGGTTATCTTTTCTTTAAAACTGTGGAAAACTAGCTTATTTCTGTGGAAAAGAACTCATGTCTGTGGAAAACTTTGGGCTGATTCAGTTGACATCTGATTCAAAACTAATCCGATCGGATTTATAATCAGGAGGCTCGACGTGAATCAAAACCCTAACTGGACTAAAGCGTTCAGTGAGTAGATTTTCGATTTCTTCAGTAATTGCATGGGCGGTTTCTACTTCAACGGCATTCACAATTACGTGCATTTCAATAAATACTTGTCTACCTAAAACGCCACGAGAGGCGATGTCGTGACAGTTGATTACTCCGGGTACTGTCATGACTAAATTGTAAATTGCTTCCGGGGCGATCGCCATTTCGTCAACTAACCAAGGTAAGTTATCTTGCAATACTTCCCACCCACTCCGAAAAACCAACAAAGCCACAGGAAAAGCTAAAATTACGTCTAACCATTGTAACTGCGGCAAATTCAATCTATTTGCTTGCCAAATCCCGATTAAGCCTGCGAAAACAGTAATCGTAATCCAAACATCACTCATGGTATGTTGAGCATCAGCAAGTAAAATCGGGCTGTTAACTTGTTTCCCGACTCGACGCTCATAAAAAGTCACAAAAATATTGATCCCTAAAACTATCAATAAAATCGCTAATTCTGGAAGTGAGATTTCTACCGGAGTAATTCCTTGAAAAATTCTGGCGATCGCTCCTTGTAAAATTTCAAAGCAAGCAATTCCTAAAAATGCAGCAATTCCCAATGCTCCCACTGCTTCAAATTTCTGATGTCCGTAAGGATGTTGTCTGTCTGGGTGTGGCGAAGCGAAGCGATTGGCAATTAAACCCAAAATATTATTAGCACTATCGGTGACACTATGCAAGGCATCTGCTTGTAAACTTAAAGAACCTGTTAGGAAGCCGACAACTGCTTTTAAAATCATTACTAACAGGTTGAGTACCAGTGTAACTAGCAATACTTTCCGAACTGCTGCACGGTTATCTTGTAACACAAAATTTATCCCAACTATTCCTTAGTTCTATAATCTTAATTTGCTCTTTTTCAAGCTGAAACCTCTCTTTCGTAATGATTTTAGCTATCCGGAAGTTAGAAAATTTAGTCAATTTATTGAGATTATTTTTAATAATTACTTACTTTCGCTCGATTGTTTGCTAAATTTTGTCACAGGCTAAATAAAATTCTTTTGCATGAGTTTATTCTCCAGAAAATTTTTCTTTAATTATGACTCAACTGACAATTAATTTGGTTCAAGGTGCAGTTAGCTTGAACTTCACTCCGGAAGCAGCGCGGCAATTACAAGCGGAAATTGCTCAATTAATGCAGAGTCTTAAGGCTGCTGCTACCCAAACTGCTAGTGGGGGTACTAAACGACAAAAGCAACCGCCGATGGAGTATCGTTACACGGGGGATGTCTTTCTTGAGGTTTTCTGTAACCCGAATATCTACCCTAGTCCGTTTGCGGCGAAAGTGTTAATTACTTTGCGAGACGATCGCCTGCGTCTGACAACTGAGGCAGAATTAACTCGTTTGATTGAGGATTTATCTCAATATCTCGAACAAGTCGGATAGCTAGGTTACAATAATTACCCTGAGTAGGGTGCTATTAATGTACCCTACATCTTTAAGCTATTGTGACGGCATGAACTCTAATAACTTTCTGGAATTGCTGCAAAAGGGATTTCTGGTTACTGTGGGGGCTACGGCTTCTTTGATTGAAACTTTGCAAGATGAGCGTCAACGAGAGGCTACTTTGAGTCAGTTGAGTGCGGAATTAGAGCAAAAAGTTCAGGAGTGGGCGCAGAAGGGTAAACTGACTGAGCAGGAAGCACGTAAAATTATTGATGATTTATTGAAGCGGGAGTCTAGTTCTCCTTCAGAAACTACTCCGACGAGTCAGAATGTCCCGGTTGAAATTAAAGTTAATGATTCACAGGTTGATGCGGAGTTGCGATCGCTTATTGAGCAAATTGTCGCTTTGAGGACGGAATTGGCAGGTTTGCGTGATTCGGCAGCGAAGGAGTAAGTGGCTAATCACTGGTTCCTGCCGATTCTTTACAAAAAGAAATAACTTTTTGACGTGATTTGTCAAAATTCTCTGATAAAATTACTAAGGTTGTGAAACAACAAAGGAATGATTAACTAAGGGAAATTAGGCTGGCGAATGATTATCGATAGCTAAAACGTCACCAAAGTAGAGGTTTTTGCAGCGTGGTTTAATGGTTAAACCCTTACTTTGATGACGCTGACTCGAAATATTCTAGATTTTGGACAGCTTTTTTCCTCTTAGTCGTTTTCCCAATGCTCTGTACCAATCAGATCGCCAATGCGATCGCGTAGCAGGTATTCACATTTCTCTAACTCACACTCCACACAAACCCACTCACGGGCAGGAATGTACTTACAGAGAACATAAATTGGCTGCTGGCGACTTATATTTCCTTTTTCCACTAACTGGCGAGCCTCGTCACGAATATTGTCGATCGAGTATTCTGTCGTGGGAATGGATGTTAATGTTTTAACGCTCATGGGATTGACCTGATAACTAACTGGGCTTAAGACTAATATAATCGAACATTCACTACTCTGAGAAGTGACACTCTTCAGTATACAAAGTTACAATTTTTTTTTCTAGCCTGATAACAATTACAAAACATTTCTTTTTCTAAACGCTGCTATAAGATAGATGTAGCGTTTGCTATTTTTTGATAACTGTGAAGCCCTTGTCTGTCTAGGTTTCACGGGAACATGAGCAAATTCTTTAAAGAGAAACAAGCGCTCATGATTTGATTAAGAAATGTTATACAAAGATTTGTAAATCAATATCAGTGACTTTTTGACTACCGAAGATTGCTCGACAAGAAACTTCTTGGGCGGTTAAGGTTTGTCCATAAGAAAAAATCCAAGGTAAATCAGCACATATCTGCCCTAAAAACTAATCTAAGACATCTTTACTACCGTAGATTAATAATCCCACAACTTTCCTGAAGTTTAATAATCTCTTAAAGAATATTTGCGCTTTTGGACTTAAACCCCGATGACTACGAAAAGAATTATTGCCCCGAATCAAAATTTGTAATCAGGTGGGGCGGAAATCAATTCGCCCCCTCCAAACTATGTCCGATCTTTTCTTTCCAGAAGAGTTCATTTTATAGCTTTAAAAATTATTCTCCTCATAACTATCTAAAGGAAGATTTTCGTCTTGGCGTTCCTCAGAAATTTTATTCAACAAAGCCACCATGCGATCGCCTCTTTCGAGTGAAGCATCTTCGAGAAACACCACTTCCGGCGTTCTCCGCAGTCGCATTCGTTGACCGAGTTGACGACGGACAAAAGCCGTAGACGACTTCAAACCCTCCATCGTTTCCGCTTTCGCTTCGTCAGTACCGTAGATACTCACAAAAATTTTGGCGTGTTGCAAATCTCCAGACACATCCACCGCAGTAATGCTAACCATTCCTGCACCGACGCGATCGTCTTTAATTTCATTCATCAGCATTTGGCTGACTTCGCGTTTAATTTGTGAGGAAACACGAGAAACTCTCCGACTGTTAGCCATAATTATCGCCCCCTTTACTAGACAGTACGGGCTTTGGGAAAAAGCTCAATCTTGACTAAACTACAGACATTCCTAGCATCGCCCGTAGGGTAAAAAAGATAAAGGCGAAACCAGAAATAAGAATACCAATTAGCGCTGTTGCAGTTATTGGTTGCTTCAACAGAGGTTTGACGCGATCGTACAGCGCGAAAAAAATACCCAACGTGATTGTGATCAAGTAACGAGGGTAGCGAGAGACGTTATCCCAAAAATCGTCCATTTTCCTTAGCTTTTACTCTTTGCTTGTTGGTTTGATTAGCACTGACAAGCTACTTCGACAACCAAGATCCTAGCAGCAAGATGCTCGCCAACTCTACTTATGTTACAACCTTTCTCAGGACTTGGGGACTGGGGACTGGGG
>JAWQFW010000120.1:0-15203 GCA_035968095.1 Oscillatoria sp. PMC 1068.18
GCTATAATACTAGGTTAAGCTAAGAAAGCGAAATCAAAATTTTATCAGTTTTAGGTATATTTTCTATGTGTTGTAGACCGAACCGTCTGTCTATTTTCGTAGACGGAAACAATATGTTCTACGCTCAACAAAAAAATGGTTGGTTTTTTGACCCAAAACGGGTTTTGAAGTATTTTCAATTTGAAGATGAACCAAACATAATGTTGGTAAATGCTTTTTGGTACACCGGACTAAAAGATTCCCAGGATCAGCGAGGATTTAGAGATGCTTTGATTAGTTTAGGTTATACGGTAAGAACGAAAATTTTGAAAGAATATTATGATGATAGTTCAGGGCGTTACTCACAAAAGGCAAATCTAGATATAGAAATTGTTGTTGATATGTTTAACACCTGCGATCAGTATAATCGAGTAGTTTTATTTAGTGGTGATGGTGATTTTGAAAGAGCGATAGAATTATTACGTTCTAAAAATACTCATATTACGGTGGTTTCTACGGAAGGGATGATTGCTAGGGAATTGCGTAATGCTACGGATCGTTATATCGACTTAAATGATATTCGTGACAAAATTGAAAAAGTTGATTATTAGTTGCTACAAAGAAATAAAAGCTGCATATTCTAGCTAAAAGTCAAAAAGTTAAGCAAAATAAACAAAGGAGACTTATGAGTCAAGGACATGACCGGATTATCATTTTTGATACGACTCTGCGTGATGGGGAACAATCCCCTGGAGCAACTTTGAATGTTGAGGAAAAGTTGACGATCGCCCGCGCTTTGGCAAAATTAGGGGTGGATGTGATTGAAGCTGGTTTTCCGAGAGCTAGTAGTGGCGATTTTGAGGCGGTACAACGCATTGCGGCAACGGTGGGTACGGAAACAGGACCGAGAATCTGCGGTTTAGCGCGGGCGACGAAAGAAGATATTAAGGTGGCTGGTGAAGCGCTCAAACCTGCGGCGAAAGGTAGAATTCATACTTTTATCGCGACTTCGGATATTCATTTACAATATAAGCTGCGTCGAACTCGCGCTGAGGTTTTGTCAATTGTCCCGGAAATGGTCGCTTATGCGAAATCCTTGGTGGATGATGTGGAGTTTTCTCCAGAAGATGCGGGACGTAGCGATCCAGAATTTTTGTATCAAGTTTTGGAAAGGGCGATCGCGGCGGGTGCAACAACGGTAAATATTCCCGATACGGTGGGTTATACTACGCCGAGTGAATTTGGGGCTTTGATTCGCGGAATTAAAGAAAATGTCCCCAATATTGACCAAGCAATTATTTCGGTTCACGGTCATAATGATTTAGGTTTGGCGGTGGCGAATTTCCTCGAAGCTGTCAAAAATGGGGCGCGACAGTTGGAATGTACGATTAATGGGATTGGCGAACGTGCCGGAAATGCGGCTTTGGAAGAGTTGGTGATGGCTCTTTATGTCCGCCGTCAGTATTTTAATCCTTTCTTGGGCAGAGAGCCAAATTCGGAAGAACCTTTGACAAATATCGAGACGAAGCAAATTTATAAGACTTCTCGCTTGGTTTCCAGTTTGACAGGAATGGCGGTACAACCGAATAAAGCGATCGTCGGTGCAAATGCTTTTGCTCATGAGTCGGGTATTCACCAAGATGGGGTACTGAAAAATAAGCTGACTTATGAGATTATGGATGCTGAATCGATTGGTTTGAATACCAATCAGATTATCCTGGGTAAACATTCCGGACGCAATGCTTTTCGGACTCGTTTGCGTGAGTTGGGCTTTGAATTGTCTGAGACTGATTTGAATAAAGCCTTTTTGCGCTTTAAAGATGTGGCGGATAAGAAAAAAGCGATTAGCGATTGGGATCTAGAGGCGATCGTGAATGACGAAATTCGCCAAGTACCAGAGTTGTATCGTTTGGAATTAGTTCAGGTTTCTTGTGGCGATCGCGCCACTCCAACCGCAACGGTGACTTTGCGTACTCCTACAGGTGAAGAATTGACTGATGCGGCGATCGGTACGGGACCTGTGGATGCGGTTTATCAAGCGATTAATCGGGTGGTTAATGTCCCTAACGAGTTAATTGAGTTTTCTGTGAAGTCAGTGACGGCGGGTATTGACGCGATCGGAGAAGTAACTATTCGTTTGCGACATGAAAATAAAACTTATTCTGGTCAGGCGGCGAATACCGATATTATTGTCGCATCGGCACGGGCTTATATTAGCGCTTTGAACCGTCTTTCTGCTGCTTTGGAAAAACAAGAAGCACAATCAAGCGAAGTTCCTGTTGTGGCGCAATAATTGCCGTTAGCAACAGTTAGATTGTCGCCCACATTCCGCACTGCAAAATGTAGTGTTATCTAACCCAATTTGGCGATCGCCCTATACTGCTTCAGCTTTTGGAAAAAGTTTTCTGGGAAGCCCCAACTAAACTCCGTTATAGTTGGGGTACTTCACACATCTGTTCGCTTAACAACAGTTCCTAAAAGGGGGATTACTTTTTTCTGTAATAACTCGACTAAAGCTGGCGACCCATACTCGTACTTGTCGGGAATGTCCAAGCAGATCGTGCGCTTATTCTTTAGCCAAGGTTGAAACTTTTTGGAGAGTTTGCTTCGATGAGACTTCTCCATCACAAAAATAATATCTGCCCACTCAATGGCTTCACTGGTCAAAGTCATTTCGGCGTTGCGGTCTAATCCGGCTGAATCGACTTCCAATCCTTCATAATTGGCAAATAAAGCTGCGGCGGTAGGGCTGCGTAACCGATTCTGACTGCAAACGAATAACAATTTCATCGCATTAAGGTTTAGGGTTTATATTTAGCGGAGGGGACGATAATTTCTGCTAGGGCGGGGATAAGTTCGTAATCATCCTGAAAGGCGTAATGTTGCTGGCTTAGGTCTTGATAATAATCGCTTTCATATTGGCGGTCAAGGGATCTCGCTTTTTGGTAGTAACCATCAATGAGGTCAGAATTATCGGAAGCAAGGGCAGTATAACCGACGGCTAGATTATAGTAACCAGGGGCATATTGGGGATTTTTTTCCTTGGTGCGCCCGAAGTAAAAGATGGCTCGTCCATAATCTTGTTTCCCCTCGGCATAGGCAATGCCAAGGTTAATATAGGCATCTAGGCGATCGTCATCAAGGGCGATCGCTTGAGTGAAGTCGGCGATCGCCCGATCGTAGTCTTTCAGACGATAATGGACAATGCCCCGTTGGAAATAGGCAAGGGCATTGGTCGGGTCAAGATTAGTAACAGCCGTATAATCGGCGATCGCCTGTTGGTAGTTTTCTGTATTGTCAATCGTTTCCCCCGTAACGGCATCAACCGTATTGACCTCGTAATCAGTCGCCGTCAGATGATAATCATAGTAGGCTCGACCCCGGTTGAGGTAGGGCATCACAAACAACGGACTAATCCTGATGGCTTCGGTATAGTCGGCGATCGCACTTTCATTGCCCCTAAAACTCTGCATCAGTAGTCCCCGATTGTAATAGGGCAGTGCATAATTTGGATCGACCTTGATGGCTTCTAAAAATAGCGATGACCCTTGTTCAATGGGCAATTGCTCCTTTTGGACAACTCCGAGATTGTTATAAAACCACGCTAACAAAGGCGATTGGGGATCGGATGCTAAGGTGTGCGCGATCGCTGCATTAAATGAAACCGCAGCTTCATCAGGGTTGTTGGCGCGATAATAGCTCACTCCTTGGTTAAAATGGGCGATCGCCCGATCCGGTTGTAAGCGAATCACTTCTTCATAATCCGCGATCGCCTCTTGATAGCGTTTCAATTCGTAATTGCGATTACCCCGCCCAAAATAAGCCTCTAAATTATCAGGATCGGCGGCAATTTGCCGATTGTAGCCCTCAATTTGGTCGTCTAAGGGTCGGGAAGGCAGATAAACCTCTCTCTGGGACCAGTCGAAACGAGGTGTTACCAGTGGTACATCCGGTATCGTCGGGAAAGGCTCTAAATTAGGCGATGATACCCTAAAAAAAGGTGAGGGAATTTGCACAGGCTGATATTGGGGGCGGCAGCCGCGATCGCCAAAATAATGGTTTACTCTGTGATGATAAATCCGCCGCCCATTCTCAAAGATGGATAGGGATGTCCAGGGGCGGAGGGTTTGGGAACCGCTCGTAGCAATCTGATAAGTGTAAATATATTCTGTTGCTTTATAAACCGTGACGGGAGGCTGCGGGGAAACCTCAATAAGCCCCCGTGGTACTGTTAATGTTTCCTTGGTACTCCGGGATTGACCCACATAATCATATTCCGTTGGGACATAACAGCCTGTGTCTCGATCTTGATAACCCCGACTACAAATTGCCGCGAAATATTCCGGCGTAGTTAACGCCACTTGGGTGTTCATTTGTCGATTACTACACAGTACAGAGCGATCGTTAGCCAAGGCGGGTGACATTGGCGCACTTCCCCAGAACATTCCTGCCCCTAGACTAAGTATTCCCCAACGGGCGATCGCCTTTTTGTTTAATATCATCATTGACAAAATAGCTCTTCTTTAATTGACCCCAGTAAGCCTGTAGTTTGACGACGATTCAAACCGATAAATTGCAACAGATCAAAAGCGATCAATTCGGACAACCATCGACCATTTGGTGATAAATCTGCTGTCCATCTTGAAAGATTGAAAAAGCACGCCAACAAGGTTCTTCAGAGAAATACCTTTGCTCATTTCTGACAATGTAATTAGTATTTAAACCTTCATTAGTTTCAATTTGATAGGTATATTGCCCCTCAGTTACTTTAAAGGTTATAATCCTCTTAGCTTCGTCAATAGAGCGAGTCGCATTAGATATTTCTTTAATCTCTCCAGTTTGGCGAGATTGCCCGACATAATAGTATTCCCCTGAAAAAATCATCTCACCAGTCACATCATCCCAGTAATGAAAGACATTACTGTTACAGAAAATGGTAGCAAATTCCGTTGTGAGAATGGCAATTTCACGTTGATCCGCTTCATTCTGCCGACAAGTCACAGAACCTTGGCGGAACTCGTTTCCATTAACTTCTATCGCTTTATCGTAGGTAGCTAGACCCCGATCGGGTTCTCCTCTATCAAAATAAAGATCGGATAGCTGACGATAGGTTTTAGCCAGATTGTCATAGGCATAAATATGGGTAGGATCGAGTTCAATCGCTCGGCTATATTCGGCGATCGCCCGGTCATAGTCTTGCTGCTCTAAATAGGTATTGCCTTGCTGGTAATAGGCTTCTGCATCATTACTTGGTTGAGCAATGGCTTCCCTTAAGGGGTCAAGATTTTCCCTTGACCTTGAGGCATCAAACTCCTCCGTCAGCCCCCAAGCCAAGCCTGACAGGTACAGATTTCCTGTACTGGCTAAAAGCACACCGACCAGCACCAGTAACCAATGAAAACCCCGATGATTGGGTTTGTGCTGGGTTTGCCAAAGAGTCCAGCTAAACCCAATCTTTTTCTTTGTTGCAAACATTATGAATGCCAAACTCCGTCTTAATTATTAAAAAAGCGATCGTGAAAGATTTTTAATTCTTAAAATTTCAGGATTTTCTGCCAAATTGAGCGGGAATAATCCTGATGCCAATCTCGCCGCCAATATGATCCCACAAACTGCTGATGGTAACGCAACGCCACCTGTTCTAAATCCGTATTGGATTTAACTTTTTCATAAAAAACTGCTTTGTTTACTAATCCTTTATTTTGAGACGCATAAAGTGCCATTAACTCTCCGCACGACAAGCCGTAGTATTTTTTGTAAAATGAATTAGCGGAATGTGGGTTGTAGAGCAATTTGCAGTGCAATTGCTCTAGAAATTTCAACCCCAAAAGTGTAGAGACGTAGCGTGCTACGTCTCCAGAGCAGATTTCCTGAACGCCAAATTGATGATTATCGGCGACTCAAAAATGAAATCGCGCGTGCATATTGGGGATCGTGACCAGTACCCACTAGGGAAGGATCGCTGGTTAAACGTAATTGCTGTTCGGCGGTTAAACCAAGCTGAATATCGGGGGTAATGCCGCGTTTGTTGATATCGACACCACTGGGAGGATAATAGCGCGAAATTGTTACCGCTAAACCTGAACCATCGGAAAGTGCGTGAACCGACTGGACTGTTCCTTTACCATAAGTCCGATTTCCGACGATTGTTGCTCGTCCGTTGTCTTTCAAAGCCCCAGCGAGAATTTCACTTGCACTGGCTGAATATTCATCTACTAAGACGACCAAAGGTAAATTTGTTAACGCAGTACGGTTTGCGGCAAATTGGCGATCGCCACCTTTGCGGTCTACAGTACGAACAATGGTTCCGGTTTCCATCCACATCCGCGCAATATCCACACTCGCAAACAACAAACCACCCGGATTTCCGCGTAAATCAAGCACAAAAGCGTCTACCTTGTCATGATTTAGTTTGGCGATCGCCTTTTCCATTTGTTCGGCTGCGTGGGAGCTAAATTCTTCTAACTTAATGTAGCCGACTCGTTTGTTTCCTTCTTCTTTCAGTGTGTAGCGAACTGCGGGTAACTCAATCTGAGCGCGAGTCAAAACTGTCTCGAAAATTTGGCGACCATTTCGTGCCATTTTCAAGCGCACCTCAGTTCCGGTTTCACCTCGAATCAGCGCTGAGGCTTCTTCGATGCTCATTTTGGCAGTTTTCTTACCATCAATTTCGATTATTTGATCCCCGGTGCGAATATCTGCTTGAGTTGCAGGAGAATTTTCGATCGGCTCCACTACCGTCAAAATTTTCGTTTTTTTGTCAATTTCCATGCGAATCCCGACACCGGAAAGTTCGCCAGAAGTTTGACTCGAAAGAGCTTCAAATTGTTCGGGATCGAGAAAACGAGTATAGGGATCGCCGATTTCTCGTAAAGCTTCGCGAATTGTACTATATGCTTGTTCGCGACTGGTATAATTCTTACTTAATAATTCTTGTCGTTTCGCTTGCCAGTTAACAGAATTAAAACTGCGATCTACATATTCATTGTTAACAATTTGCCAAACTTCATCAACAACTGTTTTCGGGCTATCTTCTAAAGCCGCACTCACCGAAGGTCTGATTCCAGGAGTAAAAACCGAGACAGTTGAGATCACAGCGATCGCACCTCCAAGCAGGAAACGATCGACGGCAGATAATTTTTTGGTAGACTTTTTCATATAGAAGGAGTGCTTAACAGTTAACGCTATTTGAGGCGGTTGCAGGGAAAAATTTGACACCGTAAAGCTTTTGCAGATTTCAAAATAGTTTAACTATTTAGGCAAAAGAGCAACCCCAGTGCCACTTTCTTCATTGTCCTTATTTTTTTCAGAACTTCAGGAATTACAGTTAAAAGATTTAACATTGACTTTAATTCCTAATTACTTGTTTTTCTTAATTGATTTTTTGGCTTATTTCGGCTTATTTGTCAAGCAAATTTAGCAATTTTTTGTATTTCATTGAGAGAAGTTTTTTAACGAGCCACTAGCGATAAAATCAAGTAAGATTTTTTGATGGGGATGTCCCAAAGGTCGTTCTTGTCCTGCTTTTTGCGAATAACAACTACCTTGTTGAATATTTTCCGTTGTTAGCAGACCCAGATCCCAGCCTTCGTAAAGAACGAGACGATCTAGAGATACAGTAAGCGGAGCCGAGTAGACATGACGAACTACCCTCCGATCGTTATAATAACCAAATAATTCGGTTTTGGGCGGTGCATAACCAATTTCTTCGCGCAATTCTCGACGTAAAGCAATTTCGGGAGTTTCTCCTGGCTCTAAATGACCACCGAATAGTCCCCAATGTCCAGGATAGACAATACCAGGGATATTATCCCGTAACTGCATCAAAAATTGACAATCTTGGTAAAGGATCGCGATCGCTACAGTCACGACTTCTTGGTTCATTCTAGCTTCGAGATTTGCTGTTAATTAAGTTAATTTAGCATAATTTCTGAAAATGAGTGCGAGTAATTCTCGACATCAAGCAATTTCGGGAGTTTCTTCTCGTTCTCAATGACTACCGCATAGTCCCACGCAGATTATCCCGTAACCGGATCAGAAATTGACAATCTTGGGAGAAGATCGCGATCGCTACGCTCACGACTTCTTGGTTCATCCTAGCTTCAAGATTTGCTGTTAATTAAGTTAATCTAGCATAATTTCTTAAGGTTGAGATTGAAAACTTTTTTCTGGGAGAATCACCGCACTACTAGCTTCAGGTAACTTACTAGCTTTGCGTCCTAACTGCTGTTGTTGCTGAAGATAAAGTTCACTTAACTGTTGCTTTTCTATGGGAATAGTTTCATAAACGAGTTCACCTTGAATTAAGACGATATCTCCCTGAGTTGGAAGAGTTTCTTGACTAACTACCCAAATAGCTCCGGTGGTATCCTGTAACAAATAAGCACCACTATCCAAAAAAGGCGCGACACTAACTACTTGACCTTTGAGGTAAACTGTGCTTTTGTCGTAGTTACTTGGTGGTTCGAGTTCACCAATTTGCGTAAGCGCCAGTTGTCGTTCACCAGGAAAAGTGACACCGAAATTGTTACTACAGCCGACTAAAAGTGCTAGCAATAGAAATAAGAAATAAAATTTGTTTCCAGTCATGTGTCTTCTCATGGTCTAGTCTAGCTACTAACAGGTTGGCGAGATCCTTTCAGGTATAATCCTAGCTGACTAACAACAATAGTTTGTTTCCTCTTTGCCTCGGTTTCCTTAACTAACAACTGATAGAGTAACAATGACAAAGCTTTTGGACGGTAAAGCACTAGCTGAAAAAATTCAAACTCAACTTCGCGAACAAATTCAATCCTTACAAGGAAAAATTGGACGATCGCCCGGATTAGCTGTCTTAATGGTAGGAGACAATCCCGCTTCGGCGGCTTATGTCCGGAATAAAGAACGCGCTTGTGCGAAAGTCGGTATTGCTTCGTTTGGTCAACATTTTCCCGCAGAAACTTCCTTAAGAGAACTGGAAGAGGCGATCGCGCAACTCAATCAAGATCCGCAAGTAGATGGTATCTTAGTACAGTTACCTTTACCTGCAAATTTAGATGCGGTTACTCTGTTAAACAAAATTGACCCTGATAAAGACGCTGATGGACTGCATCCAGTAAATTTAGGACGACTATTACGCAGCGAACCTGGTTTACGCAGTTGTACCCCGGCTGGGGTAATGCGCTTGTTAGCAGCAGCCGAAATTAAACTAGCAGGAAAACAAGCTGTTGTCGTCGGACGGAGTATCTTAGTCGGTAAACCTCTAGCATTAATGCTCTTAGAAGCGAATGCAACGGTAACAATTGCTCATTCGCGCACCAGCGACTTACTCAGTGTAACTCGCAATGCCGATATTTTAATTGCCGCAGTCGGAAAACCCCACTTCCTTACGGCTGAGATGGTTAAACCTGGTGCGGTAGTTATCGACGTAGGAATTAATCGCGTTGTTACTGAGACAGGAAAATCTCGACTGGTGGGAGATGTAGATTTCGATTCTGTAGTTGATGTTGCTGAATATCTTACCCCAGTTCCCGGTGGTGTCGGACCGATGACAGTCGCAATGCTGTTACAGAATACTGTTCACAGTTATCTTCAGCGCAATAATGTGTCAGTTGGTAATTGGAGACTGGAGACTGAAGATTGATGATTGAGATGGAGAATTAGCTAATTGCCGTTGACTAATAACTATTCACTGTTAACTATTTAGCAAAAACATCTCTCCCTCTAGAGGTTGAAAAAACTTTCAATCCCTAGAGCGATAAAATCACTTGGCGATCGCTGTTAAATTAAAAATGTCAATTAAAACAGTTATTAACTGCACTGGATGAAGGTTTTGCTGTTGTGAATCATCATCAAATCTCGAAGGAGAGCGAATTGGCAGAGATTTGAACAGTGCAGAAGCATCAAAGTAACAAAAACGTTGTGAAGTTTTTATCGCTTCCTTCACTTAATTACTATCGAGGAGAGGCGCAACCCTCTATCAGAACAGCCTGAGATGGTAAACGTTATTAGCTTTGGCTGCGACCAACTGGAACTAATATTTCTGACGATTCAACTATCGGACGAGGGTTTTGTCGATGTGACTCATTGCTGGACATTGAAGGAGAGCGAAATGTCAGATGTTCAGACGATAGATGAATAGTAAATCGCGTGAAAACGGTGTGGAGTTTTTATCGCTTCCTCCACTTAAATGTTACCGAGGAGAGGTGCAACCCTCTATCAGATCGATCTTAGGTAATTAACGTAAACTAACGCAGTTTTTATTGAAAAAAGAGACAACTAAATAGTCTCGTAACTATCAAGCAAATAGTAAGGACTCAAATCCTTACTATTTGTTTTGAATACCATCCGGAGAATTGAGAATCTCAAAATATGACGATTACACCTAATCAAATTCCCCCTCAAGCACAGAAAAGAAAGCCCGGTATCGAAGCCGAAATGACTCCCAAACCAGAGTACGATCGCGAGAGTTATCAAGGTAGTGGTAAACTACGCGGAAAAGTAGCTTTAATTACTGGTGGAGATAGCGGCATCGGTCGTTCTGTAGCAGTTTTATATGCTAAAGAAGCAGCCGATGTTGCAATTAGTTACCTCGACGAACACGAAGACGCAAAAGAAACTAAGCGCTTAGTTGAAGCAGAAGGACGTAAGTGTTTATTAATTCCTGGAGATATTAGCAGCGAACAGTTTTGTCAGGAAATAGTACAGAAAACTGTTGACCAATTAGGTGGCTTGGATATTTTAGTTAACAATGCTGCCGAACAATATCTTGAAGAAACTATCGATCATATTGATGCTGCTCGTTTAGAAAGCATTTTTGCTACTAATATTTTCGCGATGTTTTATCTGACTAAAGCAGCAATCAAGCACATGAAAGAAGGTAGTTCAATTATTAATACTACCTCGATTAACGCCTACAAGGGAAATGCTCCTCTCTTAAGTTATTCCACAACTAAAGGTGCAATTCTTGCCTTTACTCGCTCAATTTCTCAATCTTTATTGGAAAAAGGCATTCGTGTGAATGCAGTTGCTCCGGGTCCAATTTGGACACCATTTATTCCTAGCACTTTTCCACCTGATGAAGTCTCAAAATTTGGGAAGCAAGTTCCGATGAATCGCCCTGGACAACCTGTAGAAGTGGCAACTTGCTACGTCTTTTTAGCTTCAGACGATTCTTCTTATTTTGCAGGTCAAGTATTGCATCCTAACGGTGGGGTAGTAGTAGGAGCTTAGAAAAAAAAGTACCGTAGTCTTTTTTTTTTATCCTAAAAATTATCCTCAGATCAAGATATTTTTTAGTGAGTTCTTTAGAAGGAACATAGAATTTCTATGTTCCTTTTCATTGTTAATATTGCTTGCTCTATCTTTTAGGAGATGAAGGTATAACTCAAAAAGAACATTAACTTTGCAAACCAAAAAAACATAATAGCAAAAAGTTAGAAATGTTACTCTTTCACAAGGATGATGAAATTGGATTTTAGGAGTGCGAAATTAAGACATGTGAGCAAGGAGAACACTAATTTATGGTATCCACATTAGAAAAAACGAAACGCTCCGCGATCGCCGAAAAACTGGCAGATATGCGAGCAATTCAGAACCTACTGATTACTTTTGTAGAGGCGTTGTCTGCCACGTCTCCACATTTATTCTGGATATCTGGAAGCGAATTTAATTATTTTTTTTAGAGGCGTATTCTAACTTATTTAACTCAAAAATTACCGTGAATTGCCAACCAAATACAAGGAGGTTCTGAGCTAGTATATTCTACTCGATGCTTTTTGTGAGCGGGAAGAAAAACATAATCTCCTGCTTTCAAATCCCGTGAGGAAGCATCAGCATAAGCAAGCTTCGCTTCACCTTGTAAAAGCACCACCCACTCATCTTTTTCTTGATTATACCATTCGCCTTCAGGAGTAATTTGCCCGGTAGAAATAATCCGTTCAATTAAAATATTTCTCCCGGTTAATAAAGATTCAAATATTTCTGATTCACCGAGTTTACTTGGTAGAAAAAAAATATTAGCCATAATTATCTCAAGATTCATTTTATTTTCAGAGGTATTTTAACAACAAATTCTGCACCTTGACCAGGAGTAGAGAAACAGTGCAACTCACCTTGATGTTGTTCAACAACAACTTGATAACTAATTGACAAACCTAAACCTGTTCCTTTACCTACAGGTTTAGTAGTAAAAAAAGGGTCAAATAACTGCTTTTGCACTTTTTGGTCGATTCCAGGTCCATTATCAATAATCCGAATTTCTATCTGTTCGTTAATTTTTTCAGTACGAATCCAAATTTTAGGAGTTGCAGTAACTTCATTTTTAAAGTAACTTTCAAGTACATCTATTCCATTATTCAGAATATTCAGAAAAACCTGGTTTAGCTGTCCTGGATCGCACTCTATCTTAGGAATATCGCCATAAATTTTAATAATTTCAACTTGAGGTTGATTTAGTTTCGGTTTGAGACGATTTTGTAAAAGCATTAAAGTGCTATCAATTCCTTCATGAATATTGGCTATTTTTAAGCCAACTTCATCAAGTCGGGAAAAATTGCGTAGAGAACGGACAATTTCCCGAATTCTCTCTGCACCTAAACGTATTGATTTTAAAATTTTTGATAAATCTTCAACTGTAAACTCTAAGTCAACTTTTTCTATTTCTTCTTGAACTTCCAGAAGGGGTTCGGGATAACATTTTTGATAAACTTGAATTAATCTTAATAAATCTTGGCTATACTCATCGACATAATTTATGTTTCCGTAGATGAAATTCACTGGATTATTGATTTCATGAGCTACACCTGCGACCATTTGTCCCAAACTTGACATTTTTTCGCTGTGTAATAATTGTCCTTGAGTTTGTTTCAATTTTTTCAATGTTTGGCGAAGTTCTTTAGTTCTTTCTTCGACTCTTTCTTCTAATGTATCGCGAGCAATTTCTAGCTGTTGAGTATATACTTGGACTTGTTCAACTAATTGGTTTAAAGATATTGCGAGAGAACCAATTTCATCGTAGTTATTTACCGGAACTCGGAGGTCAAAATTGGCTTCTTTCGTAATTGTCTTTGCGACTTGAGTAACTTCTTCTAAAGGTCGCGCGATCGCGCTACTGATAAAAAATGCTAAAGTAGTTGCCATACCTAGGGAAAGCAGCATACTTATGATAATAATATCCCGTCGGAGTGCTTGAGCTTTTTTGAAGTCTTGTTCAGCTTGAAACTGTTGTTCTTCGGCTGTGATGATGATCCGATCTAATTCCTCTGCTAAACGTTCAAATTCAATCCCAATCTCTACAGCATCATTTCCTCTCATTTCCTGAAGTATTCTTTGTTCTGCAAAAAATATTTCTTCTTGATTTAATCGGGATGGTTCAATTTGTTTCCAAAGAGCTTTAATTAAGCGATGATATGATTGGGTTGTTACTTTGTAGCTAGAAGACAGATTATCTAAATCAGCAACGTTAACTGCTAAATCATGAGGATATTTAGCAGCAAAAACATCTATTGCTGCTGTTAGTTTTGCTACTTGATTGACATCACTAATAAATTTATTTTTTTCATAGTCAAACCAAATTGAATTTCCTAAGACAGAAATTAATCTTTGGGGATGAGATCTGACTTCTAAGACAGATTTTTCGAGATCATCAAGTAAACGTTCTTGTTCATCTGCAACAGTTAAATGTTCAAAAGCTTGTTTTTGATAAGTATCGCCAATTGTTAATCCGATAACTGTTCCTATTGTTGCTATACTAAGAGTTATAGTAAAGCTATAGCCAATTTTTTGAGCGATTTTTAAGTTAGAAATCAGCTTTTTTATTTCATTTAAAGAAAATCTAGCTAGTTTCATATTTTTGTAGTTATTGGCTTTTTCCTTGGAGAAAAGTTCCTTCTCCAATAGCTTCGTAAGCTTCGCGAATTAAATCGTAGTCGGAATCTTTTGCTGGAACTAAAGTGACTTGAGCATATTTGCCTTTATCTACTTTAGCTAACGTTGGAAGTAAAGTTTCTTTATTCGCAATAAGCTTTTCTCTCATTGTTTCGATAAATTGAGAGTTCAAATTATTACTAGCTACTAAAACATCGTTAGGAAGGGGCTTACTTTTAACCAGAATCGGAAATTCTTGTTCAGAAATATTTTGACTATTCAGAAAGTATTGATAATCGTTAAGAGATCCGCCCCACGCATCGACTTCGCCTTTAGTTAATGCAGATAAACCTTCGTCACCTAAAAGTTTAGTTTCAAAATCAGATTTGGGGTCTAATCCGCCAGAGGCTAAAATGTTGTTTGGTCCAAGATATCTGCTAGTGGAACCCACTGAACCCATAGCTACAGTTTTGTCTTTTAATTCTGCTATTGATTGAATACCGCTATCTGCTGAAACTACAATAACTGAGTAGTAATCTGGACGAGTGAAGCTAATAACTGGAACTGCGTTGGTTCGGCTGCGAATAATGACATATTCAGAGGGTCCAGTGAGGACAAGTTCAATTTGATTTTTTTGTAAAGCTAAGGCGGCGGCTGTATAACTTTCGACGGGAAAAAATTCGACTTTTTTGTCGAAGATATTTGCTAGTTTTTGGCGGAATTCTTCGTACTCTTGGGTTAAAGTATCTAAGCCTTGGACATCAGTGACAGCAAATTTTAATGTCTCAGGTTCGGAAACTGCTGATTTGTTATTAGTTTTTGCGCCACTGCATCCAGCGATCGCCAGTAAGGAATACCAAATAAATTTACGTCTCTTCATGGTTGAATCGGATGATAATTAGGTAAAGTCGTAGATACACCCAAAAGTTAATTTTACTTAACATTTACTGCGATTTCTTCCGTGCAGTAAGTTAATAAATAACAATTTTTTAGCTATAATTTATTTTGTCTGATATTATAACTCAAGATAAATTAAAGTAGGTTAGGTAAAAACTAGGAAGATTTTCAAGCTAAGTAGATCAGTTTGCTTAAATTCACAAAAATGTTGGCTATTGACAAAAAGACGCTCTTATGTATTAGCTGACAAAAGTAATTTATTTAATTTTTTGATAACCAAATGTTGACTCTACGATCAGATTACTAGACTGCATTGTTTAAGGATAGCGATCGCGACAAGATACTTTGAGTTAGTGCTAGTTAAGTTTAACTTGAGACAATGCGCTAGATTCTGAGCGAAAACTTCTTTCTCATCGCAGTCAAGAAAATTTAATTAAATTTAAGATTATTTTTCAGTTTCTAGATTAATAATCTTCTTGAGA
>JAWQFW010000121.1:0-15133 GCA_035968095.1 Oscillatoria sp. PMC 1068.18
ATCAAAAATGGTTGACAGTAAAAATAGCGGAAATTATCTTCAAAAAATACCTAAGTTGATCGATGGATTAACTTCCACAGATTTAGTCGCTTTAACTCCAGAAGAAAGCGAATTACCAGGGCTGACAATAATAAAAATGAAAGATATTCCTATTAATTTACCGAACGAGTATCAAGGTAGTGCGTTAACAAATATTTTTATTCAGAAAAATTCTTTGACTGCAATTGAATTTATGAAAGAAGAAAGTATTCTCTTCAGTTTCTCAAAAACTATTAAGCAGAAAAATCAAGAAATTCAAGAGAAGAAAAAGGCTTTCAATCAAAGCAAACAACGCTATCAAATGTTAGTAGAAGAAATCGCGCAACCAGTAGCTAGATTATTACCCAACGGCACAATTTTCTTTGTTAATCAAGCTTACTGTCAGCAATTGCAGCAAGAGCGATCGCAACTCGTCGGACAAAATTTATTTGACTCGATTCCCCCAGAAGCGCGATCAGCAATTAAAGCACATTTCGCCGCTTTGTCTCAGGAAAGTCCGGTAAAATCGAGAAAACAACTGCTAAATTATCCGAATGGAGAACAAAGATTAATTGAATGGACAGACCAAGCCATTTTTGACGAAAATGGTCAGAAAAGCGAAATTCAATCAATAGGCAAAGATATTAGCATCAACTTATCGGCAAAACATCGTCACTCTTTAAAAAATTCTCTCGCAGAAACTGAACAAGCTTTAGCAGCTACTTTTGAAGAAACTAACGTCGGCATTGCTCACATTGCTGTGGATGGGACTTTGCTGCGGTTCAATGAAAATTTTTGTAAGATTTTCGGTTATACTCATCGGGAATTAGCAAATCAGAAGCTTACGAAAATTACTCATCCAGACGACCTGGAAATGGACAAATTGTATTTAGAGCAATTATTGTCCAACGAAAGAAAAAATTTGCGCCTTTCACGACGTTATGTACACAAAAATAATTCGCTAGTTTGGGTAGATTTTCATCTGGCTTTAGCGCGACAGAAATCTGGGGAACCTATTTATTTCGTGGTGACAATTGAAGATATTAGCGATCGCCAGCGTACCGAAGCAAAATTACGTCGTCAAGCAGCCCAAGAAAGACTACTCAGTAAAATTACTCGTCAGATATCTGCTTCCCTCAATCTCGAAGAAATTATTAATACTGGTGTCTCGGAAGTACGTCAATTTCTTCAAGCAGACAGAATCATTGTTTTTCGCTTTGCTGAGGATGGTAGTGGGATGGTGACTCACGAATCGGTAAATTCAGAGACAATGAAAATCCATAACGCTTGTATCGTCGATCCTTGTTTCCAAAATCATTATCTTCGTTTATATCAAGAAGGGCGCGTGAAAGTAGTTAATGATATTTATAACGCTGGTTTGAGTCGCTGCTACATTCAAATGTTAGACAGATTTCAAGTCAAAGCCCATATAGTTGTGCCAATTTTGCAACAAGACGCATTGTGGGGTTTATTAATTGTTCACCAGTTTAGTAACCCGCGCCAATGGGAACCACAAGAAGTTATGCTGCTGTTAGAGGTTTCCGCGCAAATGGGAATTGCAATTCAGCAAGCAGAACTTTATCAACAATTAGCCGCAGCCAATCAAGAATTGCAGCGTATTGCTCATTGTGACAGCTTAACTGGGTTAGCAAATCGTCGTTGCTTCGATTCATCATTAGAAATTGAGTGGCGGCGATCGCGTCGGGAACAAGCTCCTTTAGCAGTGATTTTGTGCGATATTGATTATTTTAAGCTCTATAATGACACCTACGGTCATCAAGCAGGTGATGTCTGCTTACAAAAAGTTGCTCGTGCGATCGCAGAAACAGTTAAACGTCCCGCCGATTTAGTTGCTCGTTATGGAGGAGAAGAATTTGTCGTTATCTTACCGAATACGACGGTAGAAGGAGCGCTTAAAGTGGCAAAAAATATCCACGATTGCGTGAAAAACCTCGCCATTCCTCATCTTAAATCTGAGGTCAGCGAATTTGTTACTCTCAGTCTGGGAGTAGCCGGAACAATCCCGATTTTAAATCTCTCTCCCGATACTTTAGTTGCTGCTGCCGATCGAGCTTTATATGAAGCGAAATCAGCAGGAAGATCTCGTGCTATTGCTAATTTTAATCCTCTCGAAAAAACATGAATTTAGTTAATCGTCGTCTCGGACTCGAACAAGAATTTTTTCTCGTTAATGAAGAAGGAATCCTTTGCGATCGAGCAGATATTTTTCTCGCTCGTTGTCAAGAAATCGCTTCTTCTCGCGGTCGTCCAGGCAAATGTTTCGCAGCAGAATTTGTCACAAGTATTGTCGAAATTAATACTCTTGTGGCTAATAATCTTCCTGAATTAACCCAAGAATATCTCGATTTACTCCAAATTTGTCTTCAAGTTGGTAGAGAACTAAATTTACGTTTATATCCCCTTTCGACTTATCCTTTACATACTAACCCCGTAATTCGCAATCAACCTAATTATCATCTCCAAGTGCGTACTGTTGGTCCAGGAAGATTTGATAATGCGGCTAAATGTACGGGAACTCATGTTCATTGGGAATTACCTCCAGGAAGTGTCGATCGAACTGTGGGAATTGCTTATAATTGTGACCCTGAAGCACGTGCAGAATTACTGAATATGTACAATCTGCTTACTGCTTTAGATACAGCTTTGATTGCTTTATCTCGTGCTTGTCCTTTTTACGAAGGAAGAGTAACTGGAAAAGCCATGCGGACAGTACATTATCGTGGTAGCGAATATTTTGGTTGGGAAGGAGTTTATACTTATTTACAACCTGTTGGTGGTTTATTACCTTATGCGTCAACAATTGAAGAATTAGTTGAAATTTTGTTTAACCGTTATTATACTTGGCTACAAGCAATGGATCTCGCTGGAGTTCCGCGCTCGATGTTTGTTAATTCCGGTGGTGAATTATTAACTGCGGGTTGGAATCCTTTAAGAATTAACAAACAAGGAACTTTGGAGTTAAGAGGAATGGATTCTAACTATCCGGAAATAACTTTAGGTTTGGTTGCTTTGGTTGTTGATACTGCTTATCGAGTCCGTCGGGAAGGTTTGAAGGTAACACCAAAGTCGGGGATCAAAACTTTCGTTTGGAATCAAACAGAACTCTATGTTCCTGATTTTGATTGTCTGAATGGGGAGTTACTTTATGGTGCGGTAACTGAGGGAATCGAAAGTTCAATTGTTAAGGATTATTTAGATTCTGTCTGGGAATTTGCGTCTGGTGCGGAAGAACCATCTTCTTTATTAGATAAGTTCACAACTAAATTAGGAAAATACGCGACTACGGAAACAGAATTATTAGATAAATTTGCGACCACTACTGGAGAAATTTCGCGAGAAGAAGGCTTACGATTAGTTCGCTATTGCTGCGATGAACTCGAAAAGCAGGTAGAATTTTTATCTGAGCAATTAAATGATGAGTCAGAAAAATAACTCTTTCTTTGTCTCGAAATTAGCGCCATAAATCTGCATTGCTCTTAAGTAATAAATTGCTTTAATCTGTAACTAATATGAAGTAGAAAATAAAATGCTACGGATTTTATGTAGAGACGTTGCTTGCAACATTTCTACAAGGTAATGATGTGTAGCAAACATTTGTGTATTTCAGATAAAAGCGGGATGTTTTGGGCTAGAAATTAACGGCAATATTTAGGAAAAGGTGATAATTATTAGCAAAATTTGCAGCATTTGTCCAGCCTTTTTCCTAAGTTAAAAAATAATTATCTGTGTTGAACTTTGTTGGTGCGTGGAAAAAAAAATTTGGCGATCGCGCACGCACCACAAAAAATCAGCAAATTGTGATCTAGAAAACCTCGCAATCAAACCGAAAGTGCTAAACTAAACAGCAGCATTCTCTCGACAAATTTTATGCCAACCACCAACAATCGTACCAAAATCGTGGCTACTCTCGGACCTGCAACCAATTCGAGAGAAATGATCGCCCAACTGGTAATGGCGGGAATGAATGTCGCCCGGTTAAACTTTTCTCATGGTGATTACGAAGATTATGCTCGGATAATCCAAGAAATTCGTTCTCTAGAAGCAGAATTAGATACTCCGATTACAATTTTACAAGATTTACAAGGACCGAAAATCCGCGTTGGTCAGTTACCAAAAGAAGGTATTAATTTAGAGAAAGGAGCAACTCTTAACCTCATCCCCCAAACAGAAGCTAACGCGCAATTATCTGAAGCTATTGCCATAGATTATCCTTATTTAGCTCAAGAAGCAACCCCCGGAACCCAAATTTTGCTTGACGATGGACGTTTGGAATTAAGGGTTGAAGAGATTACCGAAAATACGGTTCAATGTCAGGTTGTTATCGGGGGAATTCTTACCAGTCGCAAAGGAGTCAATTTACCCGATTTAAATTTACGTCTTCCTTCCTTAACTGATAAAGATAAGCAAGATTTAGACTTCGGAATTGCTCAAGGTGTCGATTGGATTTCTTTAAGTTTTGTGCGCCGTCCGGAAGATATTCGTACCCTGAAACAAATCTTACGAGAAAAAGGTGCGGCAATACCAGTAATTGCCAAAATTGAGAAACCCCAAGCCATCAAACATTTAGACGAAATTGTCGCTGAGTGTGATGGTTTAATGGTAGCTAGGGGCGACTTGGGAGTAGAAATGAAACCGGAAAAAGTGCCGATGTTGCAAAAGAAAATAATTCAAACTTGTAACCGTCAAGGGATTCCGGTAATAACTGCTACTCAAATGTTAGAAAGTATGATTAATTCTGCTGCTCCAACTCGCGCCGAAGCTAGCGATGTCGCCAATGCGATTATTGATGGTACAGATGCAATTATGCTGTCAGGTGAATCAGCAGTTGGAAAGTATCCCGTGCAAGCGGTGAAAATGATGGTAAGAATAGCTACAGAAGTCGAGAAACAAATCGAATTTGTAAATCATCCACCTACTGAAACTGATGAAACTCATGCTCTCAGCGAAGCTTTAAATACGATTGATAAAATTCTTGCTTTGCAATGTATTGCTTGTTTTACGACGACAGGTTATACGGCGCGTTTAGCTGCGGGAGAACGTCCAAAAGCCGGGGTGGTAGCGTTTACTAGCGATCGCCAAGTCTATCATGTTTTAAATTTAATTTGGGGTGTGAAACCTCTGTTACTCGAACAACCAGAATTAGAAATGGAGAAGCTAATTGCCCAAATTGAAACTGCTTTATTAGAGCGAAATTTAGCCGCCCCAGGCAATAAAATCCTGATTTTGGGTGGTTCTCCAGTTCAAAAAGCGATGGGTACTAATTTTCTGAAAATTCACGCGATTAGCGAAACTTAGCTACAAGCTAAGATCGATAAACTAGATTCGGGAAAAAATTTAGCATTGCGAGGTTTAACGAATACTTGTTGACCTGGATCTAAGTTGAGTGTAGCTAATTTTTCCCGGTCTAAATGAGCTACTAAAACTAAATTACTTGGTAATAATAACTCAACTTGCACTTCCCGACCTAAATGAATAATTCGCTTGACGATCGCTGCGGTACTATTACCATTAGCGGTAGTTTGAATATCTAATTCGTGGGGACGTATAAACATCGATGCTTGGGGAGAAAAACTCTGGTGAGAGCTAAATTCGTGTTCTGTGACTGGTAAAATATTGACTTCACCCACGAAACTCATTACAAAAGGTGTCGCGGGGCGATCGTAAATTTCGGCTGGGGTTCCCACTTGTTCGATACATCCTTTGTTCATCACCACAATTTCGTCAGCGACTTCCATTGCTTCCTCTTGGTCATGAGTAACAAAAATACTCGTTACCCCGACTTCATCGTGTAATTTACGCAACCAAGCCCGTAATTCTTTCCTAACTTTAGCATCCAACGCACCGAAAGGTTCGTCCAAGAGTAACACTTTTGGTTGTACCGCTAAAGCGCGCGCCAGAGCAACTCGCTGACGTTGACCTCCTGAAAGTTGTGAGGGGTAGCGAGAACCTAATCCCTGTAGCTGAATTAAGTCGAGCAATTCTTCTACCTTTTTTTTGATTAATTGACGGGGATGTTGGCGAATTTCTAGCCCAAAAGCGATATTTTGCCGCACTGTTAAGTGTTTGAATAGGGCGTAATGCTGAAAGACAAAACCAATGTTGCGTCGCTGTACGTCGATGTGAGTCGCATCTCTACCATCGATGAGAATTTTACCATTGTCAGGAGTTTCCAATCCGGCGATCGCTCTGAGCAAGGTTGATTTTCCCGAACCTGAAGGACCTAACAAAGCAACGATTGTTCCTTCTTTCACTTCTAAATTAACTCTGTCTAAAGCTTGAAAATTGCCGAAATTTTTCGATACATCTTGAACAACAATACTCATTTTCTTCTCTCCAATTTAATTAATAATTATTTACTAACAATGGCAGTACGACGCTCTAAAATATCCTTCAAAACCAAGGTTACTGCTGCTAGTAACCCCAAACACACGGCTGCACCAAAAGCTGCTTCAGTTTGATAATTTTTATAAGCTTGTTCCACAAAAATCGGTAATGTTGCTGTTTGACCAATAATCCCGCCAGACACGACTGCAACTGCACCAAATTCGCCCATTGCTCGCGCATTAGTTAATAACACGCCAGATAACAAACCCCAACGAATATTGGGCAAAATTACCCGCCAGAAAATTTGCCAGTCACTCGCACCTAAAGTTCGTGCAGCTTCTTCTTGTTCGCTACCCATTTCTTCTAACACGGGAATCACTTCTCTGGCAACAAAAGGTAAAGTAACAAACAAGGTTGCAATGATCATTCCCGGTAAAGCAAAAATTACTTTAATTCCCGCAATTTCTAACCAATTACCAAACCAACCATTGCGTCCATAAAGCAAAATTAACATTAAACCAGCTACCACTGGTGAAATTGAAAAAGGTAAATCAATAATACTAATTAATAAAGCCCGACCGCGAAATTGTTGACGCGCAATTACCCAAGCTGCACATAGTCCAAAAAAAGTGTTGAGAGGAACCGCGATCGCAGCGATAATTATCGTCATTTTTACTGCTTGGAAAAATTCTCTGCTTGTAGTTGCCACAAAAAATGTATTAATTCCTCGGTGAAATGCTTCGTAAAAGACTGTAGAAGCGGGAATAAATAATACCAAAAATAGATAACTTAAAGCTACTACAATCAAAAATAACTTATTTCTGAGCATAACGACGACCCCACTGTTGTAACCAATTAATTCCTAATAACAACACCAGCGATACTAACAGCATAACTGTTCCAATTACTGTTGCTCCCGCATAGTCATATTGTTCTAATTTTTGAAATACTAACACGGGTGCAATTAAATCCTGAAAAGGAATGTTTGCTGCGACAAGAACTACTGAACCATATTCTCCAACTGCTCTCGAAAAACCCAAAGCAATTCCCGTTAAAATAGGCGGAATTAAAGGCGGTAAAATTACTCGCAAAAAAGTTTGTAATTGTGATGCACCTAACGACCAAGCCGCCTCTTCTAATTCCAGTTCCATTTCTTGCAAAACAGGCTGTAAAGTCCTGACTACGAAAGGCAAAGAGATTAGCAGCATTGCAACAAAGATGCCTAAGCGAGTAAAGGCGATCTTAATGCCAAAAGGCGCAAAAAATTGCCCAATTAAACCTTTGTCGCTATAAGCAGTTGCTAAGGCTAAACCAGCGACAGAAGTTGGCAAAGCAAAAGGTAAATCTACTGCCGCATCAATGATTTTTCGACCGGGAAATTCGTAGCGAATTAAGACCCAAGCAACTAAAGTTCCCATTACGCCATTAATCAGGCTAGCAATTAAGGCGGTAACGAAAGTAACTTCGTAAGCAGAAAGGGCAATTGGACTGCTAGCAATTTGCCAAAATTCGGTATGTTCTAACGTAAGTGACTTAGTAATTAAGGCTGCGATGGGTAGCAGTAAAATTAAGCTTAAATAACTTAGAGTAACAGTCCAAGGTAAGGAAATTTTTTTCCACCATTTCTGATTTTTTTGTGGCTTAAATTGGGATAAAGTGATTTGATTCATGGCATGACAACCGAGAAAAAATAGTTTGACAAAAACTCATTTTTGCGCTAAAAAAATAGTTATTTTTCTGCTTGATTCAGAAGTTTATCAAAGACAGCACCATCATCAAAAAATTTAGTTTGGATTTGTTGCCATCCGCCTAAATCTTTCGCCGTAAATAACTTCTCAATTTGGGGATATTGGGCGGAAAATTCGGCGGCTACAGTTTCGTTGACGGGACGAAAACCCACTTTCGCAAATTCTCGTTGCGCTGCTGGTGTATACAAATATTCCACAAAGGCTTCTGCTACTTCTCTCGTCCCATGTTTGTCTACGTTAGTATCAACTACTGCGACCGGATTGTCGATAGAAATGTTATAATCGGTAGGGATAAAGTAAGGTAATTTTTCTCCTTTTTTGTTGGCTAAAATTACTTCATTTTCATAGTTAATTAGAATATTTCCTTGTCCTTGTTTGTAGAAAACATCGCTAGATTCGCGGGCATCTTTCGGCAAAACTGGGACATTTTTTAAGACTTTGGCGACAAAATTTGCTGCTTGTTGTTCGCTTCCTCCTGCTTGGGTAACTGAACCCCAAAGTGCAAGAAAATTCCACCTTGCGCCGCCGGATGTTTTCGGGTTAGCTGTTATTACTTGAACGTCATCGCGGGCGAGATCTGACCAATTATTAAGTTTAAGTTTGTCGTCGCGAGTAACGATCGCTGCTACTGATTTATGGACGATTGAGTCGTTGGGTAACTCTTCCTCCCAACCCGGTTCAATTAACTCTGCTTCAACGATTTTCTGGGTATCTAAAGCCAGGGCTAAGGCGACTACATCTGCTTCTAAACCATCGATAACGGCGCGAGTTTGCGATCCTGAACCGCCATAACTTTGAGCGAATTCCACAGTTTGTCCGGTTTTCTCTTCCCATTCGGCAACAAACTGGGGAATTATTTGTTCGTAGGCGCTTTGGGTAACTGCGTAAGACACCAAAGTTAGTTTAATCGCTTTGTCGCCGCGATCGCTAGGGGCGCAAGACGCGATCGCCCCACTCAAAACTATTCCCACTAACATCAAACCTGCAAAACGCCTTGGTTTCGGCATCATCTGTTACTCCTGGGGCTAAACCCCGGTTTTTGAATCGGTTAATTTGCGAGTCGCTTTCACCTAATTTAACTGTAACTGTATTTCAATTCATTTGCAATACAATCTCAATTCAAATTCAAAACTCTCTGCCTTGTGGCAAGATGAAGACAAAGCAAAAGCCTGAGACTTAGGTATGGCAAAAGCAGCCAAAAAGCCGCAAAATAACCTCCTGAAGCTGCTAGTACAGAGCAACTACTTATTTCGCGAACTAGACGAAACCCAGCTAGCAGAATATTTCCCTCCAGATAGCCTGAAAGCCGAAAAGCTATTTTCCAACCGTCCAATTTATACCGCCTTTCTCCCCGACGAATCTTTGGAGGTGTTATATGCGATCGTCAGTGAAGGTTTAGTCATCATCCGCAGCACCCCCCTAGATCGAATTATTGCGATTAATTACCCAGGCAGTTGTTTTGGGATGAGAAACCTCGCCTTCAGCTACGGATTAGCCAGCAAAGCCTTTCCGAGTTTAGTCGAAGCGTACAAAACCACCCATGTAGTCAAAATACCCTTAGCGACAGTAGCAAAACTCTACGAAAAAAGCGAAATTTTCCGATCGCGCTACAAAATGCTCTTTGAACTCCGCGAAAAATTCCAGTATCATCTACTCAATTGCAGTAGCTATCCGCCCCAAGCCGTCGCAGCCCTACTCCGGGCATTAATTTATCAAGAACGAGCATTAGGAAACCAACCCAACCCAGAACAAGTTTACCTCTTTGACTTACCGATAGATGTCATTGCCCGCGCCTGTCAACTCAACCAGCGTACCGTCGAACAAGTCCTGAAAGGAATGCAACAAATCGGTTTATTAGAACCAGTCAAAGACAAAGATTTATCAGCCGATCTGATTCAAGTCATCGATCCTGAAGGTTTAAAAGAAGTATACAGCGCCACGCGAGATAAAGTTTCCTGGTGGCCCCTCCGATGATTAGTTACCCCGTACCCGCAGTTATCAGTTATCAGTTATCAGTTAACAGTTATCAGTTACCAGTTAACAGTTAACAGTTATCAGTTATCAGTTATCAGTTTATCCTCCTTGTCTCCCCCCTCTTCCTTGTCTCCTAATTCTCCCAGTCCCCAATCACCAATCACTAATAGGGGCGTAAAATCACACCCCTACCAACAAAATCTAATTCTTACTGAAATACTCAGCTAAATCATCAGAACCCCCAATTAATTCCCCATTCATAAACACTTGAGGAGTTGTTTCCGCCCCCGAAACTGCCCGCAAAGTCCGAGTCGTATAATCCTTATTAATCAAAATTTCCTCATACCCAATGTTATGCTCATTTAACATCTTCTTCGCACGGGCGCAATAAGGACAACCTTCTTTGCTGAAAATAAACGCAAATTTCGGTAGGGTTGCATTCGGGTTAATATAGTTCAGCATGGTATCAGCATCAGATACCTCAAAAGGATCGCCTGGTTTTTCTGGCTCGATGAACATTTTTTCAATTACGCCATCTTTTACTAACATCGAGTAGCGCCAGGATCTTTTCCCAAAACCGAGGTCATTTTTGTCAACCAACATTCCCATTCCCTCGGTAAACTCACCGTTACCATCGGGAATCAGGATCACATTTTCTGCTTGTTGAGTTTTTTGCCACTCATTCATCACAAAGGTATCGTTGACAGAAACACAAACAATCTCGTCAACACCATTTTGTTTGAAAACATTCGCCAATTCATTGTAGCGAGGTAGGTGCGAAGAGGAACAAGTGGGAGTAAATGCACCTGGAAGTGAAAAAACCGCCACTGTTTTACCAGCAAAGAGATCGTCTGTAGTTATCTCCTGCCATTCATTATTCTCGCGGACTTTAAAGGTAACGTTGGGAACTTTTTCCCCTTCACGGTTGGGTAACACGCTTCAATCTCCTATTTGAACAATCATCTTTACTTTACAAGATGTTACAGAGTTTAGAGGAGAACTGGGGCAAAATCAACCAAATGGCTGATGTTTAAGCGTGTTTCTCCTTACTTACGCAAAAACGCGAAACTGAACAGCAATCCTCCAATATTTGCTTTAATTATCAGCTTGAAAAAATTATCAACTCAGCTTGTTAACAAGGAACGAGAACATCTCGACGATGCAGTACCCGCAAATCTTCTTCATCTAATTGTACAGGGATTCCACTACGAATTAGTTCTGCAAAATCTTCATTCGGAACCATAATACACAAAGCATATAAGCGTTCGGTTCCAGTGTTAATAATTTCGTGAATTCCTGTGGGTGGAACTAATAAACTATCTCCGGTTTTGATTGGCACAACTTTCCCATCGCAAACCGCTAAACCTTCGCCTTTAAGAATAAAAAACATTTCTACAGCAATATTATGACGGTTCGGGGGAGTTTTTCCACCAGGATCGAAAATTTCGACACATACAGTTAAGGAAGCGGCAGCGTTTGAGGGATCGAAAATGATCGCTAAACGGTTAGTATCGTGAGGGCTAATCCGATAAGCTTGGTAGTCCTGGGTTGACTGAATAAGCGGAATCATGCAATGGTTGTTCATTTGTTTGTCCTCGAAAAGTTAATTAATTGATTAATTATTGAATTGCTGCTAAAATTTCAGCCGAATCGGTAACAAAACCGAAGCATTGATTAACGTTATAAATAGTTGCTTGGTAACAATATTCAGGGGAAGTTGTTGCCGCGCAATCTTTAATTAAAATACAGTCATAACCTAAAAAATTAGCATCTTGTAAGGTAGCCATAACACATTGATCGATGTTGACTCCGGCAAAGAAAATTGTGGTTTTGCCGAGGTTGCGGAGAATGCTATCGAGGGGTGTATCCCAAAAGCCACTCATGCGATACTTATCGACAAGGATATCTTCTGATTTCTGTTCTAACTCATCTACTACGGCGGCTGCCCAACTACCTGCGGTTAAGACGGGGGCGTTTCTTTTGGGTAATAAGTCGCCTAAGCCAACGCCATCGCCGCTAGGGTTATAAACATGACGTAAACTAGGGCTAATATTGAGTAAATCCACGCGATTACCCCAGTTTAGCCAAAGAATCGGTATTGAGTGCGAGCGCAACTTTGGGAGTAAAATTTGTAGGGGCGCGATCGCCTTTCTCGCGGGTGTAACGTCAACACCAATGTGGGCTAACCAACCATCAGGGTGACAGAAATCATTCTGCATATCAACTACAATCATTACTGTTTTGGTTAAGTCGATTCGCAGTGTTTTGGTTTCTGTGGTTAAAGTTACTGGTTGGGGTGGAAGCGGAGGACGAGTTAAATCCGCTTCGGTTTCATTTACTGTCCAACTATTAGGTGGTATACCTAATTTGCGTAAAGGTCGATTCATAATTTAAAGTAAATTTACGAAGACGACAATCGAGACAACTGAGCGTAATTTAGCTTAATTTTCAGAGCTTGGGTGTTAATTTTAAGCAAAGATTTGTTAACTAAATCAGTTAATTTACATTTACACTTCGAGGATAGTCGCTCCAGCAGAGAGTGTGAGGAAATTTTTTGATTAAGTTAAGCATTCCTGCGATCGCTAAATTCTCTGCCCGAATAACCCCTCACCAATTTAATTGCGCTTCTCTCTTTCTCTTGTCTCGCGAATTTTGTTAATATCCTCAGCTAACTCATGAGAAAATATCTCTGCCGCCGATTCAATTACATGATCGGCATTTTCCATTTGATTGTCAGCAAATTTTCTCGGTTCCCGAAACAGATAATAAACGCGATCGTTTTCTCTTTCATAACTATCTAAAGTTATTTGTAAATCTTGCAAATAATCCCGAAAATTATCATTTTTATACAAACCTTCATAAAGCGGACTATTCACTAAATAAACATCAAAATCCTCGTCATTAGCTAGAGAAATAATTTTTTCCAACGCTAGACGATTCGATTCAGACAACTTAAATTTATTCTCTTCAACAAACTCAAAATGAGCCTCAGTATTTTCTTCTACATATTTTGGGTTAGCTTCTGAAGCACTACCATATTCTTCGATTTCATCTCTCGATTCTTTCTGAAACCAATCATGAGGATTAGCAAAAATATGTTTAATACTTTGGTCTTTGGAATATAATGGTACATAGCGGTCTAAAAATAAATTCCACTGAGCATCAAAACTAATCTCTATCTCCGGGTCTAAATTGTGCCAAAATCCCCAACTTAAAGGTATTTGCGACATTACATTCCAATTTAAATCTCGATGCCAAACATCATAAACATAAACCAAAACTACCGCTTTTGGTGCGCCATGTTTTTCGATATATTTATCTAGCATCCAAGCACTATTAACAACTAAAGCATCCGCGATCGTACAAAGATTAAGTGCTTTCACATTTAAGTCAGCTTCAATAATACTTGGATCTACTCCTTGATGACAACTAGAATCTCCTAAAATTAAAACATCAACTGGCTCCGATAAATTTAACATTAATTGCCATTTTTCCTCAATTCGAGAATAACCCTCATTTTGCGGAAAATACTTCAAATACCAAAGCAAACCAAAATTAACTAATCCTGTGAATATAAATGTACTTAACCAAAAAAAAATCAGACGAACGAATGTAGTCTTGGTAACAACTTCTTGAGGTAATTGCTGCTTGGGTTTTATCATTTTTCTTAAAACTGAAAATAAAGAAATTCTACTGATTCCCGATAGCCGTAAATTAAGATACTTCCTAAAAACAAACTATAAACTGGGACACGCAACCAAATATTCAACTTAGTAAGTGCTAGTAAATCTCCGGTTACATACTGATAAATTTGAACAATTAATAAAGGTATAGTTAACCAGAGAAAGCTAGTCAGAAAATTAGGCGTATTTTCCGACCAACTCAAACCAATATGAGTAAGAATATAACCCATTTGTTCCAGAGAAACACAGCGAAAAATCACCCAGCCAAGGTTAGCTAAAATAAACATTAATAACATTTTCGCTAAAATATACGGGTAAGAATATTTTCCACTCCAAGGATCTAAATGTTCTCGCTTCCGAGAAACTATTCTATAGATAATTAAAATTAACCCATGATACGCACCCCAAATGACAAAATTCCAGGCTGCACCGTGCCATAATCCTCCTAATAACATTGTAATCCCCAAATTGCGATAAGTGTTAAAAGTTCCCTGACGATTTCCTCCCAAGGGAATATAAAGATAATCTCGCAACCAAGTAGACAGAGAAATGTGCCAACGCGCCCAAAAATCGCTTGGATTAAGAGCAAAAAATGGTAGTTTAAAATTGACCATCAATTCAAATCCCATTAGCTTAGAAATACCTCTAGCAATGTCTGAATATCCGGAAAAATCGCCGTATATTTGCACAGTAAAAGCGAGAATCCCGATAATTACGTCAATTCCTTGATAGTCGGTATAATCGTTAAAAACTGCGTTGGCAATTAAACCAATATTATCGGCGATAACTACCTTTTTGAAATAGCCCCAAAGGATTAAAAAAAGCCCCGCATTAATTTGTGCTAAATTTAGCTTGCGCGGATGCGTAACTTGTGGTAAAAAATTTTCTGCTCGTTCGATTGGACCCGCTACAAGTTGAGGAAAGAAAGCTACATAAACAGCAAAATCAAGTAGATTTTTAGCAGGTATTAATTTGCCGCGATAGACATCGATTGTATAACTTAAAGTTTGAAAGGTATAAAAGGAAATTCCGACGGGTAGAATAATATTTAAAGTAAGCGGATCTGCGGCAATACCTAACCAGTTGAATAACTGAATTAAACTATCTACAAAAAAGTTGAAATACTTGAAAAAGCCAAGGATAGATAAGTTAGTAAGTAAAGAGACAGTTAGCAGAAGTTTTCGACGCTGAAGATTAGCTGTTTGTGACATCCATTGACTAACAAAAAAGTCAACGATGGTGGAGACTATTAATAATATCAGAAAGTGCCAATTCCAGGAGGCATAAAATATGTAGCTCACAATGAGCAGGAAAATATTTTGCAAGCGATAATGCTTTAATAAAAGGAGATAAATTGTATAAATT
>JAWQFW010000122.1:0-15089 GCA_035968095.1 Oscillatoria sp. PMC 1068.18
TAATGTCGCCGAACGATACTTTAAAGGCAACTCAAGATAAAATGAAAGAATATCTGGAAAATCAGGTAAAATTAGGTTGGTTATTAAATCCAAAAACTCGCAGTGTCGAAATTTATCGGTTAGGAGAAGCGGTGGAAGTTTTAGCAAATCCTACGGAAATTTCTGGAGAAAATGTTTTACCTGGTTTCGTGTTGAAATTAGCAATAATTTGGGGTAAGAAAACTTCTTAGTTTAGGTTTAATTTAGTTTTGTAAGGCTATGAATTTAGTAACTCTAGACTTCAACTCAATTGTCAAAATAAGTGACGAACAATTTTATGAACTTTGTCGCGCAAATCCAGATGTAAAGTTTGAAAGAAATGCTAAGGGAGAAATCATAATTGTGTCACCGACAGGAGGAGAAACGGGTAACTGGAATGCTGAATTAACTATTGAGTTTGGAATTTGGAATCGTCGGGAAAAGTTAGGGAAAGTATTTGATTCTTCGACTTGCTTTAAGCTTCCTAATGGTGCAAATCGTTCTCCAGATGTAGCTTGGATTAAACAAGATCGCTGGGATGCACTTAGTGATAATCAAAAAGAGAAATTTCCGCCGATTGCACCGGATTTTGTTTTAGAATTAATGTCGCCGAACGATACTTTAAAGGCAACTCAAGATAAAATGAAAGAATATCTTGAAAATCAGGTAAAATTAGGTTGGTTATTGAATCCGAAAACTTGCAGTGTCGAAATTTATCGGTTAGGAGAAGCGGTGGAAGTTTTAGCAAATCCTCCGGAAATTTCGGGAGAAAATGTTTTACCTAATTTCGTGTTAAAATTAGCAATAATTTGGGGTAAGAAAACTTTTTAGTTAGGTTTTGTCGGCAAAAAGATCTCTAAGCTAACAATAGCATAGAGATAATTCATCTCAGTCGCTCGCGTCGAGATTCTCTTCCAGGATCTTAGAAAGTGAAGTTTAGGTCGTCTGTGTCGTTACAATTTTCTTTAATTTTAGCGATAAATTCTCCGTAAGCTGCTAACTGTTGCTCTTGAAAAGCATCTTGCTCGTTTTTTATTCTAGTTAAGTAACTTTTAAGTCTAGCATATCGCCACCCTGTTTGCACTCCTAACTCAAAAGCATCAGCAGTTTTTTGCTTATTTCCAGAAGTCAAATCGTTAATCAGATTCCTTAACTTAAATGAATTTGCACGTTTTTTCATGACTCTGCGTTCGGATTTACCTTCAAAATAACCCTCCCAAAAACTAGCTTGAAGAGTAAATTTATGAAATTTCTCTTGATACTCAAAAATTACTTTTTGTAAAGCTAGCAAATCTTCTTTTCGCGCTGTTGCTAGGTGATCTTGTGGCTGGTACTTATGCCACAAGTTAGCTAAATTTTTGACAGCAATGTCAAGTTTTCTTAAATTACTTTTCAGATCCTTAGTGGGGTATATTGATTCCATGTTTAATCAACTGGGTATTGCAGTAGACTACTGATTAGGTATTTGTTTTAAATTCTACAACGAGAAAGATAGAAAATACGCAATCTAACTTTTTTTTTTTAGAAGAGAGTTTTTGAGGGTAGTAAATTTTCTAAATCAGAAAAACTGCTGGATCTCTCACTGAGTATAATTTAAGTTGATTTTCTGCGTAAAAATACAGTCAAAAATCACCAACAGAGAAACTATTTTTACCAAAAAAGCGATCGCCAAACCGCCAATTCGGTTTTTCTTCTCAACCAGCTAAAGAAGGCAGAAAACTAACAATTTGGGGAAAAGCAATAATCAACACTAGCACGAACACCTGAAGCAAAATAAACGGTATCGCCCCGCGATAAATCTCTTCCGTCTTAACTTCCGGCGGTGCGACTCCCCGCAGATAAAACAAAGCAAACCCAAAAGGTGGGGTCAAAAACGAAGTCTGCAAATTTGCGCCCAAAACTACTCCATACCAGACTAAATCAATCCCCAACGCCTTAGCCACAGGCAAAAAGATGGGTACAACGATAAAAGCAATTTCAAAGAAATCGATAAAAAAGCCCAAGATAAAGACAGTCAACATACTAACGATCAAAAAGCCCAATTGACCACCGGGCAAATTTGCCAGCAGATCGAACATAAAGCGATCGCCACGCAAACCGCGAAACACCAAACTAAACGCCGTCGAACCAATCAAGATAAAAATCACCATCGTCGTAATTCGCAGCGTCGTGTCGCAAACTTGTTTCAAAGCCGCCCAACTCAACTGACGATTTAGCAAAGCTAACGCGATCGCGCCCAACGAACCCACTGCACCCGCCTCCGTCGGCGTAGCAATCCCAAAAAAGATACTTCCCAACACCAACAAAATCAACAACAACGGCGGAATCATCACCAGCAAAACTCTCAACCACAACTCCTTCCCCCTAATTTCCCGTACCTCAGCAGGTAAAGCAGGTGCGACACTCGGCTTCAAAAACGCCACCACAACCACGTGCAACGCAAACGCCCCCGCCATCAACAAACCCGGAAGCAACGAACCAATAAACAAATCTCCGACAGAAATTCCCAACTGATCCGCCAAAACCACCAACACCACACTCGGCGGAATAATTTGTCCTAAAGTTCCCGAAGCCGCAATTACTCCCGTCGCCAACTCCTTACTGTAACCGTAACGCAACATAATCGGGAGCGAAATCAATCCCATCGCCACCACCGTCGCCGCTACCACACCCGTCGTCGCCGCTAGCAAAGCACCCACCAACACCACTGCTAACGCCAAACCGCCTCGGAGTCGCCCGAACAAAATCCCCATTGTTTCCAGCAACCTTTCCGCAATTCCTGTCTTTTCCAACATCGCGCCGAGAAAAATAAAATAAGGAATTGCCAGCAGCGTGTAATTCGACATAATATTAAAAATTCGCCCCGGCATCGCTGTCATGAAAACCGGGTTAAACACACCTAAACCAACCCCGATCGCGCCGAAAACAATTGCCACACCGCCAAGGGAAAATGCCACTGGATAACCACCAGATAACAACACTAACGCCCCGGCAAACATTACTGGTCCCAACCAGTCATAACCCATTACCTTTTGCTCCTAAAGTCTTCACTGCTCTCGAAAAATTGCCCAATTTTTAATCGCTTCCGAAATTCCTTGCAAAATTAGTAACCCAAAGCTCACAATAAGCATCGATTTAATTGGATAACGAGGCAAGCCACCGGGATCGGGAGATTGTTCCCAAATTGCCCAAGAATTCAGCGTCCATCCCCAAGAAAAATAAATCACCAGGACACAAAAAGGAATTAAAAATAATAAAGTCCCAATCAAATTAGCTAAAGCTTTGCGTTTCGGACTCCAATCTTTATAAAACAAATCTACTCGCACATGATCGTCGTGTTTGAGCGTATAAGCTGCCCCTAACAAAAATACCAAATCAAACAAATACCATTGAATTTCAATTAACGCATTTGAAGTTAAATTTTGTCCTAGCCAACGCCCTAAATATCTCCCAATAACATTCCAAACTCCGATTAATACCATTACCAAGACTAACCAATAAACTAAACGTCCGATCCATTGGTTAATTGTGTCGATGATGTTTGCTATTTTCAGTAAAATTTGCATGGTTTTGACCGCAGATTAACACAGATTAACGCGAATCGAGGCAAGAGTTATTTGCATCATCCGCGTCGATCTGTGGTTCGCTGTGAATTATATTATGCAACGCTAAGGAAATTTTGCTGCAATGCTTCGCGAATAATTTCTGATGATACTTCTCCGGTGACGATCGCTTCCCCAATCTGAGTCGGTAACACGAAGCGAATTTTTCCGGCTTTGACTTTTTTGTCGCTTTTCAAGGCTGCTAAAATTGCTTCAGTTTCTAGCATTGAGGGAATTTGTGTCGGTAATCCGGCTTTCTTAATTAAAGCATTTTGGCGCTGGGCAGCTTCTTGACTCCAAAGGTTGATTTTTGCAGCTATTTCTCCGGCTAAAACCATCCCAATCCCCACTGCTTCGCCGTGGTTAATTAAACTATACCCGGTTAAGCTTTCGATCGCGTGGGCGATCGTATGTCCGTAATTGAGAATTGCTCGTAATCCGGATTCTTTCTCGTCTTTGCTTACCACATTGGCTTTGGCTTGGCAAGAACGAGTAATAATTGTTTGCAATAAATCTGGCTCTAAGTTGTCTAAATTGTCGAGGATTTCGCTGGCTTCGAGGGCGGCGAATAATTCGGCATCCCAAATGACTCCGTATTTAATTACTTCTGCCATTCCTGCCCGAAATTCCCTGACGGGAAGGGTTTTTAACACTTGGGGATCGATTAATACCAGTCGCGGTTGGTGGAAAGCCCCGATGAGATTTTTGCCTTGGGGATGGTTGACTCCGGTTTTGCCGCCAATGGAAGCGTCTACCATTGCTAACAGGGAAGTTGGCACTTGCACGACTTTGATCCCGCGCAGCCAGGTAGCGGCGGCAAAACCTGTCATGTCACCAATTACGCCGCCGCCGAGTGCGACTAAGGTTGAGGAGCGTTCGAGATAGTTGGCGAAGGCGGTATCATAAATTTGTTCGATACTAGCGAGGGTTTTATACTCTTCGCCTGCGGGAATCATTTGGGTAGAGACATCAAAGCCCGCCGCTTCGAGGGATTTTACTGCGGTTGCGCCGTAATGGGCGAAAATTTCGGGGTTGGAGACGACTAGCACTTTTTTGCCTAATTTGAGCTTTTTGAGTTTGTTACCGAGTTGGGCGAGGCTACCGGAGGCGATCGCCACTTCGTAGTAATCTTGGGGTAAGTTAACGTGAATTACTGATTGCATCAAATTTTCCTAAATCTAGAAACTACTGATTAAGTTAACAACCTATTTTCGCTTTAATCTTGACAAATTCCTAATTTTGTGCAGCAAAATTAATTTGGCACTCACTCTTTAGCTGTGGTGACGAAACAGGATAAAATATGATGACATTAAACGCGCCTTTGGTTTGAGGCTTTTAGCAAATCTAGGTGCGTCGCTGTTTAGCTAACCAATTTTATTACTTTTGGAGGAAAAATGTTAATTTCGATTCCTGGTGCGATCGCTTATTTTGGCTTTTTAGCCGCTTTTACTGCCCTGGCTTTGGGAATTTATTTTACTTTCCGTGCTATCAAACTAATTTAGAATACAGTTTTAACTGGGAATTTAAGCTTGGTTGATTGGTTGCTACTAAATTTAAGTGAAACAGTCAACCTATTTTCTCATTTTGATCGGAGACTCGGAGAAAGGGCGATCGCTGCACCAACCTTACGGTACGCTGTGTTCAGAAAATTTATCTTGGCTGATAATTTAATTGTTTCGCGGCGGAGTTTTTCTTGCTGGTTGGAGAAACTTTGATTGAATTATTTGGTAAGATATCTTTTTGGGCTTTTTTTGTTGCCGCAGTTACCACTTGACGCGCTGCTGTCATAGTTTGAGGTAATACTCCCACCAACTGCGCTAAAACCTCGTCAGGGACATTTTGTAGCGAGACTAAACCGCAGTATTTTTCCAGCATTACCAGCAAAATTTTCGCACGCTGCAAAGGCATCGGATTGAGAGTTACTTTTTGGATTGCCTGAATCCATCTTTGACGAATTTTAAAAGCTTTTTGGCGATCGCTACTTATTTCTGGATACTGTAATGCTAACTTCCCAATCGGAATTACTCGCCGACAGTCGGTATCTAGCATACCACCAACTGCTGCTCCCGGACCTGCTAAATCTGCATGATGGCTGTGACAAATTATTACTGCACTACCACGAGGAGAAGTAATGCGTAAGTTCTGCCCACTTTGTAAACTTGTTAATAGTTGAGTGGGTTTAACAATGGGATTAGTGATGAGTGCTTGATTTTTTGACATGGGATTTTGCAGCAACTAATTCACCTAACATTCCTAATTTCTATTCTGAGACTTCGCGCACAATTTTGCTGTATCTTCAGGCTTATTTGTCTGTGATTTCGATCGCATCCTGGTTATAACTTTAAACTTTCTAATCCCAAGTTTTTCGCTTAGTTTTAGTTAAAAATACGGAATCTCTCTACAAATAGTCAAAATTATCCTTTTGCTTATTGTAGAAAACACGCAAAAGCTTGTCTATAGCTTCAGATAATCTTCACAGTATCTTCATATAACTCCAAAAACTCAAAAAAAATTGCTAGTTTTTGGAGAGCAATTATTGCTTGGGAATATTAATAATTTAACATAAAATTGACTTAAAAACAGATATCTAAAAACTTTTAGCTAGTAGTTCAACAAGCTAAAAATAACTAAATAAAAGAGGCTCAGATCGCGAAGCTTGCAGCGAACTTAGCCAGAGAAAAATTCAAACGATTTAATTTATACAAGCCAAAATACCTCGATCCGGAAAAGCAAATTTGAGTTACACCAAGCAATTAGCAATTGTCGCAACTACGGAGTCAGCTAAAGCTTGTAAATCGTAGCCTCCTTCAAGTCCAAAGAGAATGCGGTGAGTTATTTGCAAACAATATTTCGTCAAGATTCCATAATCTTCTGGTTGCAAAGAAATTCCCGCCAAAGGATCGGCAGCATTAGCATCGTAACCCGCACTAACAATTAAAAAATCGGGGTTAAAATTATTTAAAAAAGGAATAATCTTTTCTGCAAAAGCCGTTTCATATTCAGCAATGGTACTACCCGCAGACATAGGTAAATTCAGCACATTATTGTGCATTCCTTGTTCGGAGGCTTGTCCAGTTCCCGGATAACAAGGAAACTGATGGAGAGAAATATAAGCAATTTGGGGATTAGTTTCGAGGAGATATTGAGTACCGTTACCGTGATGAACATCCCAGTCAAGAATCGCCACTCGTGCAATATTTGGTTGATTTAAAGCATAAATTGCCGCGATCGCCGCATTAGAAAATAAACAAAAACCCATCCCGCTTTGTCTCTCGGCATGATGTCCCGGAGGACGTGCTAAAACAAAAGCCGGAGCATTCCTCGTCAAAACTTGCTCAACTCCATCCATCCAAGCACTAACCGCGAGTAAAGCCACAGCATAACTTTGAGGCGAAACCGGAGTATCGAGATCGATTCTGCCTCCACCACCAGTGGCAATTTGCTCAACTAACTGAATATATTCAGAATCGTGTAACTTTTCGATCCAAGACAGAACATTTTGTTTTTCTGGAGGTGTAGGTAATTGCCAATCAATTTGATCTGCCCAAGGAGCATTTCGCAGCGCATCAACAATAGCAGTGAGGCGTTCCGGTCGTTCCGGATGAAATCGACCTGTATTGTGAGCGAGAAATTGGTCAGAATAAATGACTGGCAACATAAGCGGGTAAGCTGGTGTCTACACAGATAATTTTAATGGCGATCGCCAAAAGTAAGGGTACTGCCTTTACTCAGCGTCGTTCTGTGAATGAAGAATCCCCTAGTCTTGAGGCGGGAATTGTCAACCTTTGCTCAATTGCGACATTACCGCCCAAAAAACCAACCCAAACGTAATTGCTGCCAAAATCAATTCCACTTGCACGAACCTCCTTTATTTCTTCCCGCGCTACGAGATTGAGTAAATGTGCTAAAATAATAAAAGAAAAAGGAAAATTTTACCAATTCTCTTCATAAAAAGTAGCACATTTAGCTACTTTTTAGTATTTAACGAAGCGACTTAAATTTTAATGGAGTTTTTCACCTTATGACCTTCTCCTCAGAGCGGATTATTCCGACCGATCTGCGTAATGAAATGTCCAGGTCATACCTGGAATATGCAATGAGCGTAATTGTCGGTCGGGCGCTCCCAGATGCAAAGGACGGTCTTAAACCCGTACACCGCCGCATTCTTTACGCTATGTACGAGCTAGGACTGACACCAGAACGTCCTTTTCGCAAATGCGCCCGTGTAGTAGGGGAAGTTCTCGGTAAGTATCATCCTCACGGAGACACCGCAGTTTACGATGCTCTGGTGCGGATGGCACAAAGTTTCTCGATGCGCGATCCTTTAATCGCCGGACATGGTAACTTTGGCTCGGTGGATAACGACCCCCCGGCGGCGATGCGTTATACCGAATGTCGCTTACAAACTTTGACGACGAATGCACTGCTGCGAGACATTGAATCAGAAACGGTAGATTTCGTTGATAACTTTGACGGTTCGCAGCAGGAACCAGTAGTTTTACCTGCGAGAATTCCCCAGTTATTGCTGAACGGCGCAAGTGGGATTGCGGTGGGGATGGCGACGAATATCCCACCACACAACTTGGGAGAATTGATTGAAGGCGCGATCGCCTTAATTCACAATCCTGAAATTACTGATACCGGGTTGCGGGAATATATCAAAGGTCCCGATTTCCCCACCGGAGGACAGATTTTAGGCGTATCGGGAATTAGAGATGCCTATACTAGCGGACGTGGTTCGATAACGATGCGCGGTGTCGCGAATATCGAAACCATCGAACAGCGCGGACGACCCGATCGCGATGCGATTATTATTACCGAACTACCTTTCCAAACCAATAAAGCCGCGTTGATTGAAAAAATCGCCGAAATGGTGAATGAGAAGCGCTTGGAAGGAATTTCCGATATTCGCGACGAAAGCGATCGCGATGGAATGCGGATTGTGGTTGAACTACGACGGGATTCTAACCCCCGTGTGGTTGTGAATAATTTGTACAAGCAAACGCCTTTGCAAATGAACTTCGGGGCGAATATGCTGGCGTTGGTTGATGGCGAACCGCAACTGCTGACGCTGAAGCAATTTTTGCAGGTTTTCCTCGATTTTCGCATCGAAACAGTTACCCGTAGAACTCAATACGAACTGCGGAAAGCTCAAGAGCGCGATCACCTTTTGCAAGGTTTGTTAATTGCTCTCGATAACTTAGATGCGGTAATTCGCTTGATTCGGGCGGCTGCTGATAGTGCCACGGCGAAAGCTGAATTGATCGAACAATTTGGTTTATCGGAAGTCCAGGCTGATGCAATTTTGCAAATGCAGTTACGCCGTTTAACCGCTTTGGAAGCTGAAAAGATTCTCGCCGAACACGAAGAGTTACTCTTGAGAATTGCCGATTTAGAAGATATTTTGGCAAAACGTGAGCGAATTGAAGCAATTATTGAGGCAGAACTGACTCAGATTCAAGAAACCCACGCCTCTCCCCGGCGCACGGCAATTGTTCCCGATGAAGGCGAAATTCTCGATACTGATTTAATTGCTAATGCTCAGGCGATCGTTTTACTCACCGAACAAGGGTATATCAAACGGATGCCAGTGGATACATTTGGGGCGCAAAGTCGCGCAACTCGTGGGAAAGCGGCAGCGAAAATTAAAGAAGATGACGGAATTGAGCATTTTTTGAGTTGTTGCGACCACGACCATGTGTTGTTTTTTAGCGATCGCGGCGTAGTTTACTCGGTTCCAGCTTATCAAATTACGGCTGGTTCCCGTACCGCACGCGGTGTCCCGATCGTCCAAATGCTCCCGATTTCTCGCGATGAAAAAATTACCTCGATGGTTTCTGTCAGCGAGTTTACCGAAGATGAGTATTTGGTGATGCTCACTCGCAACGGTTATATCAAGAAAACCGCACTCTCGGCATTTAGCAAAATTCGTGCCAACGGTTTAATTGCCATTTCCCTCGGTGAAGGAGATCAGTTGCGCTGGGTAAGACTCGCTCGTGCCGAAGACAGCATTATTATTGGCTCTCGTCAAGGTATGGCAATCCATTTCCAAGCAAATGACCAGCAATTGCGTCCTCTCGGTCGTTCCACACGCGGTGTCAAATCGATGAAACTGCGGAAAAATGACGAAATTATCAGCATGGATGTAATTTCTGCCCAAATTACCGCCAGTATTGCTACGGCTGGTGACGAAGAGGATGACGATACCAATGAAGATTTGAATAGCGAAGAGTTGATTAACCCAGGTCCTTGGGTATTAGCTATTACTACTGGCGGTTATGGTAAACGAGTACCCGTCACTAAATTCCGCTTGCAAAATCGGGCGGGGAAAGGGTTGACAGCAACCAAGTTTCGTAGTAAAGGAGATAAATTGGTCGCCTTGCACGTTGTCAATCAAGACGACGAGTTGATGTTAGTGACAAATCGCGGGATTATGATTCGTCAAGCAGTAAGTGCCATTCCACCCCAGTCGCGCACAGCCACCGGGGTAAGAGTGCAGAGATTAGACGAAGAAGACGCGATCGCGGCTGTCGCATTAGTCCCCCCGGCTGCTGAAGACGAAGACGAAGACGAAAGCCCCACCGAAACTGAATAAATCAATTTCAGTAATTAACTGAATCCAGCCAGAGGAATCGTCCATCCAGCGATCGTTCCTCTGGCAAAATTTTTGTAACATTCATTCATTTTTTATTGAGAGTAAATCATTCTCTAGTTAGGTATAACCTCAACGAATTTTAGCTATTGTTACTAATAGATAAACCCTCAAAAAAACAAACAAATATTTTGAGGGAAAACGACCAAAATAGTCAAAACAGTAACTAATACAAATAATTAGCACTACCATTTTGGCGTTAGTTTTTATGAAAATTTAGGAGTAAATTAATGCAAACCATACAAAATATTTGGTTTCGTTTAGTCGCTTGGATATCTCAATCTTTTAGTTTCTTAGCTCGAAAAATCGGTAACTTAGGTGAATTTATCACTAACCTCTTCGGTTTAAAAGCAGCTACTTCTTTGATCGAATCAGAGTCAGAGCAAAAAACAGCATCTACTCAAACTGAAACTAAAACCTCAGCAAAGCAATTTTCTCGTTCAGTTGATAGCTCAAATCGTCGTCGTCCCGATTCTAGCTTAGATAAATTCCGAAAACTAGCCAGAGAAACTAAAGCTTCCAGCTAGAAATAATCTTGTTCCCAAAATTGCCTTCCCGACTCAAAATAAATCAACAAAATTGCTCGGAAAGAAAGTGAATCCTTAAACTTGAATCATCTTCACAAACTTTTTTCACGACGAATAAAATAGACAATTAACTTAAATCTTAGTTGCCTAATTATTAAGTAATGTTTTGGGAACAGTTCACCGGATATGAGTTATAGCAGAAGAGTATTGTTCTACTACTATAATGTAGCAATGCAAAATTATTAATTGCAAAAGTCAAAAAAATTACTGATATAAACTATTTTCATAACTGCTAGATAAAATTCATGCTGACTCTTGCGGAGAAATTTGAGAACGATGAATATTCCAAAATAAAGATAGCCCCACACCACCATCAATGTAAATATGTTGACCTGTGATAAAACTCGCTTCTTGGGAACACAAAAAACTCACCAAAGCCGCGACATCATCTGGTTCTCCCCATCGTCCCATTGGTGTCACATTGGGGGGCATTTCTTCGAGATAAGGAAGGGTTTCAAAAACTTGTTCCCATTCTTCAGTTTTGATGTAACCAGGTGCAACAATATTAACTGTAATTCCTCGCGGGGCGACGGCTAAAGCATAATGTTTTGCTAAGACTTCCATTGCGCCTTTAGCTGGGGCTAACATCCCATAAAATGTGCCTGGGTTATGAACTCCACGAGAAGAAATTACGACGACTCTACCTTGGTTATCTTGCATACAAGCTAAGGCTTTTTCCATGCAACGCAGAAAGGATTTTGGATAAAGTTCTTGGGCTTCGTCGTATTGTGCAAAGGTAAATTCTCCGGGAAGTTTACCATTGATGAGATAGCCAGCTAAACAAACTAAGCTAGTGAGTTGATTGTTGAAATCGTTTTCGATAACTTGAAACAGCTTATCAACGGTTTCCGGTTGTTTGATGTCACCTGCGACGGTAACAACTTGAATATTGCATTTTTCTAACTCTTGTTTGGCTTTCTCGGCGGCATCGTGGTTAGAACGGTAGCCGAGAACTAGGTTATAATTATTTTGCGCTAGTCGGTGCGCGATCGCCAAACCAATTCCTCGCGTTCCCCCTGTTATCAGTGCAACTTTCATTTAATTTTCACCTCAAAGTTAATAAGATTTACCGTCACTACCGAAATATTCCCGATAAGCACAAATTTTGTCACCGCGAACATCAAAGGAAATAGCAATCCGATTTTTATAAGTTTCTCCCCGTAATTTTCCTTGGGAACGTACCTCAAAAACTACTGTACTTTCATTACTGGTAACTCGATCTAAAATTACCTCAAGTCCTTCACTGAAACTTTCCGAAACATAGTGAAAAAATTCTCTAGCTTTTTCTTTTCCTTGATTTAATCCTTGAAAGCGACCTGCGGGAAACCATAAGCTAAAATCATCAGTAAGTAGATCGAGAAATGAGTCCCACTCTCCTGTTGCTAATCCCTGTTTCAACTGTTCAAAGGCGCGATTAGCCACCGCTAGTGTATCAGATTTCATCGGACAATCCTGAAAGATAACAACTCGTTGTTAATTCTTAGATTAACTCAAAAATTAACTATTTTGCGGAAATAAATGCTTTCGTTACTGAAAAGTTTCTTAACTTATCGAGTCCTTCTCGCTTTAATTGGTGGAGTAATTATGGGGTTGACACCAGCACCTTTTAATGCTTGGTTTTTAGCTTGGATTGGTGTAATTCCCCTCTGGATTTTAGTCGTCAATTCTGCGGAGAAAAAATTTGCTTATCGAGAAGTAATTTGTTACGCGATCGCGTGGGGATTCGGCTATCACGGCATGGCTTTGTTTTGGATAACGGGGGTGCATCCGATGACATGGATGGGTGTTCCCTGGTTAGCGAGTTTGGCGATCGCCATTTTTTGTTGGTTATTTATTACTTTTTGGGGAATTGGGATTGTTATTACTTGGTCGCTTATTATAACATATTTAGGTCGTAATTTCAAGTTTTTAAACCTAGTTTGGTTACGAATTTTAATCGGCGTAGCTTTGTGGTCTAGTATCGAAGCTTTATGGGCAAAAACCCCCTTATATTGGTCATCAATTGCTTACACCCAAAGTCCTCATAATTTAGCGATTCTCCAATTATCTCAAATTTCTGGACCACTAACAGTTACCGCCGCAATTGTTACCGTCAACGGATTGATAGCTGAATTCATCATTAACCGCAAACAAAAAACGTTACTTATTACAGGTATCGGCTGCTTATTAACTCTACATTTAATCGGTTTTGCTATGTATAATCGTCCCGTAGCAAAAACTAGCGAAAACGCGCTTCAAGTTGGCATTATTCAAGGTAATATTCCTAACGAAATTAAACTTTATGCGGCGGGTTGGCGAAAAGCAATCGAAGGCTATACAAACGGCTATAATATTTTAGTAGACCGTGGTGTCGAAGCAATTTTAACTCCTGAAACTGCCTTACCTTTTGTTTGGGACGAACAAACACGGGAAATTAGTTCTTTATACCAAGCAATTCTTAATAAAAAAGTTTTAGCTTGGGTAGGAGGATTTGACCAAAAAGGAAACCGAATTACTAATAGTTTATTTACGATTACCGGGACAGGAAAAACCTTTAGTCGCTACGATAAAGTTAAGTTAGTTCCGTTAGGTGAATATATACCTTTCGAGCAAGTTTTAGGACGTTTGATAGACAGACTTTCGCCACTCAACGCACACTTAGTCAGGGGAAAAAATAATCAAATTTTCGAGACACCTTTTGGTCGCGCAACTGTAGGAATATGTTATGAATCAGCCTTTCCCGAACATTTTCGTCGTCAAACCGCAAACGGCGGCGAATTTATCTTAACATCGTCGAATAACGCCCATTATAGCGAAACAATGCCCGCCCAACATCACGCCCAAGATGTGATGCGTGCAATTGAGAGCGATCGCTGGGCAGTGCGAGCCACAAATACAGGTTATTCTGGTATTGTAGACCCCCGTGGACGCACTTTATGGCTTTCGGGAATTAACACTTACGAATTACACGCAGACACAATTTATCGACGACAAACTCGAACTTTGTATGTGCGTTGGGGAAATTGGTTAACTTGGGTTTTGTTAGGATTAGGAGGAGTTTTCGGAGTTATCTTTAACCGCAGATAAAATTAGCTAAAAGAAGGAGTTTTTATGTTAAATTATGATTCATTAACTCGTTTACCTACCGCTAAAGATTTACCTGATTCTGACGATACGCCAGTGGATAATGAACTGCAAGATATGATTCCGGGTCTGTTAAAGGCTATGATTGCTTTATTGTGGGCAGATCGTTGGGATTGGTTTTTTGGTGTCGATATGGGAATATACTACGATCCAGATCAACCCGCGATCGTTCCTGATGGATTTCTGAGTATTAAAGTTCCCAGATTTATTGATGAAGGTTTGCGTTTGAGTTATGTACTTTGGGAAGAAAGAGTCTTACCAATTTTAGTCTTGGAAGTTGTTTCCCAAAAACGTCGCGGGGAATATACGAAAAAGAAGCAAATGTATGCTGATTTAGGAATTTTATACTACGTTATTTATAATCCTTTGCGTAAGCGCAAACAGCGTTTGGAAGTGTATCGCTTAGTTAACAAAGAATATGTGTTACAACCGGGTGAAAATGTTTGGCTACCGGAACTTAATTTAGCTATTACGAGAGAAAGAGGAACTTATCAAGGAATTGAGCGAGAGTGGCTTTATTGGTGCGATCGCCAAGGACAACGTTATCTTACCCCAGAAGAACGTATTCAGCAAGCCGAACAACGGGCTACCGATGCTGAAGAAAGGGCTACCGATGCTGAACGACGCGCTCAAATTTTAGCACAGAGATTGCGAGCATTAGGTATCGATCCTAACACTCTGACTTGAAAATTGCTTGTAGTGAACTTAAGTACAATTCAAAAGAAAAATTTCCTGACTGACTCTCAAAATAGTTGAATGAAGTCAGCAAAGATTAAGCCAGTAGCAGCTAAAAAACTTGGAGAAACTTTTCTGCTTCAAGTCAATATTTGTGCGCTTAAATTACTGGTATTTCTTAAATTGTCAACTCTAAAAATAGGAATTAGGAGTCGAGAGTATGAGTTACTACGATTTTAACGAGCATTTCTGGTCGCCATCTGAAGTTTGCGCTCCAGTTAAGCCAGAAATTAAAGAAAATTTTCTGCTTAAATTTTCTCGAACTTTTAAGAAGATATTTATCGGTTTTATGAATAGTTATAAAAGTATTCGTTAAGCTATTTTAGCTAAAAGTTAAAATTATCTTAATAAAAATAATTCATAGATGTGAAG
>JAWQFW010000123.1:0-14989 GCA_035968095.1 Oscillatoria sp. PMC 1068.18
TGGGGATTGCAGTGCGACCCCGCGCCGTCGCACGGCGCTAGGGAACGCGCACTGTTGGGGATTGGGAAGAGTTGGGGGAATTGGAGGAGTTGGAGGAATTGGGGGAGTTGGGGGAGTTGATGTTGCTCAAATGTACCACTGTTATCGGCGTAGCCATCGCTAAAGAGTAATCCTCCCAACACTCCCAACACCTCCCACACTCCCAACACTCCTCCTTGTCTCTTCCTTCTCTAAGTCTCATATATCCTCCCGGCGCGATCGCCGATCATTTAAGATGTACTCATAAGATGTACGAATGTACTAACAATAACTCAAACTCACAGAACCATGACTAATTCACCAGATTGGGCGCGATTGCACAAAGCCCTAGCAGTTGAAGCAGAAAGAGGCTTTACTGACATCCAAGGGAATCAGTATCGCTTTAGCGAGTTTTTGCAGTTAAACTTCCAACAACCACCCTCAGAAGGAACAGCAATTCAAAGACAATGCTGGCGGAATTTTGCGATTTACTTTGCGAAGTATCCGGAAATGACGCTTGAGCAACGGGAAAATCTGCTTTTGCAAGTACGTGATTTCCTCAAAGAGTTTCAGCAATCTCTGGAAGCACCCTCTTTATTTTCTCCACCTGAACAAGCGACTACAACTTCAATTGTGGCGGAAGTTAACAATGAAGATGAAATTATTAAACTTGACCACACAATCGACGAACTCAGAAAATTTGGGGTTAGCAGAAACCTAATTTTAGAGCGTTTAGGTATCTTAACTGTAAGAGATATTTTATTTTACTATCCTCGCCAACATATTGATTATTCGCGTCAAGTTAATATTAGCGAACTCGAAACTGGGGAAACAGTAACAATTGTGGGAATGATTAAACGCTGTGATTGTTTTACTAGCCCAAAAAATAAAAAATTAACCATTTTTTCCTTGCAAATTAAAGATAAAACCGGACAAATTAAACTGAATCGTTTTTTTAATGGTGCTTATTTTGCCACTCGCGGTTGGCAAGAAATTCATAAACGTGGTTATCCAGTGGGTGCGATCGTTGCCGCTTCTGGGCTGGTGAAAAAGAATAAATATGGTTTGACCCTAGAAAAGCCAGAAATCGAGGTTCTAGAGAGTCCTGGCGCAAGTATAGACTCAATTAAAATTGGGCGGGTATTGCCTGTTTATCCTTTAACCGAAGGAGTGAGTGCCGATGTGGTGCGAAAAGCGGTAATTGCCGCACTTCCCGCAATTAAACAACTGCAAGATCCCCTCCCCAAGGGTTTACGAAATCAGTATAGCTTGATTGGGTTGCAAGACGCGATCGCCAATATTCATTTCCCTGATAACCCGGAAATTCTCGCTCATGCACGACGACGTTTAGTTTTCGATGAATTCTTCTTTCTCCAGTTAGGATTTCTGCAACGTCGTCAAGAACAAAAACAAACTCAACAAAGTGCTATTTTAGCTCCCACAGGTAAACTTATTGACCAATTTAAAAAAGTTTTGCCCTTTGCCTTGACAAATGCTCAAAAGCGTGTAGTTTCTGATATTTTACAAGACTTAGAATCAACCACACCAATGAATCGTCTTGTTCAAGGAGATGTGGGTTCCGGGAAAACTGTGGTCGCGGTTTTTGCCATTTTAGCAGCAATTCAATCCGGTTATCAAGCAGCTTTAATGGCTCCGACCGAAGTATTAGCTGAACAACATTATCGCAAGTTAGTTAGTTGGTTTAATTTACTTCATTTACCAGTAGAATTGCTCACAGGTTCGACCAAAGTTTCTAAACGTCGGGAAATTCATGCTCAATTAGTAACTGGAGAATTACCTTTATTAGTAGGAACTCACGCTTTAATTCAAGATCCAGTTAACTTTCAAAAATTAGGTTTAGCTGTAATTGACGAACAACATCGCTTTGGTGTACAACAACGAGCGCGCTTACTAGCAAAAGGACAATCTCCTCATGTTTTAACAATGACTGCAACTCCCATCCCACGGACATTAACCTTAACTGTTCACGGCGATTTAGATGTCTCACAAATTGACGAGTTACCACCAGGAAGACAACCAATTACTACCTCGGTTTTAACTGGAAAAGAACGCACCAATGCTTACGATTTAATTCGCCGCGAAGTAGTGCAAGGAAGACAAGCTTATATTGTTTTTCCGATGATTGAAGAGTCGGAAAAATTAGATGTTCGTGCGGCGGTTGAAGAACAAATTAGACTGCAAAATAATATTTTTCCTAACTTTGAAGTCGGTTTATTACATGGTCGGATGAGTTCAGCAGAAAAGGACGAAGCGCTGACTAAATTTCGCGACAATGAAATGCAAATTATTGTCTCAACAACAGTAATTGAAGTCGGAGTTGATGTTCCTAATGCTACAGTGATGATGATTGAAAATGCCGAACGTTTTGGTTTATCACAATTGCATCAATTACGCGGTCGAGTTGGACGCGGTTCTCATAACTCTTATTGTCTGTTAATGAGTAGTAGTAAAAATCCCGATGCGCGTCAGCGTTTAACGGTTTTGGAACAGTCCCAAGATGGCTTTTTTATTTCAGAAATGGATTTGCGTTTTCGAGGTCCCGGAGAAGTGTTAGGAAGTCGTCAGTCAGGGTTGCCAGATTTTGCTTTAGCTAGTTTAGTGGAAGACCAAGAAGTGTTAGTTTTAGCTAGAGATGCGGCGGAAAAAATTATCCTTGCTGACCAAAATTTAGCAGGGATGTCTTCATTGAAAAAAGAGTTAGAGTTGCGTTACCAAAAAATGATGGGAGGACGAGAAATTTTAACTTAGATTGGTAACTTAGTGACTGGTGAGAAGGAAATAATTTCAGTCGTCGCGGCGAATATTTATCCCATTTTCACGGGATGAATGCTACAGATACAGATTATGTAGCGTAGCGCTTTTCAAATTGGTATTATCAGTTTGGCGACTAATTTTTTCTTGTCCTCATTATCTTTTGTGAAGTAGTAGCGACTAGGGACTATCGGACAAAATCAGTAAATCTAACTAGGGAAATTCAAGCTCTTTTTCGCAATGAGCGCCGAAAATGCTTTACAGTAGCTTAATAAAATTACTGACATGATTGAAGATTTTGTGAAGTAGAGCGATCTTAGTTGACTATGCAGACTCAGGGAAATAACTTAAATGTTATCCCTGTATCTTATTCCCTTGATACTTAAGTGTTGGGGGAATTTCACTCCTCTCCTCATTAGTAACTTACTAAGTATTTATACTGATCGAGAGCGAAATTACCAGGGAAGTCAAGATGAGACGAGATCGGTTGTTGTTTAAACTGGGTGAAAATGTCTACCGCAACTCAGGTCGAAATCGAAAGTGTTACTCAACTACTGCAAAACTGGCTAGAATCTCGCGCTAGTCAAAAAGGTTTACAGTGGTTGACCGAAAAGCGAGAAAAAATTGCTGAAGGTGCGCCGGAAAAGGTATTTTATACTTCTTTTAGTGCGGTTCCTCGCTATCTGGGGAAAGCAGATTTAAATTTAAATCAGGAAGATTTACAAGCAGCAGAGAAGTTACGAAAAGGTTGGTTTCCCGGTAATTGGCGGGTTGATCAAGTTGGTCGTACTTTACTGATTTTAGCTTTACCTAATAGTCGCCCGGAGAAATATTGGCAAACTCTGCGCCAAGTTTTTACGACTGCGGATGAAGGGGAGTTGGTGGCGCTGTATCAAAGTTTTCCGTTACTACCTCATCCGGAATTGTATCAAGGACAAGCGGCTGAAGGTGTGCGTAGTAATATGACCACAGTATTTCAAGCGATCGCCCAACGCAATCCTTATCCAGCCGCTTATTTTGAGCAAAATGCCTGGAATCAAATGGTTTTAAAGGCTTTATTTGTCGGTATTCCTTTATATTTAATTTACGGACTTGACGATCGCGCTAACCCCGAATTAGCCAAGATGTTGTCCGCTTACGCCCACGAACGTTGGGCAGCCGGACGTACCGTCTCTCCTGAGTTGTGGCGACCTGTGGGTTCATTCATAGATGAAGAATTGGCGGCAGATCTCGAAAAAGTAAGCGCAGATCCCGATCCAATCCAACAACAAGCAGCAGCGATCGCTTGTTCTCAGTCTAACTCAGCCGCCGCCCAAGCAATTTTAGCTCGTCATCCAGAATTAAAACAGGCGATCGCCACCGGATCTCTCACTTGGGAAAGTTTTACCCAAAAGCATCTTACCGCTAACTAGCAAGCAAATTTTGTTGAACCAGGGAACCTAAATCATGGCAAACGATAACCTCATTTTTATCGATCCTCATATTCACATGACCTCTCGCACCACCTACGATTACTTAATCATGCGAGAATATGGCATTGTTGCCGTGATTGAACCTTCTTTCTGGTTAGGACAACCGCGCACTACTGTCGGTAGTTTCAAAGATTATTTTAGCAGCTTAGTCGGTTGGGAACGCTTTCGCGCCAGTCAATTTGGGATCAAACATTATTGCACAATTGGCTTGAACCCCAAAGAAGCTAACAATGCTGAATTAGCCGAAAAAGTCATGGAACTACTGCCGCTTTATGCTTGTAAAGAAGGAGTAGTGGCGATCGGTGAAATTGGTTACGATGATATGACGGAAACTGAAGATAAATACTTTCGTCAACAACTCGAACTCGCTAAAGAATTAGATACTTTAGTCTTAATTCATACACCCCATCGCAACAAAAAAGCTGGCGCAAGTCAAAGTATGGATCGTTGTATCGAACATGGTTTAGATCCCTCCCAAGTTATTATCGACCACAACAACGAAGAAACCTTTCAAGAAGTTTTAGATCGCGGTTTCTGGGCTGCTTTTACCATCTATCCCATGACCAAAATGGGTAACGCCAGAATGGTCGAAGTTGTTCGGAAATACGGCAAAAATCGGATCATTGTTGATAGTAGCGCCGACTGGGGCGTAAGCGATCCTTTAGCTGTCGCAAAAACCGCCAAATTAATGTTAGAAAAAGGCATTCCTGAAGACCATGTGCGCGCGGTTTGCTACGAAAATGCCCTCGCAGCATACAGTCAAACTGGACAAATGCAAGCCTCAGATTGGAGTGAAGCAGCTAAAGCCGATCAATCTCAATTATACGACGGGAATTCGGTTTTACGCGGACAAAAACCTGGGATCGAATCGGTTGACGACTTCTTAGTTATTGAATAGAAATAAATAAATCGATTTTTATTAGCAAGTACCCGCATTTACCAGTTATCAATTTTTCCTTCTTGTTTCCTAATCCCCAATCCCCAATCCCTAATCCCCAGTCCCCAATCCCCGATCCCTAATCCCCAATCTAGAGGTAAAGAAATGAAAGCAGCAAGTTTAACAACTAACAGTTTGTGGGCATATTTACAACTGATGCGTCCAGCAAATATTATTACTGCTTGGGCAGATATATTAGTTGGTTTTGCTGCTTCAGGATCGGCAATTCTTTTTGCTCAAATTATTAACCAAGAAACTACAATTGCTAGCTTATTTCCTCTAGGTTGGTTACTCTTAGCTACAACCGGATTATATGGCGGCGGCGTAGTATTTAACGATGTTTTCGATGCCGAACTCGACGCAAAAGAACGTCCCGAAAGACCAATTCCTAGCGATCGCGCTTCTCTTACAAATGCAATAATTTTAGGTAGTCTTCTTTTAGTCATCGGAATTATTGCCGCAGCCCAAGTTTCCTTAATTAGCGCAGGTTTAGCCGCTTTCGTCGCCTTAGCAGCATTATTTTACGATGCAATTGCGAAACACAATGTTTTTTTCGGACCCTTAAATATGGGTTTGTGTCGCGGCGCTAATTTATTACTTGGTGTTAGTGTTGTTAATACAATGCTCACCCAAAGATGGTATTTAGCTTTAATTCCGATCGTCTATATTGGCGCAATTACCGCAATTAGCCAAGGAGAAGTAACAGGCGGCAAAAAAATTACTGGATATTTCGCTTTAGGCTTAATTTTTCTAGTAATTAGTGGTATATTATTATTAGGATTATTACCTAACTATCAGTTCCTTCTCGCCCTGCCCTTTGCTACCTTTTTAGCAGTGCGAATTATCCCTCCATTTTTCCAAGCTGCCCGCGAACCAATCCCTGAAAAAATTCGCACCGCAGTTATGGCTGGAGTCTTATCTCTGATTGTCTTAGATGCCGCAGTTGCCGCCGGATTTACCAATTTAATTTACGGTTTCGCGGTATTGATTTTACTCCCGATTTCCCTCAAATTAGCCAAGCTTTTTTCAGTTACATAAAATACTTAATTTAGGAAAAAATAATGACCCTTACCATCGCTAAGAAAAAACAATTTCAGATTCAGCCAATCCAACAACAAGTTCGAGTTACCTTCAACTACGGCGTACATTTCACCAACGGCTTATTTGAATTAGATAATCCCTTATTAGCCCAAATAATTGCCGACGATGGCGAGAAAAAACCCAAAAACGCGATCGCCGTTATCGACTCTGGTGTATTCGCCAATCATCCTCACTTATCAGCGCAAATCGCTAACTACGCCAAAAAGTATCAACATCTTCTCCAATTATCAACTCAACCAATAATAATTCCCGGTGGCGAAGCCTCAAAAAACGACCCCCAACTAATCGAAAAACTACATTCAGTAATTAACCAAGTTGGTTTGTGTCGTCATTCATACATTTTAGCGATCGGCGGTGGTGCAGTCTTAGACATGGTAGGATACGCCGCCGCAACCGCCCACCGAGGTGTCAGATTAATTCGCATCCCCACCACAGTCTTATCCCAAAACGACTCCGCAGTCGGCGTGAAAAACGGGATTAACGCCTTCGGGAAAAAGAACTTCCTCGGCAGTTTTGCGCCCCCCTACGCCGTCTTAAACGACTTCGACTTTCTCAAAACCCTCGACGCAAGAGACTGGCGATCGGGCATCGCTGAAGCCGTGAAAGTAGCCTTAATTAAAGACAAAAATTTCTTTGATTTTATCAGCGACAACGCCCAAGCTTTAGCGCAGCGAGACATGGAAACAATGGAACAATTAATTTATCGTTGCGCCCAGTTACACTTAGATCATATTGCTAACAGTGGCGATCCCTTTGAAATGGGTTCCTCCCGTCCCCTCGACTTCGGACATTGGGCAGCCCATCGCTTAGAACATCTTACCAACTACGAATTGCGTCACGGCGAAGCAGTAGCGATCGGCATTGCTTTAGATAGTACCTATTCTTATTTGCTTGGTTGGCTTTCTTTAGCTGAATGGCAGCAAATTATCAAAACCTTAACTGACATTGGCTTTGAATTATTTGTCCCCGAATTAATTGAACAAATTGAACGTCCCGAACATCCCCGTTCCGTCTTCAAAGGTTTAATTGAATTTAAAGAACATTTAGGAGGAGAATTAAGTATTACTCTCCTCTCAAAATTAGGGCGAGGAAAAGAAGTTCACGAAGTTGATTTAAATTTATACAAACAAGCAGTTTCCTTCTTACAACAAATTGAATACAAACTAGCAAGTTAATTAATGAAAATTGACGAAAACTTTCATTTAACCTATTGTACAAACATTCACCCAGGTGAAACTTGGTCAGAAGTCTTGACTAACCTCAAGCAATATATTCCCCTTCTTAAAGATCAGCTTTCACCAACACAACCATTTGGAATTGGTTTGCGGTTAGCAGATGTAGCCACACGAGAATTATTAGCCGGAAATAATCTTGCTGAATTTCAGTCGTGGCTAACTGCACAAAACTTGTATGTTTTTACCTTAAACGGCTTTCCCTACGGCGGTTTTCATCAACAAGTAGTCAAGGACAAAGTTTACTCACCAGATTGGTCAAAACCTGCACGTTTAGACTATACAACTCGCTTACTAAAAATTCTCGCTCATCTTTTACCCGTAGGAATGGATGGCGGCATTTCTACAGTACCTTTATCTTATAAACTTTGGTGGGAAAAAGACAAACATCTTAGTGAAATTCTGTTGAAAGAAAGCAGTCTAAATCTAGCAAGATTAACTGCGGAAATGGTCAAAATTCGTCAAAAAACGGGAAAATTATTGCATCTCGATTTGGAACCAGAACCCGATGGACAAATCGAAAATACCGCAGAAGTAATTGCTTATTTTGAAAAAAGTCTTTTACCGATTGGAGGCTCATTTTTAGCTGAGACATTAGCAATTTCTCCCGAATTGGCTGAAGAACATTTACGAGAACACATTCGCATTTGCTACGATACTTGTCATTTTGCTGTAGAATATGAAGAACCAAATCAGGTTTTTCAGCTTTTACAAACCGCAGGAATTAAAATTGGTAAAATCCAAATTAGTGCGGCAATTAAAGTGAATTTACCAGCAGAACTTGAAGGAAGAAAAAAAATTCAGCAACGTTTATCTCCCTTTGCCGAATCGACTTATTTACATCAAGTCATCGAACGTTTAGTAAACGGAAGATTTTCTCACTATCAAGATTTAGTAACTGCCTTACCTTATTTAGAAAATACTTCAGCAAAAGAATGGCGAACCCATTTTCATGTACCAATTTTTATTGCCGATTATCATCTTTTACAATCTACTCAAGATGATATTGTAACTGTTTTAAACATTTTGCAAAATAATCCAGTTTGTAACCATTTAGAAATTGAAACGTATACCTGGGATGTTTTACCAGCAGAAATTAAAATAGATGTACTTGCATCGATTAAGAGAGAATACGAATGGGTATTAGAAGTTATGAATTTTTCAAGAAGTTAAAGAATAATTATTATCTATGCAGAAAACAGTTGTTATTAATGTTGTTGGTTTAACACCAAGTTTATTAGGAAAATATACACCGCGTTTGTCTCAATGGATTGAACAAGGAAAAATGGCGGCAATTAAGCCAGTTTTACCTGCGGTAACTTGTGCAGCCCAAGCAACTTACTTAACGGGAAAAATGCCCAGTGAGCATGGTATTGTTGGGAATGGATGGTATTTCCGCGACGAGTGCGAAGTTAAGTTTTGGCGACAGTCGAATAAGTTAGTTGAAAGTGAGAAAATTTGGTCAATGGCGAAGAAAATTGACCCGAATTTTACCTGTGCTAATGTGTTTTGGTGGTACAATATGTATTCATCAGCAGATTATACAATTACGCCTCGTCCAATGTATCCGGCTGATGGGAGAAAATTGCCGGATATTTATACGCAACCAGCAGATATTCGCCCCAAAATTCAAGCTGAGTTAGGTCAATTTCCGTTATTTAATTTTTGGGGTCCGAATACTTCAATTGTGTCGAGTCAATGGATTGCTAATTCGGCAAAATGGATCGAATCAAAATATCATCCTACTTTAACTTTGATTTATTTACCTCATTTAGATTATTGTTTGCAGAGAGTAGGAACTACTGCGGACAAAGTAGCTAAAGATTTACAAGAAATTGATGAGGTTTGTGGCGATTTAATTGATTTTTATGCAGCGAAAAATGCTGAAGTAGTTTTACTTTCGGAATATGGAATTAGTCCGGTGTCGAAGCCAGTACATTTGAATCGGATGCTGCGGGAAAATGGTTTGCTAGCGGTACGAGAGGAGTTAGGAAGAGAATTGTTGGATGCGGGTGTGAGTGTGGCTTTTGCGGTAGCAGATCATCAGTTAGCCCATGTTTATGTGAATGATGCTGAGTATCTCCCGAAAGTGCGATCGCTACTTGAAGCTACAGAAGGAGTTGCAGAAGTCTTAGACAGCGAAGGAAAGCGTAAATATGATCTCGATCATCCTCGGTCTGGAGAGTTAGTGGCGATCGCCGACTCAGATGCGTGGTTTACTTATTATTATTGGCTAGATGACAATTCTGCACCCGATTTTGCCAGAACTGTCGATATTCATCGCAAACCAGGTTACGATCCCGTCGAGTTATTTGTCGATCCTCAACTCAAGCTACCAAAAGTAAAAATTGCTCAGAAATTACTGCAAAAACAACTTGGTTTTCGCTATTTAATGGATGTTATCCCTCTCGATGCTAATTTAGTCCAAGGTTCCCACGGTTGCGTGACAAGTTCCCCAACAGAAAGTCCTTTGTTTGTCACTCAAAACCCGGATTTCTTAGTAAGTGAGGTAATTGAAGCCAAAGATGTTTGCGGTTTACTGTTGCAACATTTACAGGTAAAAAACCACTCTTAATTTATTTATTCGCTTAACTTTTGCAATTAAAAATAGAAGTCAGATTAACAATCTAACTTCTATTCTTCAATAATTAACTTAGTTAACTTACTTCAAGTAAACTTCAGCAATCTACTTGTAGAGATAAGCTTGTCTCAAGTGCCAAATCATTTCGCGACGTACTTCACTCTTAATCCGGTTTCCCCGTTCGCAGTGTTCTAACTTGATGTCGTCAACGTAAAATTTAATTACTGAATCTTTGTCCGCCCATACTTTAGGATCTTGCCACTCGTTACGAGAACTTTTGAAGCTTTCCGATAACCAGAAACGCATAGTTTCTACATAATCGTCAAGTCTGGTTTCTTGTCCCGATGGATCTGTCATAATCTTGAATAATTTATTCATTTTGATCTTCAACAAATCTATCTTTTGTTCCCATTCCTTGGGCAAAATAATCCGATCTTCCTTCATTAAATCTGGATCTTTTTCCCAAGCCAGATACCACTTTCTCATTAAACCAAGTAGCGAATCGTCAATTGCATTTCCCTGTGCTTCTTCTAACCAAGAACGCTTCCGTTTGCCCCAGAGTCGCTCTGTACGCATTTCTAAGCCCATTAGTTCACAGATTTCTAAATAGTCACCGCGAATGTTACTAATCTCATTAAGATCCAACCCACCTCTTTCTAAGTGAGAAATTTTGTCTGACAATAGTTCAAAGTCTTTCTCAATTTTTTGTAGTTTGAGGTTGACTTCTTTTTCAGCTAATAAGCGTTCCCGACCAATTTCTCTTTTTTGATCTTCTCTGACACCAGTACCAGAAAATCCATAGAAACGGTCAAGCATCTCCAGTTTTTTCTCAATATCTCCTAAAGTATCTGGATGAGCTAAGACTACGTTTTCCATAATTTTGATCGCTCGTGTGGGATCAACATCTGTTTGTAAGGGAATACTTACTGTGTAGTAGTAGTGCGAAGTAGGACGACTTAAATTAATAATTTGCTGGCTTTCTAATGCTCCATTGGGGATATACATCTCACTATGAGTATCAATAAGATATAAATTAGTCACGCGCAGACCAATATGCTTAATTACCGCTAGAGAACCATTAGGAAGAGAAATTACGTCGCCGAACCGAAAGGGTGTGTCAATTAGTAAGACTAAACCACTAAAAAAGTTGGCGAGGATATCTTTTAAGGCAAAACCTAAAACAAAGGTAGCACCACCGAAAGCTACCCAAAGACCAGTAAGATCGATACCAAGTGATTGTAAAGCAAGTAAACCACCAACTATATAAATAATTACTGGTAGTGTCGTACCTAAGATCGGAACAACAACATCGTCCCACATTGCCTCTGATTTCTCGGCGTAATCTTTCAAAAAGTAAATAAGGACTTCAGTAATTATTCTGGCAAACCAGTAGGTTCCTACTACTACCATAAAAGCCGAGAGAACTCTTTGGAGAATAGGAAATTTATCATCTGATGGTAGAGTGTTCAGCGAGATTTTAATTCCAATAGCTAAGGCGATCGCCACTACTGGAAATCGAGATACATTTAAAGCAACTAAAGGGAGGTCGTTTGATAGTTGACGTAGCCAGAAGCGCAATACATAAAAGCAGAGAATGTAAAGAACAATAACTACTACTATCGTAATACCTAAGTCAGTTAGGAAAGTTCTAAAATCGTTCAAAGATTCAAAAACTAATCCTAACGTTAAGAAGTTCGTAAAGTTAGTAATACTCGTCATTTTTGTTTCGTTTGACTTTTCAAGATTATTACTTCATTTGCTGCAATTGATGTCTGGCGCTTAAGTCTAGCTTGTTTAGCTATATTTTAGATCATAGCTGCCAGACTCGATCCAATTCTATATTTGTAGCGATCGCTTTTTATTTTTAATAACAACGGCTGATTTTTTTAGTTTCCTCCCAAGATATTTACCTTTTGGTCGCAAGATAATATTATATTGTCTTTACTTATCCTGGCTAGTTTTCGTAATATTTCTTTAATGAATTCACTAATATAAAGTAGGAAAGGTAGGAAATTCTTTTCGCAGCTTACCTAATTAGCTAATTTTAAGTCGATTTGTCAAATATCGTTGATATTCTGTCTTGACAGGAATTACGATTCTCTAACATTTTTCTGGAATCAGCTTTGGAATAATTAAATATTTATTTAGTTCGTCTAGAATATTAACAGAGCAACTCCGAATGTTAACAGATGATTTAGTTTAGATAAGCAATGGCAGTTCCAATCACTCTTAAAGAAATTACTTGGGAAAAACTACCCGAAGATTACGTTTTACCAAATGAACCAGTGGATAATATTAATCAGCCTCCTTTAGCAGCCGCTTTGACTGAAAGTTTAGAAGTTGCTGGTAAATTACCAAGTAACGCTTTAGTCCCAACTAATTACGGGATTTGTGCTACAGTTAACGGCAAAATTGTGGTTAAAGCTCCCGATTGGGCTTATGTAAGAAAAATCAACGTACCTAGAGAAGAAGTGATTCGTAGTTATACACCACAATTGCAAGGAGAAATTCCAATAATTGTCATGGAGTTTCTTTCTGATTCTGAAGGGGGTGAATATTCAACAAAACCAACTTATCCTCCTGGGAAGTGGTTTTTCTATGAACAAATTTTACGAGTTTCTAATTACGCGATTTTTCAACCTAATAATGGAAATTTAGAAGTATATCGTCTTGATAGTTCGGGACGTTATCAACTGCAAAATTCCGATGAGAATAAACGCTATTGGATTGGAGAAATGGAACTATTTCTGGGAATTTGGGAAGGAACGCGAGAAAATCGTACTGGTTATTGGTTGCGGTGGTGGAATCGAGGGGGAGAATTGTTATTGTGGGGGTTTGAATTAGCTCAACGAGAACGTGCAAATGCTCAACGAGAAAGACAGCGTGCGGAACGTTTGGCTGCACAATTAAGGGCTGCGGGAATTGAACCAGAGGAATAAAAAAATGAGAGAATGAGAGAGTAAGTTTTTACCTCCCATTCTCTACTTGATTGATTCACAATATAATCAAATCATTGGAATTTTCTAACAAAATGATTAACTTTGCTCCTCTGGCTCCTGAAACTAATATCAACGATAATTTTGCGATTACTTTTGCACCTTTATCTTTCGATGAAGTCTATAGTTTAGCAGATGATGCTGCGAATGGGGCAATTGTCGTTATGAGCGGTACGGTACGCAATCAAACTGATGGTAAGCCTGTGGTTTGTTTAGAATACCAAGCTTATGAACCAATGGCGCTAGAAGTCTTTAGAAAAATTGCTTTGGAGCTTCGTCAAGAATATCCTGATACTAACCGCGTTGTTATTCATCATCGCATCGGACGTTTACAAATTGGTGAAATTAGTGTTTTAGTTGCGGTGGGTTGTCCTCATCGAGGAGAAGCTTTTGCTGCGTGTCGTTATGCAATTGATACTTTGAAACATCATGCACCAATTTGGAAGAAAGAACATTGGGCTGATGGTTCGAGTAATTGGGTAAGTATTGGTGCTTGTGAGGAAAATAATGGTATTTGTTAGGATCGAGAATTACTATTAATTAGGTATTAAATTAAAGCTTTAGTTGAGTAATTTTTGCTGTAAAAAAAATCATAATGGATGAAAATTGTCAAGAAGGAAAGCGCTGTGTTTTGGTATGTCAAAATACTTCTTGTCGCGTAGCAGGTTCCCCAGAGGTGCTGGCGGCGTTTGAAGCGGCGGATTTACCTGAAGATGTTATTGTTAAAGCGGTGGGTTGTCAGGGACAATGTAGTATTGCGGCAACGGTGAGAATTTTACCGGAAGAAACGTGGTATTGTCGGGTAAAAGCTAGTGATGTGCAACAGATTGTGGAAGAACATTTGCAGGGTGGTAAGCGGGTAGAAGAAAAGTTGAATCCGAGAATTCATCAAAGTTATAGTTTTTATTAGTTATTTGTGGGTACTTGGGCTTGATTTATAAATAGTAATTAAGAAAACGGAGGTAATTTGTGGGTATTTTTTATGGGATAAAAAAACTATTATTCACGTAAGACGTAGCCAACGCCGCGTACAGTTTGAATCAAACGTTTTTCGCTGTTAGCTTCGAGTTTGAGACGTAAATAACGAATATAAACTTCAATTATATTGGAGTCGCCGAGAAAGTCGTAACCCCAAACTCGTTCTAAGATTTGGTCGCGGGTAAGCACTTGGCGGGGATGAGAGATAAGATATTCGAGGAGATCGAATTCTTTAGCGGTAAGTTCGATCGCGCGGGAACCGCGATGGACTTCTCGACTGCTACGATTTAAGCGTAAGTCAGAAAATTGCTTCAAATCGCTATTTTCTTCGTGATTACGTCGCAAATGCGCTCTGACTCTTGCTAGTAGTTCTTCGAGACTGAAAGGTTTGACTACATAGTCGTCAGCACCTGCATCTAAACCAGCGACGCGATCGCTAATTTCGTCTTTTGCGGTTAATAAAATAATGGGGATCTTGGTTCCAGTTGTGCGTAACCTGCGGCAAATTTCTAAACCAGAAATTCCGGGTAACATCCAATCTAAAATAATTAAATCGGGAAGAGATTGTCTTGCGGTTTCGATACCAGTTAAGCCATCATGAGCAACGCTGACTTGGTAGCCTTCGTATTTGAGTTCTAATTCAATAAATTTGGCTAGTTTGGTTTCGTCTTCGACGACTAAGATATGACTGTTCATGGTTGATTAGAAATTGGTGATGGGTGATTCGGGATTGGGGGGATTGGTGATTTGGGATTGGGGAATTGGAGGTGTTGGGGGAATTGGAAGTGTTGGAAGTGTTGGAAGTATTGGAAGTGTTGGAAGTGTTGGAAGTGTTGGAAGTATTGTAAATAAACAGCGATGGTTTTACCAACATTTACTCTCCCGTGTCCCCCGTGTCCCCC
>JAWQFW010000124.1:0-14962 GCA_035968095.1 Oscillatoria sp. PMC 1068.18
TTAGAGCAATGCTTTCGAGAGATCCAGTTTAACGCTTAATTAAGCCTACCTACTTACTCAATGAGTTTAAGCGATCGCACCTCGAAACTACAAATCTCTCGCGCTGATGTGGTTAATTTTATGTTCAAGCAACTGGTAGATGATTCAATTCTTCACTCCTCACCCAGTTGATCTTATTGAATCATAGCGATCGCGTTTGTCTCGAAACTATCCCAGTTCCAAAGTTGTCACACCAAAGATACGTTCGACATCAAGATGTACCAGATTTCCCCAATACATTCGTACACAGGTGAACACAGGCTGTAAATTATAGTTTTGAATCAATACTGGCGATGCGGAATTGATATTGGGAATATCAATAAATACAGGTTGCGTTCCCGCATGATGTACTAACGCCCGAAACAGACACTCAGCTATCTCGAAGCTATCGGCAAACAACGGTCCTATTTTTAACCCCTGACGGCAAGAACGTAACACTCCGTAACCCACCAATCGCTCTTGGTCTACAATGCCATAGGCAGCTTTGGCAAAGCGTATCCAAGGCAACAAAAACTGCTGACGTGAGGCGGGAAATAGCTCTGAGTCATAGCGAATGATTTGTTCTCGCGCTACCTCTGTGAGTAAAGTTACTTCCTTCGGAACTCCACTCGATGGCATTGGGTGATAAAGGTAACGAAGATGACGATACGCTGCGGTAAATCCAGCCTGACGATAAGTTGATTCCCGCTCTAGCACTCCGTCTAAGCCAATACTAGAATGCTCTTTATCGAGCCGACAAACTAATTGCTGCCATGCGGTTTGCCACAATTGAAGTCCATAGCCACGCCCTCGCCATTCTGGTTTGACAATGTAAAGTCCGATGAATCCAAACTTGCTACTGTAGCGTACCACAGAGATACAACCGATTGGCTCTCCGTCAATTTCTGCCAAAAGAAATCCGTTGGGATCTGTGGTGTAAAATGCTGTAGCATCGTGCAACCCCGGATTCCAGCCTTCCTGGGCTGCCCAATTTAAAGCAAGCTGAACCTCTGAAGAGGTCATAGGTCGAATCTTTAGGTTTGAAGTCATTGGTCAGCTTTTTCAAGATTATTTGCTAATTTCTTACTACTTCAGCATAAATCTGCTCATCATCAAGATTTACAGACGAAGTGGGTGTTTCCCTTTTGTCGTTATTATTAATCAAAAAATTGAGCTTGTCGCCAAGCGGCGATCGCCGCTCGCTGCTAACTGTTCACTGAAAACCGCAATCACTCTACAGATATAAGCATTAATGCTCTTGGGAAAGGTATGATTATGCAATTGGTATAACATTCAAGGAAATTCAATTTTAACGATGAAAATTAAGGTTCCCAGTATAGTTTGTCAGGGTTGTGCAGATACAATTACGAAAGAAATCGAAACTCACGAGCCTGAAGCTAAGGTTAATGTAGATTTGGATGGGAAAACTGTTACTGTTAACGAGACAAAAGCGTCTGAAGAGTCGATTAAGCAGATGATTACCGCAGTTGGTCATACGGTAGAAGAGTGATCGAAAGACTACTTTTCCGGAATTTGGGGGAGTAGATGTGCAATATTGACTGGATTCTGGTAATTTTTCGATTTGAAGTTGAACTATGCTCAGAATCCAGTCGTGAAGATTATTTTCTGTAACTAGGTGCTAAGATTAATTAGAGTTGAAGCGATCGCGCGATCGCCTTTTGGACAAATCAACTATCTTTTTCCTTTTCAAATTTTAATAGTTGTTGCTGATTGCTGGTTAGAGGTGGTGGCTACTTCGGGATCGGGGTAGTCAAAAATAAGATAAGATTTTAAGAAGATATTCAAGTTTGGTGTCAGTTTTACCTGCATAATTAGCTTGCTTGATTTAGGTGCATCCTCCATTATTACTACGTTTATATAGGCTTGAGTTGACCTTAAACCCAAGGTTAAGATCTTGTTTAGCATTTTTTGCTAGCACATATATATGTTTGAGCCAAGAAAAAAAGACAAAATTTACGAAATCTACAAAGAAAGCAATATTTTGTAAATTTTGAGTAAAGATAGCAGCAATTTATTTCTCTACTTAAGGAATTATTTTGCTACTGGGTGTAGCAGCCGTAGAGGAGGAGTAAAAGGGTGAATTTAGCCTGTTTTCAGGATGCGATCTTAAATAGTAACTCTCTAAATGATGAGGGTTTATTTTTGTCCAGATTACAGACAATAATGGACAATATTTTGGTCATTGGAGGTGAAAATTTTCTAGCCACTTTTGGGCTGGAGAATATTAGTTATCCAAAAATAGTGGCTACTGAAGTGAGTTACCCACGTCAACTACTGGAATTAACTAATAAACATCAACCGAAAGTGTTAATTGTTGATGCTACCTATCCGGCAATTTTGGTTTGGTATAACGAGATTAAACAATTATCTCAGTTTCCGTATACTTATTGTTTGGCGATCGCCGAAGAAAATCCCGATTCACCTGGGGATCTTGTTAAACAACTTTCTCAGCAAGCTGAAGCTTTAGAAAATGGGGCGGATGCTTATTTTGCTCTCAAATCAGATTTAGGAGCTTCTGAAGCTCAAATAAGGGTTCTAGAAGCGCAAATTACTGTGGGGATGCGTCAGGTAGAAAAGTATCGAGAACTTTTGCAGACAAATGATTATTTGTCGAGTATCGCTTTTGCCGATCCTTTGACGCAAATAAGTAATCGTCGTGCATTAGAATGGGAGTTACCCCGACAAGTTGAAAATGCTCGTAATGACGAGATTCCCCTAAGTTTACTGATTTTGGATGTAGATTACTTTAAGTCAGTCAACGATAATCATGGTCATTTAGTTGGCGATCGCGTTCTTCAGTTGCTTACGACTCGTCTTCAACACCATCTCCGAGTTCAAGATACCATTTTTCGCTATGGAGGGGAAGAATTTGTCATTTTGCTCAAACAAGCAGACCCACCTACAGCTTACGCGATCGCGGAACGTTTACGAAAAGTTATCTGCGACCAACCTTTTCAAGTTAACCGCAATCTGTCTCTTGCTGTTACCATCAGTTTAGGCGTTTCTAGCTTAACTTCCACCGACGATCTTGAAGGATTTGACTTACTTAAAAGAGCCGACGATCATCTTATTCAAGCTAAATCTACAGGACGCAATCAGGTCATTGGCGAGTAAGTTAATTATTTCAATTATACAGGTACTCGTTGATGAATTCCAATTACCAAGAAAATTTACTTCAGGGAAAACCGATTTGCTATCGCAATTGGTTAATTACGACTAAAGTAATTAATGGTAAACTCTGGTTACGTTGGCAACATCCAGCCGAAAATTTTCCCCGCTATAGTTATCCTATCGGTGAACGAGAACTTGCCGATACTATTAGTTATGTTCGCTTACTCATCGATTTAGCAATTAAGCTAGAACAGGGTGTTATTGATGATTAATTTTAGCATCATAACTGCTGTTTTCTAACTTCGCTTCGCCAAAAAATTATCATTTGAGATCGAGTAAACCTTGTTCTTTTAGTTTAGGATTAAAACGAGTTTCCATTTGGACATTTCGAGATTCCAACGCTGCTAAAATTTCGGCTTCCAAGCGTCGCGCAACCTTTTTCAATAACTTAATTTTTTTGATGTCTTCAGCTTGCTGATATGCTTCTTTTTCTTCTTCACTCATCGTCGGTTTAGCATCAATTGGTTGATTCCATTTTGCTTCCTCGCTACCATTCCCAACCGGAAGAGAATTATTTTCGGCAATCCAGCGATCGCGAATTTCTTCTAAAAAGCTTCGACGGGGACGTTCTATTGTTTGTATTTTCACCCAATAGCATTTGTCTATTTGACGTACTAAATGCTGTTTCAAGCTAAGATAAACGTCACGAGAATAGCCAACATATTGCAAAATTTTCTGCTCGTCAAAAATTGCATATACCCCAATTTTACCTTGTAATTCTTCAGCTATTTGACCATTTTCGTTTAAATAAGGCAAATATTCTAACTTTGTTAAACTAGGAATTTCTGTTTGAGTATTCATGGTAATTTATTGATTGAGTAACAGCAAATTTTTATTTTTGTTTAGAGAAACAATTTTTTATATTTGTAAATATTTCTCCCAATTAACCTTAAGAGCGCAAATCTTTTTCGCAACAAATATTAGTCATTAACCTCTACTTTTCATCCCAAGATTTCGTCAATATCTATGAGCTTGACATCAGAAAATATCGCCAAATCAAGCTAATTTCTGATAAATAGCACAAAGACGACTAGGCTTAAATATTTTCGCTTTAAACATAATATTTGGTGGCACATTAACGATCGCATAATCTTCATTATTGTAATAACTTTCCAACTCCGCAGGCATCCCTTTCGGTGTAGTAACACTGTAAGGAACAGGTTGAAACAATAGTTCAGTAAATTTAACTTTTTCTACCTTGACTTGTTGACAAATTTGCTGTAAGAATTTTTCATTTTTCAAGAAATCAAAGAGAGTTTCTTTAGCTTCTGGTGTCAGGGTGAAACTAGCATCAAAATTTTCAACAACTTTTAAAGGCATTAGTAACTTTCGAGAGCGACAACAAACTTTAGCAATGATACCTGAAAAAGTGGGTAACTTTAAAACAGCTAGAGCCGGATTTGTAAAAATATTTAATATTTCCGACTTGTGATTGATGCTTGAGGAGCGCCAAGGGTTATTATAGTAATCACTTTCGTATTTATTAAATTTGTCAAAGTTTCTTGAGATCGACAGCCAGATGCAAAAATACCTTTAAAGTCAAAATTATGCTTGAATTAACACCAATTTGGGAATTTTCCCGCAACCACTGCGTCGCAATTTGCGCTTTCCTAGTCCCAGCAATCCTGCTGACCACTTTACAAACCTTAATCTTGATCTTTCTCAAGCGAGATCCAACTCAAGTTCGTCTTTGTGCCACATTAGCATCCTGCTTGGCTGTGGTAATGTATATTCACGTCGGAACTTGGTTTGCGATCGGAGTGGTAATGGCTCCGACATTTATCTTGCTAGGATTAGCAAGTGTAAGTTTAGCAATTAGTTTGTGGGCGAGTACCTATCCTGTGGAATTAATCGTCAGGAGTGGAGAATGGCTGCATAATTTTAGCGCAACCGGGATTTGGAGAGGAGGAAAAGAAATAACCAGGTAAGGAAAAAGCGATCGCCACTTCGCCACCTTAGTTTAAATCTACCTCTAGCCAAACCAGAAATTTTTCTGCAAATCCTAGTGTAAGTAGCAGGAAAACTTTACAATCAAAAGCATGAAGTACCAAATTCCTCGTCCCTCAATTCCTGCTTGCACTTGGAAACGTCCCATCGGTCTTGGTTGGGACAAACCTTATACTGTACGCTACAGTAGTAACCTAGATGACGGACCTTGGCATGGAATGCCATTAGGTGGTTTAGGTGCGGGTTGCATTGGGCGAGATTCGCGAGGTAATTTTAATCTGTGGCATCTCGATGGTGGCGAACATATTTTTCGGAATCTTCCTGCTTGTCAGTTTAGCGTGTTCGAGCAGCCGGAAGGTGGCGAAGTCCAAGCCTATGCGATGTCTACAGAAGCCCCCGAAGACGGTAGTTTATCTCGTTGGTCGTGGTATCCTTCGGAAAAGGGAACTTATCACGCCCTTTATCCGCGCAGTTGGTTTGAATATGAGGGCGTATTTAAATCAGAGTTAATTTGCGAACAGTTTTCGCCGATTTGGGCAGGATCTTATCAAGAATCGAGTTATCCGGTGGCAGTTTTTGAGTGGACGATACATAATCCCACTGACTCACCAATTACGATGAGTATTATGTTTTCCTGGCAAAATGCAGTAGGTTGGTTTACCAATGCGATTAAAAGCCCGGAAATCAGAGTCAGAGATGATGGTAGCCCGGTATATGACTATCAGCCGCGTTGGGGAGATAGTACGGGTAACTTCAATCAATTAATTACGGATAATTTTCGTGTCGGTTGCTTATTTAATCGCGTCCGTCCCCATGCTGAGTTGCGGGAAGGTGAAGGACAAATGGCGATCGCCAGCATCACTAATCCTAGTTTAGAGGTTTTCTATCAAACTCGCTGGAATCCTCACAGCGACGGTAGCGACATCTGGGATTATTTTGCCATGAATGGTTCTCTTCCAGATTATCAGGACGAAACCCCCGCCGAACCAGGAGAACAAATCGCCGCAGCAATGGCAACTCGCTTCACAATTCGTCCCGGAAGAACGAGGAAAATACCTTTTATTCTCGCTTGGGATTTCCCGGTTACGGAATTTGCTCCCGGTGTCACTTATTATCGTCGTCATACCGACTTTTTCGCACGTACAGGTAATAATGCTTGGACTGTTGTCCGAACTGCCCTCAAGCATAGCGATTTGTGGCAAGAAAAGATTGCTAATTGGCAAAATCCGATTTTGCAACGGGAAGATGTGCCAAATTGGTTGAAAATGGCACTATTCAACGAGTTATATTTACTTGTAGATGGCGGTACTTTGTGGACAGCCGCGACCGAAAATGACCCCGTAGGACAGTTTGGGATCTTAGAATGTTTAGATTATCGTTGGTATGAAAGTTTAGATGTGCGCTTGTATGGTTCGTTTGCTTTGTTAATGCTGTTTCCCAGATTGGATAAGGCGGTGTTAGAAGCATTTGCCAGGGCGATTCCGACGAGTGACGAAACAACCAAGATTATTGGTTATAATCAGGCAAAGGCGATTCGCAAAGCCGCAGGTGCAACTCCTCACGATTTGGGTGCGCCAAACGAGCATCCTTGGGAGAAGACTAATTATACCAGTTATCAAGATTGCAATCAGTGGAAAGATTTAGGTAGTGATTTTGTTTTGCAAGTATATCGAGATTATCTGTTAACTGGTGCGGAAGATACCGAGTTTTTGTGGGAATGTTGGGCGGCGATTACCGAAACTTTGGCTTATTTGAAAGAATTTGACTTGGATGGAGATGGAATTCCGGAGAATTCCGGCGCACCGGATCAAACCTTTGACGATTGGCAATTACGTGGTATAAGTGCTTATTGTGGTGGGTTGTGGATTGCAGCCTTAGAAGCCGCTAGCGCGATCGCCAAAATTTTACTCATCCATCCACCTTTAAATCCCCAACTGCAACCAGAAAATTATCCTCAGTCTGTAGAAGGATATCTCGCTACTTACAAATCTTGGTTAGCAGCAGCCAGATCGATTTATCAAGACACACTTTGGAATGGTAAATATTATCGCCTCGACAGCGAAAGTAATTCCGATGTTGTCATGGCAGACCAACTTTGCGGTCAATTTTATACGAGTTTATTAAACTTACCTGACGTAGTGGAAAAAGAAAATGCCGAAACAACTTTGAAAACTATTTATGAAGCTTGTTTTCTTAACTTTAATGACGGTAAATATGGCGCAGCAAATGGAGTTAAACCCGACGGTTCCCCAGAAAAACCCGATGCAACTCATCCCCTCGAAGTTTGGATCGGAATTAACTTTGGTTTAGCCGCATTTATGTTACAATTAGGAATGGAAAAAGAAGCTTTTCAATTAACAGAAACCGTAGTCAAACAAGTATATGAAAACGGCTTACAATTTCGTACCCCAGAAGCAATAACTGCGGCGGGAACATTCCGCGCCAGTCATTATTTACGCGCGATGGGAATTTGGGCGATTTATGGTGTTTTGACCGGATTCAAGTAGAACTAGAGTATTATCCTCGTTACCTGGCTCCGCCGGGTAATGATAATTGCTCGTTCCCTAGCTATACCGAAGAATCCAGTAATTCTCGTTCCCTGGCTCCGCCGGGGAATGCTCCCTAGAGGCTCTGCCTCCGGTACTATTCATTTTGATCGCGGAATTTAAATAGAACAAACTTATTACTTTCGTCGGTAGATTTAATCCGGTGTCAAAAGTTGTTGGCGATCGCTGCTAATCTTAAAATATATATCTGTGATTTTTCCACAATTTTCGCTTTTAAGCTGAAACTCTAAGCCATGCTCATCGAATTTAGTATTGGTAACTACCGATCTTTTCAAGAGCCAGTCACCTTGAGTATGGTGGCTGCTAATCTTGTCGCTAAAGAGAAAACGCTCGATGAAAATAATCTTTTTCCTGTAGACAAGGAATTAAAATTGCTTAAAAGTGCTGCTATCTATGGAGCCAATGCTAGTGGAAAGAGTAACCTAATTAAAGCCCTCAGCTTTATGAAATGGTTGATGGTTAACTCATCAAAACAAACTCAAAGTACAGAGGAAATAGAGACAGAGCCTTTTCGACTAAGTACCGAGACGGAAAACCAGCCATCTTACTTTGAGTTAGTATTTATCATGGATGGGCAAAAATATAGATATGGATTTGAAGTTACCCGAAAAAGAGTGATATCGGAGTGGCTATTTTACGTTCCAAAGATTAGAGAAACAAAGCTATTTGAACGTGAACTTGACAAGATTGAAACTTCTAAAAAGTATAGTGCAGATCGTAGTATTCAGCAAAAGACTAGAAGTAACGCACTTTTTCTCTCTGTTTCTGCTCAATTTAATGTGGAATTAGCAGAGCAAATTTTAGAGTGGGTAACTAACAAATTAAATATTATTTCCGGTTTACATGACGAAGCATACTTACAATATACAGTAGGGTGTATTCTTAATAACAAAAACAGCAACGACATCATTCAACTAATCAAAAAATTAGATTTAGGTATTAGTGACATACAAGTTGAACAATTTGATTTGACAGTTGATGCTATAGAAATGCTAGAAATGCCAGATGAGCTAAAAAAAATTGTTTTTTCTCCACCAGGAAAAGGTAAATTAACTTCTATCGGAACTACACATCTAAAATTCGATAAAAATGGAAAATATATCTCTACTGAAGAATTCGATTTAAAACACGATGAATCTGAAGGAACACAAAAAGTTTTTGCCTTAGCAGGTCCACTGATAACCGCTCTCAAAGAGGGAGAAGTTCTGATTATCGATGAGTTTGATACAAGGCTTCATCCTTTAATTAGTTTAGCAATTGTTGAATTGTTTAATTCTCAAGAAACAAATCCAAATAATGCTCAATTAATCTTTGTGACTCATGATACTAATTTGCTCAGTAATAAAATTTTTCGGAGAGATCAGGTTTGGTTCACTGAAAAAAATAGATATGGTGCAACGGATTTATATTCTCTAGCAGAGTACAAAATACGCAATGATGCTTCATTTGAGAGTGATTATATTAAAGGCAAATATGGTGCAATTCCTTATATTGGAAACTTGAATCATTTAATTGACTCTCATGGCTAAAAGAAAGAAACATTCTCGTGGATATTTGCCTAGGAAAGTTAATAATCGAGAAGTTAAGCAAAGATTCTTGATTGTGTGTGAAGGAACGAAAACTGAGATTAATTATTTTGAGAGTTTTCGAGTTCCTAGAACAGTTATCAAGGTGGAAGGAGTGGGAAAAAATCCTAGTAAAGTGGTTAACACTGCGAAAGAATTGCAAGAGCGAGAAGATTACGATTACGATCAAGTATGGTGCGTTTTTGACCGAGATAATTGGACTCCACAAGACTTTAATAACGCGATCGCCGATGCAGAAAAAAAGGGGTTCAACGTAGCTTATTCCAATGAAGCCTTTGAATTATGGTACGTTTTGCACTTTGAGTTTCTCAAGACTGGTATCCCCAGAAAAGATTATATTAAGAAATTAAATTCTCTCCTTAAACAGACGTATCAGAAAAATAGTGAAACAATTTATGATGAGTTATTTGACAAACAAGCTATTGCTATTAAAAATGCTACAAATTTACTCAAACAATACGAGCCTCCCAATCCTTCTCAAGATAATCCGTCTACCACTGTGCATTTGTTAGTGCAAGAACTAAACAAATCTATTTAATCTGTTTATTATAAATAATTGCTTTTTTGGTTCTGATTAGTTTTAATCAAACCGCTAGCAACTTGAAATATATATGTGCTAATTGATGAGAAAAAATAATCAACTTACCTTGAATCATATTCGTCCGCAAACTCCGGTTTCATTGAGCCGAAAACTACCAAATAATTTATGAGGATGTTTTTCTCGTGCTTTCTGGATAACATTAACATCCTCGCGATCGATAAAATAGTCTTCGCTTTCTGGTTCAATGGCAATAAACCAGTTATAATGTTCTTCAATTAGTTCTGGACGAATACGCTCGAAAATTAAACGACAGCGTTGATGAAAGGCTTCGATTTCTGCTTGTTTTTTCGCTCTTTCTTCAGGAGAAATAGTTCTTTCGGGGAAGATTCTGCCGCGACGCGCAATTCGCTGAGATTTGATTTCACTCACGATGAAAATCCTCGCAATCTTGAGTTATGTCTTCAATTTTAACATTAATTTTAAATCGAGTAAATATTATCTTAGCCCGCGAAGGCGGGCTTTGTCTGTGTAGCCGCGACTTCAGTCGTCGGGGCAAAAATATTATCTAATTTATCCTCTCACCAACTCTTCGATTTCATCAACTTGATTTGGCAATTCTGCTGTCAATACTTCGCTACCCGATTCTGTCACTAAAACATCATCTTCGATGCGAATTCCGCGCACGTCAGCGAAGGTTTCTAAGCGCTCCCAATTAATAACATCGGCGTATTTTTCCCGCATTTGAGCATTATTTAATATTCCAGGTACTTGATAAAATCCTGGTTCTATGGTAAGAAGCATATTAGGACGAAGTGGACGATTTAAACGCAGGTAATTTAAGCCAAATCTCTCGCTCCTTTCTCTACCTTCCTCATATCCGGCTAAATCGCCTAAATCTTCCATATCATGTACGTCTAAACCCAAAAGATGACCGATACCATGCGGGAAAAATAAAGCATGAGCATCTGTTTCTACTAAGTCGCTAACATTGCCTTGTAAAATGCCTAAATTTACTAAACCTTCGGCGATTATAGAAGCAGCAAGTAAATGAATATCTTGATATTCTACACCAGGATGAATTTTGTCAATACAAGCATCGTGGGCGGCTAAAACAATTTCGTAAATATCTCTTTGGGTTGAGGAAAATTGACCGTTTACTGCCCAAGTTCGAGTAATGTCAGATGCCCAGCCTAACTCGGTTTCTGCCCCAACATCTGCTAAGATTAAATCTCCTGATTGTAGCCGATGATCGTATTTATTGTTATGCAAAATTTCGCCATGTACAGTGACAATACTGTTATAAGAACAGGTCATATTATTAGCAAGAATAACTGCTTCCATTGCTGCACGAACTGCGGCTTCGGTTTTGACTTTTGGAGTTACTTTCATTCCCGCTTTGTGGGTGGTTACGGCTACTTTTGCGGCTTTACGCAATTCAGATAAAGCTGTTGCATCATGAGCTAATCGTAGCGAAACAATTGCTTTTGCTAAGGCTAAATCAATTCCTTGGGGTGCATTTGCCGGGGCGATCGCCCTCTCGCATAATTGAGATTGTTGCAAACCTATGCTACAATCTTGCACAGCGACGGTAGCGGCATTAACGGTGCGTTTGCTTAATTCTGTCAAAGGATAAGCAGCGTCAGCCCCAATTTTAGCGGCAATTTCGTCTCTCGTGGGCATTTCCCCGTGCCAAAGGGCGCTATCTGGGCTAGGATTGTCGATAAATAATTCTAGTTTGCCATTTTCTAGACGAATAACTGCATTTTCGAGCGATAATCCGGCAAAATAGAGAAAGTGGGAACTAGCGCGAAAAGGGTATGTATTAGCGGGAAAATTGCGGGCTTGGGCGCGTCCTGACCAAAGTATAACAGGTTGGTCGAAGATTTCGGCAAGACGTTGACGGCGTTGTTTGAGAGTTGTGGGTAGAGACATCTGCATACTTATTTGAAGCAAAGGTGCAATGAGTTTGTTGTTAGGATAGTTCTGTTTACTAGGTTAATAGATCCCTGATAAGATGAAAAACACGATGGGTTGTAGTTGGTCAATTGAAGAGTTACCTGGTTTGAGTGCAAAAGAGCGATCGCTGCTAACTTCCTGTAAAATTAATACTACCCAGGATTTACTCGCTTCTGCTCGCACTCCTCAACAACAACAGGAATTAGCCGCCGAGTTACAAATTCACGCTCAATATGTGAGAAAATGGGTAGCAATGGCAGATTTGGCTAGCATACATAGCGTTGGTTGTCAATACTGCGGGCTAATTTTACACGCGGGAATTGCTTCCGTAGCCCAACTTGCTCAAACTCCCGTTCACAGATTACACCGACAGATTTTGCGCTTGCAAGTAGCCACGATGCAAAGAAAAGATTTGTGTCCCTCAGTCGATGAAGTGCAAAAATGGGTTAAAGAAGCAGCAACATTATCGCGAACTTCTCAGCTAAATTAAGATTGGGAGTAATTTTACCAAAATTTGGCTCTTGCACAACCCCCAACTAAACTAAATCTTGATGAGTAAAAGCTTTCGCATTTGCACCTGTATAGCTAGCGACAACATGACCATTACCCACAAGCTGATACTTGTAAGTAACTAACCCTTCTAATCCTACCGGACCGCGAGGGGGCATTTGCTGCGTACTAATACCAACTTCTGCACCGAAACCGTAGCGGAAACCGTCAGCAAAGCGAGTCGAACAATTGTGGAAGACTCCGGCTGCATCGACTTGGGCTAAAAAAGTTGCCGCCGTTGTGTTATCCTCAGTAACGATCGCGTCCGTATGTTTGGAACCATAGGTATTAATGTGCGCGATCGCCGCTTCTACATTATCTACTACTTTGATCGCCAAAATCAAGTCACTATATTCTGTCTTCCAGTCATCTTCCGTAGCTGCGGGAATATCCAAAAATGAGCGAGTCACCTCATCTCCCAGCAATTTTACTTCTTTTGCTTGCAAAGCTGTAGCTACTTGCGGTAAAAATTCCGCAGCAATATCTCGATGAACTAACAAAGTTTCAATTGCATTACAAGCAGCAGGATAATTCGTTTTCCCATCAATAGTTATCTCAATTGCTTGCTGAAAATCTGCGGCTTTATCTATATATAAATGACAAATTCCATCTGCGTGTCCCAAAACCGGAATTTTCGTATTTTCTTGAACATAACGCACGAAAGAATTAGAACCTCTAGGAATAATTAAATCCACATATTCATCTAACGCTAATAAACCACGAATTTCTTCCCTCGTTGTTAACAGTTGTACTGCATCAGGATTAACTTTTGTTTTCGCTAAAGCTGCTTGAATTACCTTAACTAATTCCGTACAAGAATTAATTGCTTCTTTCCCACCTTTGAGAATAACACCATTACCCGATTTTATTGCCAACGTCGTGATTTGAATTAACGCTTCTGGACGTGCTTCAAAGATAACTCCCAAGACACCAAGGGGACAAGTAACTCGCTTGAGAATTAAACCTTTATCTAACTCGCGCTGAATTTGCATTGCACCCACGGGATCTGGTAAATTAGCCACATCACGTACTCCCGCGATCGCCGATTTTAACTTACTTTCGCCCAATTTCAAACGTGCATATAAAGCCGCAGAAATATTCTCGACTGACGCTTGGCAATCTTGAGCATTCGCAGCTAAAATATCTGGTGTAGCTTTTTCCAAGGCAGTAGCGAGAGTTGCGATCGCCTGATTACGATCTGCTGTCGATAATACTGACAACTGACGTGCAGCTTTGCGAGTTGCTTGAGCAATATCTACCAGGGAACGAGTATCAACAACAGAAGCAGTCATATCCAGATTCACTAAATCTTTGCAGGTAATAGTCAGTTTAGCAGAAAGTGAGTCGCAGTAAGATATTTTTACCGTGAGGTGTGGTAAATATCCTTAGCTAACTTCGTTTTCCGAACCTAATAACTACAGTGAATTATCAACAAAGTTCGCTTCACATTTTTGTCAATTTGTCAAGGACAATCACAAATTTAATTTATTCTGTGAAGAAAGTATAAGTAATTTCAATTAGGAATCGATCGCGAAGATTCCTCGATTTCTTTTTTCGCTTGTTTCCAGAGATTATCCAACTCATCAAGAGTATATTCCGTCAGAGGACGATTAGCAAAAGCCTCCATTTTTGACAAGCGTTGAATAAAGCGATTATTAGTTCCTTGAAGCGCTTCATTCGGGTCAAGTTGATACCAACGAGCAATATTAATTAAAGTGAATAATAAATCGCCTAATTCGGATTCTTGATGAGTTTTATCCTCAGTTTGCAAAGCTTCTTTGAATTCGCCCAACTCCTCTTGGAACTTTGCCCAAACTTCCTCAACGTTTTCCCATTCCAATCCTGCTGCTGCGGCTTTTTTAGACATTTTAGTTCCTGCCATAAGTGGTGGTAAAGTGCGAGATATTTGACTAAGTTTGTGACTGAGTAATTGAGCTTCTTCCGGGGTTTTGCCTTTTTCTAAACTCTTAATTTGTTCCCAATTAGCGCGAACTTGTTCGACATTTTCGACTTGAACATCGCCAAAAACATGAGGGTGACGACGAATTAATTTTTCTGTAATTTTGTTAGCCACTTCAGTTAAACTAAATTGACTAGATTCGCTAGCAATTTGTGCTTGCAAAACTACTTGTAAAAGTAAATCTCCTAATTCCTCCGCGAGATCGTCAGGATTTCCGACTCGTAGCGCATCAGCTACCTCATAAGCTTCCTCAATCACATACGGAATCAAGGTTTGGGGCGTTTGAGCCAAATCCCAAGGACAACCTCCGTCAGGATTTCTTAACTTAGCAACCACCTCAATGAGCCGTTTTAGAGCTTCTAAGACAGCCTCAGACGTATTTTGAACAGTTTTAGTTGAGTTAGACATTGAGCAAAAACCAGAAAACCCTCTTAACTATTCTTAACTTGAATTGCCTGATTTGTCATGTTATTGATTGGGGACTGGTGACTGGGGATTGGTGATTGGGGATTGGTGATTGGGGACTGGTGATTGGGGACTGGTGATTGGTGAGTGGGGATTGGGAATTAGCACCATTACAGTTTATCCTCCCCCTCCTCCTTGTCCCCCTTGTCTCCCTTGTCCTCCTTGTCTCCCTTGTCTCCCT
>JAWQFW010000125.1:0-14946 GCA_035968095.1 Oscillatoria sp. PMC 1068.18
GTTGATACGAGTAAAAATTGCTGATTTACTAATAGATAAATTATTTATTTTTGCAAAAATATCTGGTATTTGCTCAATTTGTCTGTGAATAGAATTTGTTGCTTCTTGCCGAAGTAATTCATCTTCTATTTTGGCTAACTGTGGCTGGAAATCAATCAAAAGACTTAGTTGGTTAATTTGAGCTTGGAGACGCGTAAGCAGTAAATTAGTAGTATTTTCTGCCTTTTCGTAATATTTGATAGCTTTTTTAATGAATTTCCATTGTTTATTTAGTTGATTACTAGGCGTTACTGCGCGTTCAAATGCGTCTTTAGCGCGTTGATACATAGCCGTATAAGTATTACCTAAGTCGAGTGAAACTTCGGCTTTAAGTTGCGGCGAATTGCTAGTTTCTAAACTGTATTTTAATAAACACGCAGATATTTTTAAGTAATCTGTCGATTCTTTTTCCTTTAACTGACAAATATTTGTTGGTGAAATACTTTCAATTTCGTTAACATTACCGACTACACGGACGATATTACCTAAATTTTGTAACCAAGCCCCTAGAACTAAATTAGCTTCTATCTCTTCTGGTTTAATTGTAGTAAGTTGCTTGAAAGCTTCGCGATACAAACCTAATTCTTGTAAAGCAACAGTTAAATGAATTTGTGTTCTAATTTCGCTTTGTTTGTCTTCAATTTTTTCGTAGTTAGCTATAGCTTTTTGCCAACTTGTAATGGCTTCGCTGGCTTTTCCAATTGCTAGCTGAAGTTTACCTTGAACTTCCCAAGCTCGTGCTAATAATACTAAATTATTTTTAGTATCTTGCTGTAAAATAGCCAAACTTTCGTTAATTGCTGTTTGAGCTAACTGCCATTTTCCTTGTTGCTGGTAAACTAAGGAAAGATTAGTTAAAGCAATAGCTTGCAGTTGAGGATTATTTTCTAATTCATTTGTGGCTTGTTTCAATAATTCTGCTGCTTGCTGATATTCACCCAGGTTGTAATTAAATTCTGCTTGTTTAATTAAAATAGTAGCAGAAGACGAATTTTGTGAAACTGTTTCTTGAGCGATTACTGGCAAGAAACTAGATAGCACAAACAAGCTTAAAAGTAAAGATAAATAAGCTATTTTTTTAGATAACCAAGAAGCTAACCGAGATTTTATTAGCCTCAAAAAGGATAGAATTCGACGGAAAAATAAATGCCGTTTTCTTGCCATGTTCTTTCAGTGGAATCTAACTCTATAAGCGGAATACCCCAGTCTAAACGAGCGCTAAAACGATCGGACTGAATTAATTGTAATCCTAAACCGATCGCGGCTAACGTGCTAGGGTCGGGATTGTTATTTTCGCCGTTATTCCAACCTGTACCAATTTCGAGAAAAGGTATTAGTTGGATTGCTGTTTCCCATTCAGGAATTCTTACTATTGGGAAACGTACTTCTGCGGACAAAAATGCACCATTGTCGGTTAATAAAGCATCTTGGCGATAACCGCGAATACTGTTAAAACCTCCTAAAGCAAATTGTTCTAAAGAAAGTAATTCTTGGGCGGCGAATTGCACGTCAGCGCGAACTACCATCGTTGTAGCTAAAGGTGGATTGCCGTTATTTCCTCCTAATAAATAAACTAATTGTCCTTGTCCTCGCCAAGCAAAAAATTGACTGTCGGGGGCATTATCATTAATTGTGGCATCAAAAGCATCAATGCCGACGGTAAACTGCGATCGCACTCCATAAACATAACGAGATCCCTGTTGTCGCCAATCCTGGAAAAAGCGCAGCGCGGAGACTCTAATCCGTCCTTCGTCATCTGCCCCAGGAGAGAGAGGAAAAGGAATATCTAACAGCGAGGTTTCACTTTCTTGACGCGAAGCAGTAATTCCAACAGCAAATTCTTCGGTTGGCGATCGCCAAATTGGTTGACGGAAACTTAATTGATAATAGCGAGATTCGGCATCGATATCTAATTCGTCAAAAGGTGGTTCAATTACATCGCTAGAAGTGGTTCCGTAAGCAAAACTTAACGTACCGTCGCGAGGATTTACGGGTAAAGTATAGCTAACATCAAAGTTATCGCTACCATCGGTATTATTGTAACTAAAAAAGAGCGTATCGCCAAAACCTAACAAGTTTTCTTCAACTAAACCGCCTCCACGACGAAAACTCCCGACACTGGGGGCGCGTCCATTATTTATTGAGGCAAAAGTATTAAAAGTATCTGCTTCTTCAACCTGAATATCTAAAATACTTTTACCTGGTTCTATATCTTGAGAAAGTTCCGCCGAAATATTCCTAATTCGGGAGTCTAATTGTAATAGTTGCAAAGCTTGAATTAAGCGATTTTTGTTAAGCGGAGTAGCTGTACCCAGACGCAGGCGATCGCGGATATAACTTGAGTTTAATCTTTCTGTCCCTTGAATGCGAATATCCGAGATACTTCCTTCGACTATTTGGATAGTAACTTCTCCCCTTCCCCCGGAAAGTCTTTGTTGCAAAGGAATATAAGCGCCGGAAGTTAGATAATCATTGTCCAGATAAAGTTGGGTAATCCGCGATCGCGCTGCGAGTAATTCCGCAAAAGAAATTTCCCTATTAGTGTATTCTTCCAGTACATTTCTTAATTCTTCATCACTGAAAACTGTATTCCCCTCAAAATTAAATTGCGTAACTGTAATTTTGTTTAAGGTTGTTGGTGAAGATTCAGGGGATTGTTCTGATGGTGTGGGAACTTCTAAAGGAGTTTCTGGAGGTGATTGAGGTTCAATTTCATCAGTAAAACTTGGTGTTTCAGGAGTAGGTGGACGTAAGTCTGACGGGTTCGGAGTTTGAGCAAAAATTTCCTGAAAATTAGGTATTAGAAACTGATTTTGGTGATTCAATAATTCTTCTGACTTTTCTAAATTTTCAGCAAATGCTACGGAATTCAAAGTAATTCCTAAAGTTAGGGAAACTAGAGTTGAAAATAACCGCAGTTTTTTGAGACTTAGCAACTGATTTATTACCAAGCTTAACCCTACGGCCTTTTCTAAAGTTTTTTGGCTCAAATAATCATCATTGAAACTCATCTTTGAGAACCTTGAATTACGCACCCTGGCAAAGATAAATTAGAACTATTGTTAGTAAAAACTACATCCCCATTTGCTAATCTAACCCATCCTTTTGCCTCCACAATTTGATTTGATGACGAACTTGATGACTCAAAATTTGGATTTGTCCACGGTACATCAATGCTATTATTATTTAAGGGTCGATCGGGACTAGCAGGTTGACCGCCACGTCCCACAGGAATAAAGCTACTGGTAGAAGTTTGTCCGCCAATTGTTTGACAGTTTTGAGCAATTTCTGCATTAGGTAATTCCTCAGAAAATTCGGTTAAGCCGCGACTGGGGTCGATGTCGGGAGTATTTAAGTTCACTGTACCATCGATACCCAATTCTGAGCTAACGGTGATATCGCTGCGATCGCTAATTCCCGGACGAAATTCTAAACCAAATATTTCTGTCGCATTAATGTTAATATTACCACCATTACCCGCAAAAGCATTAGCAGTTAAATCGCTATTTTCTGCCGGAACTGCAATCACAAATTTCGCATTTATATCGATATTACCGCCATTTCCCGTACCTCCAGCCGTAGCTGAAAGTGAGCTATTACGCCGAATTTCAACTAAATCGTCAATGTCTAAGCTGATATTACCTCCTTCACCAGAAGAAGTAATGGCAATAATTGTACCTCGTTTATTTAAAAATATATTTTCAGCCTCAATTTCTACTATTCCTGCATCTCCGGAACCAGCACTTATTTCTATGTCTAAATCAGAGAAACTTCCGGGAACGAATAATTGCACAAAACTCAAAATTTGCTGACTTCTAGTGAGAAGATCGACTACTTCTTCAGATTCGGTATCGCTACTAACAGCAATTATTCCCTCATCTACCACTGTGACATTTTCTGCCTTAATTCGGATACTTCCAGCATTTCCTCCGGCAAATGATTGAGCGCGAATTCCACTACGAATTTCTCCGTCAGTAGAAGTACCTTGGAGTTGAATTAAATTGGCTTGAATTTCAATATCTCCTCCTTGAGAATCACTGGTAGTAGAAGCAGAAATAACTGCACCATTAGTCAGAGTTAATTGATTAGTTTGAATGATTATATTTCCCGCAGTAGCACCACTAAAGTCGGGGAAAATGGTATCAACAGAAATGCCGCTAGGAATAACTTGATTAGCAGATGTACCGCTTAATTGAATCTGGTTAGCATTAATAATAATACTACCGCCATCACCACGACTTGCTGAAGCCGCGATAATTCCGGCTCCGTTGACGATCGTCAATTCTGGGGTGTTAATGACAATTGTCCCACCATCGGCTTCACCAAGAGTGCTACTGGCGATCGCGGCTGTGAGTAATTCTCGTTCCTCTACAGGTAAATCAATTGATAATAAGTTAATTCCTAGCTCAAAATCGGTACTACTACCATCTAACAAGATAAAATCGCGAGCATTAATCGTTAAATTGCCACCTCTTCCGCCCGAAAAATCAGTATCAGTTGTCGTCGAAACTATCGAAGCATCAAATATTTCTAAACGTTCGGTATTAATGGTCAAATTACCACTAGGATTATTGCTCCGATTTTGAACAATAATTCCACTACCTTCACTTAGTTGAACTTCCCTAGCCTTAATGTTAATATCGCTACTGCGACCATCGCTGTCAATATTTGTCTGTGCGTCACTAGCGATCGTACTTCTTGATAAAATTACTTTTTCTGCATTAAAATTAATTTCGTTTCCAGTGCCGAGAAAAGTTTCGTTATCCAAAATAGTATTGTTGAAAAATATAGTTCCGTTGCTCTCAAAAGTAGTTAATCCCGATCTACCTGTTTCGCTCCCCCTACCCCCAGAAGCATTAATAAAAACCGTCTCTAAATTAATTCCTTCACTACCAAATATTTCAATTGCGCCGCCATCTCTTAATTCTGATGATAATTGCAGTATTTGTAAATCAATCTCAGCTAAAATAGGAAATTGACTAATATTTATTGCAGAACCTCCAGAATTAATAATGCTTGAATTAATATTAACTACGCCATTGTTACTTCTAAGTTCAATTGCTCCCCCGGCGGTTTTACCAAAAGTATTAATAATAGCTGTGTCAGCGTTAAGATTTCCTTCAGAATTAATTGTAACTTGACCTGCTTCGCCAACTAAAGAACTAGCAATAAATAAGTTTGTCAAGTTAACTTCACCATTCTTACTAATTAACTCAATTTGACCACCATTTCCTTCATTTCCTCCCGAAATTAAGTTACTAGCAAAGATATCGCCAGTAGTAGTTAAAATAATCTCGCCTCCGTTGGCTATTGTTGAAGTTGAAACAATATTTGCGCTAGTTTCAATTACCCCATTTTCGCTGTTAATTTCTATTTGTCCACCGTTGCCATTATTACTCCCAGAAAAAACGTTCCCTGTAGTAATATTACCAGATGCAGTCAGAGAAATATTCCCGCCGTCGCCATTAGTTGAACCAGAAAATATCGAACCTGTAGTGGTAACTATCGCGCCGTTTCTACTAATGATTTCAATTTTTCCACCTTGACCATCTTCGCTGTTATTTGTCAAGCCAATAGGGATAATTCCGGTATTTAAAATCTTTATGAATTCTTCTAGATTTCCGCTACCAGAAATTAGATTACCTAAATTAATATTTTCACCAGCATTAAGAGTAATTTTCCCGCCGTTTTGATTAGCTGCAAGAGAAATTAAATTAATATTTGTGGTATCAATTCTCCCATTGTCACTAATAATTAAGATTTCTCCTCCGTTACCAGTTTCCGTCCCATTATCTAGGTTATCGGGCAAAAAATCAAAATCGAAAGTCGTGGCTAACTCGGCTAAATTACCGCTACTAGAAACAATATTTCCTGTATTAATATTATCCCTTGCTCTTAATTCAATTTTGCCACCGTTACCGTTATTAGCAGCGGAAATCAAATTTCCATTAGTTGTATCAATACTACTATTTCTACTCAAAAACAAGATTTGTCCACCATTACCACTAACACTTGCTGTAATTGTATCTATCGCTGAAATATTCTCATTAGCGAGAATAGTAAAATTACCTGCATCGCCACTAATTCCCGAACTTGTAACTACCCCATTTAAAGTTACGCCACCGCGAGAGTCAATAGTAACATCGCCACCAGTAATTAAGGCAAAATCTGCTAATTCGGGAACTAAATTACCGATGGTAGCGTTAATTTGGATATCTCCAGTTAAAGTAGGATTAGCTCTGTCTTGATTTGTAATAAAAGCGCGACCCGGAAGCGTGTTAAAATTGTTGTCCGTAAAGGCAATTGTACCAAGATTAATCTCGGCGCTGGTAGGAGTATTAGTTACATTTGGCGAGCTAGGAATTAGAAAAGGAGCAAAAAATATACCCCCTAAATTGCTAATTTCTGGTACGCCAATTGCTGCTGGATTCATTCCCGCACGAATGTCTAAAGTGGGTTCAATTTGACCGTTAATTGCTAGAGTTGTACCATCAGATAAAGTGATTGTTTCGACGATACCTTGGAGAGGATCTGCTCCGGTAATTTGAATAAAACCAGGTATTTCTACTTTTCCCGCCGCAAAAATATGTAAAGATGCGCCATTATAAGAATCGAAACTAACATCTCCTAAAGAGCGAATTACCGGGTCAAAAGGACTAGATAAATTTCCTAAACTACCGTCTATTTTCTCGATGCGAAAACCGCCACCACTGAAATAATGAGCGTCTCCTCTAACTGTATTGGTGCTGCGTAGAATCATTTCACCACCGGAAAATAAGCCGCTTTCGGGATGATTTAAGGCGAAAATATCGATACCTGTGTTACCTTGAATAATTAGATTTTCTCCGGCTGAAGCGATGAAAGGATGATTGACTGTATCGCGTATTTCAACATTTTCCCCAGCGAGTAAAGACAAGTTTCCTGCGGTTGCTAACTGAGCTTCTGTGAGAATTAGATTGTTTTCTGCTCGTAAGGTTGCAGTTTGCGCGATCGCGTTTTTTACGCTTACGTCTCCTCTACTTACATTCTGTTGTAAACTGAGAGGAGAAATGCTTGCTAATCCTAATTCTGGTGTTAAGTTTACTTGTGTTTCACCAGCTACAGAGGCGATGGTAAGATTACCTTGAGGAGTAGCTAAAAAGCCGCTACTGGATACGCTACCGCCTAGTAAAGCTAAATTTTTTCCTACTTCTAAGCTTCCTGAGTTAATAATAGTTGCAGGTTGTCTGATTCCATATTGTAAACCGGGGGTAAGATTTACTGTGAGTAAGGGTGGTGCTTGGGGGTTAGTTGCACTGTATTCAAGATTATTATCCCAAACAAAACTATTTGCGGTACTAGCTACAAATGAGCCTTGAATATCTAAGCTTGCATTGGGACCAAAGATAATGCCGTTTGGATTAATTAAAAAGAGATTTGCTTCTCCAATTACGCCTAAAGTTCCGAAAATGTTGCTGCGATTTTTTCCGGTGACGCGGGTAAGAATGTTTTGAATTTGAGCGGGGTTTGCAAAGTAAACTTGTTGTCCTTCATTTATGTTAAATTCTGAGAAACTATGGAAGAGAGTTTCATGGCGAATTGCTCCTCCTTCGATTAAATCAATTAACTGATTATTGATGTTTGTATTGGTTGTTATCCGCGAATTTTCGTCACTCAAAGTGCTGTCTGGGAGAAGTTGTGCGGAAGCGGAATTAGTCCAAAGTGCGATCGCGGTACTGACGCAAATTGTGTAGAGCGCACATCTAATCGCTGTCAAATTAATTATACTAAAACGATAGCATTTGTTTACTTCCGCTTTTTTCATCTGACGACAACTCTTGATTTTTGATTTTTACCTTACCTCAATAAATACGTCATGTCTAACAAGATTTGCAAATATTTAAAATTGTTAACAGTTCGGGTTAATTTTCTTAGGAAAGAGGTATCTACTGAGCATTAGTTTTTACATTGATTTTGGCTCAGATACGCAATTTTTGTGTTGTTTTTGTCCTACCAAAAACTATTTAATTCAAGAAATTATCCTCAATCATCCTTAATTCACTAATTTGGAGCGCGTCAGCGTTTCGTAATGTTACTAAAAGATAAAATTATTTTTCAAAAGTTTATATTTAGCATAGTCTTCTAACCGTAAACTTGAACAGGAAGCTTCAAGTGCAGTTGTTACTGTAAGAGGAGAGAGAATGTCTGATAATAGTCAGCAAAATTACTCACTATTTCCGCTCAAAGTGCTTGGTAAAGTACCTCTACTAGGATTGATTTTCTCCTTACTTTGGTCAGTCAATACCTCTGTAGCTAAAGCACAATCAATCATTCCCGCATCAGACGGCACCGGAACAATCGTAACACCAGATGGATCTCGCTTCAATATCGGTGGTGGAAGTCTTTCTCAAGATAATGCAAATCTTTTTCACAGTTTTGTTCAATTTGGACTTGACAAAAATCAAATCGCTACTTTTTTATCTGACCCGCAAATTCGCAACATTTTAGGTCGAGTTGTCGGTGGCGATCCTTCGATTATTAATGGTTTAATTGAAGTTACCGGGGGAAATTCTAATCTATATTTAATGAACCCCGCAGGGATTATTTTTGGTGCGAATGCAACCCTTAATGTACCAGCCGCTTTTACAGCAACTACCGCAACAGGGATTGGTTTTGATGGTGGTTTATTTAGCGCTTTTGGAACTAATGATTATCTTAATTTAGTTGGTAATCCTAATTCGTTTCGTTTTGATACTTTGCAGCCTGGAAGTATTATAAACGCTGGTGAATTAGCTGTTAGTGAGGGACAAAATTTATCTTTAGTTGGGGGAAGTGTAATTAGTACGGGTACGGTAGAAGCACCAGGTGGAAATATTACGATTACTTCTGTACCTGGAACCTCACTTGTAAGAATTAGTCAAACGGGACAACAGCTTAGTTTAGAGATAGAAGTTCCAACTGATTCTGTCGGTAATCCTTTACCAATTACTCCCTTAATGTTACCAGAATTACTGACAGTTGGCGCTAATGTGGGAGTGACAGGAATAGCAGTTAATCCCGATAATACCGTACAGTTAAATCCTGCGGCAATTGCTGTAGAAACTGGGGATGTTATTGTTAGAAATTTAACTGCTGGTACAGCTAGTTTAGCCGCCGCGAGTAACTTAATTTTAAACGAAAGTCAGTTAATTACCAGTGGAAATTTAAGTTTAATTGCGCGGGATACAGTGTTAGTAAGAGATAGTTTAACTAATCCTTTTCTTGCTTTCGCTGGTGGAGATTTATATATCCAAGGTAATCAAAGCATTGATATTTTAGCGCTGAATCATCCCCAAACTCCATTTGTTAGTCAGGGTGATACTTTTATTATTAGTGATGGGGTGATTTCTCTGGATGCTCATTTTCAAAGCGGTGGGAATTTTTCAATTCTTGATTTAGCTGGTAAACCTGCTGACTTTCTTAGTTTGTATGACCCAATTATGACTATGTCTGGCGATCATATAGCGGGTGGTTATGAAGGTGCATCTTTAAAAGTAGATACAACTTCAGGAAGCGGTAATATTATTTTCACTGGTAATATTAAAATTACTACACCGGATGAAACAATTAATAATGCTGTTCCAGGAACAGATGAATATATTTTAAGTAATAATCGTGCCTTAATTTTAAGATCCGGTGGTAGTATTCAAATAGAAAATGTTAATCAAAGTCAGGAGAATGAGTTTTATCCTGGCACTGCCACAATTATTTTAGATACTAAAGGAGATCTTATCACAGGAAATTTATATACGAGTCAGCTTGACGACAATGCTGGCGATTTAACTATAACTGCTGGTGGAAATATTTCAACGGGATTGCTTCGAGGCGTTGTTGGTAGTTCTACTGGTAATGGTGGTAATATTACTGTTGAGGCTGGCGGAAGTTTAACTATTACAGGTAGTGTAACTTCTTTTTCTGCTGGTGAAGATGGAGGAAATATTAGTTTAGTAGCTAATGAAGATATCACAATCAATTGTCTCGACCCTGTATTTTGTATAGAAACTTTTTCTGGTGGATCAACAAATGTAACGCCAATGGGGGATAGTGGCGATTTTACACTTATTAGTCGAAATGGAGGTATTGAATTTGTAAATGTTAGTGGTCAACCTGATAATTTTAAAACTGGCTTAATTAGTACAGGTACAGACGGACCAGGTATACCTGGTAATATTAATATTTCGGCTCCTAATGATATTGTACTTGGTAGTCTTAGTATTTTGAAACTTCAAGGAAACTCTGGCGATATAAACGTTACTAGCAGTCAGGGTTCGGTAAGTTTTTTTGGTAGAGGAACTACAGTTATTGATGTTCGTAGTTTCGATGGAAATGCAGGAAATATTAATATTACGGCATTCGGGGATATTATTACTACCAATATCGATGCTTATTCACAAAACAATAATGTAATAGGTGATGGTGCGACCATTAATTTAGTTAGCACGAATGGTGGCACAATTGATATTAGTAGTGGTATAGTTAGCAGTTATTCGACGACTGGTGCAGGTGGGACAATTACCCTGAAAACCGATGGAATTATTAATGTAGGTGCAATTGATTCTAGTTCAGTTAATAACACGGGTGGAAACCTTGAATTTATTCCTAATAATAATGCGACTACTGCCGGGATAATTTTAAATGATAGTATTAATACTGGTGGAGGTTCGTTTAACTTTAATGGTGCGACAACTATTAATAATGACCTAACTTTGGATACAGGAAATGTCGCAGGGGAGATTATTTTTCGGGAAACTGTTGATGGTGCAAATAATCTTACTCTTAACGCTGGAGGGATAATAGAATTTCAAGCAGAAGTAGGAGAAAATGCACCATTAGCGAGTTTAACAGTAAATAATGCAATAATAGTTAATTTAGCTGATAATCTCACGACTGATAACGGAAATGTAACTTTTAATGCGCCATTCAACCTCACTAATAATGCTACCCTGAATGCAGGAACGGGAATTCTTACTTTCAACGACACTTTAACCACGGGAAGTAATTCTCTCACTCTCGCAGCAAGCGAAATTGATTTCAACGGTGGAGAAAATTCCGTTATCGGTAGCAGCGAGATTTTCTTACAACCAACATTAGCTAACCAAAATATTGAAATTGGTGGTTTGGGCGGTACAGATGCACTAGATTTCACCGCAGCCGAAATTGCTGCATTGCAGGATAATTTTAGTACGCTGACGATTGGTTTAGCCGAGGGAAATGGGGATATTAACGTCGCGGGGGAAGTAAATTTTGGTATTCCGGTAGTCTTACAAACCCAAACCGGGACAATTTTGGTTGATGGTAATTTAGTTGGAAGTGGTAATGCTAGCTTTACGTTTAATGCAGCAAATATTAACCTGAATGCTGATGTGACGACGGAAAATCAGAATCTCATTTTCGGCGGTCAAGTCAATTTGACGGATAATGCTAATGTTACCTTGAGTACCGATATCGGTGCAGGAAATATCACTTTTACCGACACTCTCGATGGGACGGGTAATCTCAATTTGGCGGCGGGAACTGGTACAATTCAGTTTGACGGTAATTTGGGGGATAATGACCCCATTGGTGAGTTAACTATTAGTAATGCTGCAAATACTTTGGTTCCGAATCAGATTACGACGGATAATGCTAATCTGACGTTTAATAGTGTAGTTACGCTGAACGATACAAGTGATGCTACTTTTAATGTGGGAACTGGGACGATAAGTTTCAATGGTAGCTTTGCAGTTGGTGATGCTAATCTGACACTAATTGCTGACGATCTTAATTTTACAGGTGGAGAAGATTCAATTACAGGTACGGGTAACTTAAGTTTGCAACCTGCGACGGTGACAACGGAAATTAGTTTAGGTGGGGAGGGAGAAAATTTCAATCTCACCAGCGAGGAAATTAATACATTTGCAAATGGTTTCAACTCGTTAACTTTTGGAAGTAGCGACGGAAGTGGGAATATTAATATTGATGAGATTAGTTTACGCGATCGCGCCATTATTCAATCTGAAACTGGGGAAATACTTGTCAATGGTACGATTTTTGGTAACGATGATGCAGCAATTACCCTCACGACGAATGGAAATATTACTCTAGGGAATATCTTTACCGAAAATAACGATCTTAATCTCAATGGTAATCTCATCCTCGCTACTCCGGCTACCCTCAGTACGGATACAGGAATCGGAAATATTACGATTAGCGGTACAATCGATGGCAATAATAATCTTACTCTGGCTGCGGGTATTGGGACAATTGACTTGGGTGACGAAGTTGGGGGTATTTTACCTTTAACTGGGTTGAGTGTGAATAGTGCGAGTAACTTGACGGTTGGATCTAATCTTACTACCGATGGCGACATCTTCATTAATAGTCCCGTAACTCTCACCAATAATTCCATTTTTACTGCTGGTACGGGAGGAATTACACTCAATGATATTGTAACTGCTGCGGGAACTGCCGATTTCACTTTAACAGCGACGCAGGATATTACCACCAATAGCATTCTTACCAATGGTGGGGAAATTAGTATTGATAGCAGTAACGGTATTATCGATACAAGTTTGGGAATTTTAGATGCAAGCAATGGAGGTGGAATTAATCTCACTGCTGAGACAATTATTCCAGGTAATCTCAACACTACTAATAATGATATCTTGGTTGATGGTGCAGTAATTCTGACAATTCCGGTGGAAATTACCAACAGTAACGGAGATGTTACTTTCAACAATACTATTGACGGAAATCAACCTCTGACTATCGATGCGAATAACGGAGTTGTACAATTTACAAATAATCTTGGTGCAACAATACCGCTTGGAGGTTTAGAAGTCAACAATGCGACAGAAGTTACAGTTACAGGTGATATTACGATTGATAATAGCGATTTAATCTTCAATAATCCGGTAAATGTTCTCAATGCGGTGACTTTTACCGTTGGAACTGGGACAATTAACCTGAATAGTAGTTTAAATGCAGCAAGTAATGACTTGACGCTGGTTGGTGATGAAATAAATTTCGCGGGAGGGAATAATTCTCTTCGCGGGACAGGATCGATTTCCCTGCAACCAAGTACACTAGATTTAGCTATAGTCATCGGGAATGATACCAGTAGCGAGAATAGCTTAGATTTGAATGCGAATGAATTAGCAAGTCTAGGGAATGGGTTTAGCGAGATTATTATTGGTGCAAATGACGGAAATGGTGAGATTACGATCGCCAATAGTATCATTTTCCAAGACCCGGTGACAATTCAAGCCCCAGGAGTTGCCGGGAGGATTGTCGCGAATGATACAATTACGGGTATCGATAATGCTGCAATTACTTTAACTGCGGAGAATATTACTCCTCAAGATATTCTTACAGAAGATAACGATATTACTGTTAATGGTGTGACAACTCTCGCGACTTCGGTGACTTTGAATGCACTTAGCGGTACGATTAACTTGAATGGAGATTTGTTCGCTGGTAGTAACGATCTTAGTTTAATCGCTGATGACCTAAATTGGACTGGTGAGTTAACGGGGACGGGAAATTTAGACTTGCAAACTGGTACTCCAAGCCGCAATATAGAATTAGGTTCGCTTAGTGAGGACGCTTTCAGTTTAACTGCGGCTGAAGTTGCTATTTTGGCGGAATTTAACTTAGTAACGATTGGTAGTGACAGTGGTAGTGGTGAGATTATCGTTGTTAATCCGATTGTTTTCAATGTACCAGCTATTCTGGAAACAGGTACGGGATTAATTCAACTTGCTGCTAATCTTACGACAAGCGGAGAAAATCTGATCTTCGCTGGTGATGTCTTCTTAAATAACGATGTGGTAATCACCACAGGAACAGGTTTTGGCGATCTGATCTTTAATGGTAGGGTAGATGGTAGTCAAAATTTGGCGATCGCTACCGGAACTGGTAATCTTGAATTTACCGATGCTGTGGGTAGTCTTACACCTTTAGTCAATGTAACGCTTTCTGGACAAGATCTTACTGTCAATTCCACTCTAGAAACTCTCAACGAAGGTAGTCTGACAATTACCAACACGGGAAACTTAGATATTAACGCTAATCTTACCCTCGATGGCGAATTTAATCAAAATGGCACAGGTGCAGTTTTCTTAGCAGGAAATATTACGACAACTAACGACAATATTACCTTTACCGGGGAAACTACCCTCGAAAATGCAAACGAGTTTCAACTTGACAACGCAACAATTTCCTTCGCACAATTGAATATCGGTGATTTTCCCTTAACTTTAACTGCTGGGGAAATTAACTTTACCGGAGACGAAAACTCCGTCACAGGTACAAATACTCTCACTCTCCAAACCGCAGATACTACCCAGAATATCGAAATTGGGGGAAGCGGAAATAGCGAAAATTTAGACTTGACAAATGCAGAAATAAATGCTTTAGCCGATGGGTTTATCTCTGTGACAATTGGAGATACCCAGAGTAGTAGCAATCTTAACATCGTTGGTGAAAGTAATTTCTCCGACCCAGTAATCTTGCAAACCGGGACAGGAGAAATTAACATACAAGGAAACCTGATTGGGAGCGATAATAGTTCAATTATCTTAGATAGTGTGGCGATCGCTCTCGGCGCAGATATAATTACTGAGGGAGAAAATATCCTAGTCGGTGGAAATCTCATCCTGAATAACAATGCTAATCTCGTTACAGGTGTGGGAATTGGTAATATCTTCTTTAGCGGTACAATTGATGGACAACAAGATTTAACTATCGATGCAGGTACGGGAAATGTGAATTTTACAGGTGCAATTGGTAGTGTAACAGCTTTAGGGAATGTGGCGATCGCTGCTGAGAATATTGTTTTTAACTCTACAGTACAAACCACTAACCAAGGAAGTCTAACCATCACCAACACGGGAAACTTAGACATTAATG
>JAWQFW010000126.1:0-14936 GCA_035968095.1 Oscillatoria sp. PMC 1068.18
ATTTTATATTTATTCATTCTTAATCTGATTAAGATAAATTGTTTTACTGGCAATAATTTTGCAGAAAGGGAATCTTAAAAGCAATTGATGATTGACTGACTGAGTTCATTAACTCAAATTAGTAATTCTAGACAATGAATTTAACGCTTGAGTTAGTTAAGTAAATTGGTAAAGCGATATTGAATTAATTTTGCTTGAATTAAGCTAGTTTAATCGCTTTGACAAATCATTAGTTTCTTGAAGGCATTTTCAAGCTTTTATTTCAGCGAAGTTAATTCAACAATCCCTACTGAAAAGTTAACTTGCTTCACCAAAACATTGTTTAAAAATACTAATTAATAAAACTAAATTGCTGAACTAGGTTGATATGCAAAGTTAAATAGTAACGAGTAAAAAAAATTAGGAACATGGTGCAAATTAACGAAATTCAAGGTTCAGGTCTAACTTCTCCCTTAGTTGGACAAACAGTTACCGAAGTAGTTGGTATAGTTACGGCTGTTGTTGACAACGGTTTTTATTTTCAAGACCCTACACCAGACAATAATCCTGCTAGTTCCGAAGGAATTTTTGTCTTTACAAGTAGCGAACCAACAGTTAGCGTTGGTGACGAGGTAGAAGTAGCAGGAACAGTTACAGAATTTTTTCCTGGTGGTCAAAGTACGGGTAATCTTTCCACTACAGAAATTACTAACCCAACAGTGACTATCTTATCAAGTAATAATTCTTTACCCGACCCGATTTTGATTGGTGGTGAGGGAAGGATACCACCCACAGAAATCATTAACCCAAACGGGATCGAATTCTATGAAAGTTTAGAAGGAATGTTAGTAACAGTAAATGATGCTGTTGCTGTCAGCCCGACTAATCGTTTTGGGGAAATATTCACTGTTGTGGATAATGGGGAAAATGCGACTGGAATCAGCGATCGCGGTACAATCAATATTAGCCCAGAAGATTTCAACCCCGAACGAGTCCAAATTCAGTTCGATAACGATTTATTACCAGATTTCACCCCACAAGTCAACGTCGGAGATATTCTCGGTGACGTTACCGGAGTAGTTAGTTATGCTTTCGGTAACTTTGAAGTTTTAGCCACCGCAGAATTCACACCTACCGACGCAAATTTAGAACCAGAAACCACCGCTTTAGTAGCAACAGAAACCAAATTAACAGTTGCTACTTATAACGTCCTCAACCTTGACCCCAACGACGCTGACGGTGACGAAGATATCGCTGACGGACAGTTTGAAGATATCGCCAATCAGATCGTCATTAACCTCCAAAATCCCGATATTATCGCCTTACAAGAAATCCAAGACAATAGCGGTTCAACTGACGACGGAACTACTGCTGCTGACGTTAACTTACAAATCCTAACTGATGCAATTGTTGCCGCAGGTGGAGTTAATTATAGCTTCATCGATGCGCCAACAAATAATAACGAAAACGGCGGACAACCTGGTGGTAATATTCGCGTTGCTTACCTTTATAATCCTGACCGAGTTGACTTAGTTTCCGGTTCCGTGGAAATCGTTCCCGATAACGATCTCAGTGATGGAGACGCTTTCGAGGACAGCCGCAAATCCTTAGCGGCTACCTTTGAATTTGCAGGAGAAGAAGTAACAATTATCAACAATCACTTCTCTTCAAAAAGTGGTAGTACCCCTTTATTTAGTACCGAACCGCTAATAAACGGTAGCGAAGATGAACGCATCGTCCAAGCTGAAGCTGTTAATAGTTATGTTGACGATATTTTAGCAGCAAATGCCGAGGCTAACGTCATTGTTTTAGGTGACTTGAACGAATTTGAGTTTGAAACTGCTGTAGAAATTCTTGAAGCTGACATCCTCACTAATTTAACAGAAACGCTACCCGAAGACGAACGTTATAGCTATATTTTCCAAGGTAACTCTCAGTCACTCGACCACATTTTAGTCAGTAACAATCTCGCTGCAAAAGCTGAGTTTGATGCGGTTCATGTCAATAGCGAATTTCCAGACCAAGCTAGCGATCACGATCCCTTAATAGTTAGCTTAAATTTAGTTGAAGAAACTCCTACCTTTACCGCAGTTAACGACGATGATGTCCAGACTTTCATTAATACACCCGTAACAATTGATGTTCTAGCAAATGACATTGACGATGATGATGACCCTAGCGATTTGAGAGTAGCTAATATTTTTGGTGTGAACAACGGTACTGTCCAAATAAACGAAGACGGAACAATTACGTTCACACCTAATCCTAGTTTCCGAGGGAAAGAAGATTTCAACTATACCTTGACTGATGACGAAGGAAATGAAGCCACAGCAAGGGCGATCGTTACAGTTAGCGAAGAAGAAGTTCCTGCCGTTACTTTAGTTGGTTTTGCTTCCTTACCTGCCGATACATTTGCTGACGGACCTCCGTCTGGAGAGGGAATTTCTACTGATAACAGGTCTGTACCTTTTGATAATCAACCAGTACAAGGATTTAGCGGGGTTCAATTCGCCCCTAACGATGATGGTTCTTACTGGTTTCTCTCAGATAATGGTTTCGGAAGTCGTCTGAATAGTGACGATTATTTGTTAAGAATTTATCAAGTAGACCCAGATTTTGCTGGAACTGAAGATGGTGACGCTAGCGTCGAAGTTGAAGATTTCATTCAACTATCTGACCCGAATAATTTAGTTCCCTTTGAAATTGTCAACGAAGATACTAGCGATCGCTGGTTGACGGGCGCAGATTTTGATATTGAGTCGATAGTTGTAGCTAAAGATGACTCAATTTGGATCGGTGACGAATTTGGACCATATCTGCTCCATTTTAATAGCGAAGGAATTTTAATCGATGCGCCAATTCCCACACCAAATATTTTTGAACTCGACACCCTCAACGGTCAAACTCCCCTAGTAATCGGACATCGAGGCGCAAGTGGCGACCTTCCTGAACATACTTTAGAAGCTTACGCTTTGGCGATGGAACAAGGGGCAGATTTCATCGAACCAGACTTAGTTTCTACTCAAGATGGAGTCTTAATTGCCCGTCATGAACCTTGGTTAGGTGGAACTACTGATGTAGCCGAGAAATTCCCCGATCGCCGAACTAGCAAAGAAGTTGATGGAGTCTTGATTGAAAATGAATTCTTCGTTGACGACTTTACTTTAGCTGAAATTAAGCAACTGCGGGCAGTTCAACCACGAGACTTTCGCGACCAATCTTTTAACGGTTTGTACGAAATTCCTACATTTGAGGAAGTAATCGAACTTGTTCAAGCTTACGAACTAGAAACTGGACGTGAAGTTGGAATTTATCCGGAAACTAAACATCCGACTTACTTCGATGAACTAGGGCTGTCTTTAGAAGAAAAGTTGATTCAAACGCTGCAAGATACTGGGTTTACCGACCCCGATCGCATCTTTATTCAGTCGTTTGAAATTCAAAACTTACTTGAACTGCAAAACGAACTGCTTCCCGCCGCCGGATTAAGCGATTTGCCTCTAGTTCAACTGTTAGGCGACTTTACCGAATCTTTTTTACAACCAGATGACAGTTTCTCGCGTCCTTACGATGTTTTCTTCAACTTTAGTCAACCTGGTTTCATTGAAGCAGATGCGCGAGAAATTTACGGCGATTTGGTAGATTTAGTTGATTTAAACGCTGAAACTGACTACGGCGATTTAGCAAATCCAGAAGTAATTATTAATTTTATCGCCACTTACGCCGAAGGCTTAGGTCCTTGGAAAAATAGCTTTTTACTGCGGGAAAGTTTAGACGAACCTGTGGATGGAAATGGTGACGGTGTAGCGGAAATTACGACTCAGTTGACTGGGGAAGTCTTACCGTTGATAGAATGGGCGCATGATGCGGGTTTGCAGGTACATCCTTATACCTTGCGAAATGAAGAACGCTTCTTGACTTTAAACGCTGACGGAACACCTCAAACACCAGAGGAAGAATTTGAACAACTGATTGAGTTAGGGGCTGATGGTTTCTTTACCGACTTTCCCGCAACTGGTGACGAAGTACGAGACGAAATTACGGGGGATTTTGTGCGATCGCCAGACAATCCCGAAGTTCTCACAGGAAGCGAAGTGGCGAATTTACCTGGTTCTCGCGGCTTTGAAGGAATGGCGTATAGCCCCGATCGCCAAACTCTCTATCCCCTCCTCGAAGGTCCAGTGACGGGCGATCCGGATAACTCACGACGAATCTACGAATTTGACGTAGCTTCAAAAGAATATGTCGGTTTAGTTGGTTTCTATGGAACCGAAGATCCCAGTTACGCGATCGGTGATTTTACGCCAATTAATGACACCGAATTCTTAGTAATTGAACGAGACGGCGGACAAGGAGACACTGCTGAGTTCAAGAAAATCTTCAAAATCGATATTTCCGAGATTGATGAAGCTGGTTTCGTCGCTAAAGAAGAAGTTGTCAACTTATTGCAAATCGCCGATCCTGACGACCTCAACGACGATGGCAGTACCTTTTTTGACTTCCCCTTCGTCACAATTGAAGACGTTTTAGTCATCGACGAGAATACAATTTTAGTCGCCAACGACAACAATTATCCTTTCTCGATCGGTCGCGGTCTAGACATCGATAATAACGAAATCATCTTGCTGGAATTGGCAGAACCGTTAAATTTAGACCCGCGTCTCGGTTCAGATCCGTTGATATTTGCAGCCGAAAATGATACAGCCCAAACAGCAATTAACACCCCAGTCACAATCGATGTTTTAGCAAATGATAGCGACGACGATGGTGACAATAGCGATTTAGAAATTACCAGTATTTCTGGGAACAATAACGGTACAGTTGAAATTAATGCAGACGGAACAATTACGTTTACACCTAATCCTGGTTTCAAAGGTAAAGAAGATTTCAACTATGTCCTGACTGATGAGGATGGTAATACAGCTACAGGAAGAGTAATTGTTGAAGTTACTAATGATTTACCCACCGAATTTGCTGCTGTAGATGATAACTTCTCTACCACTCCAGGTACTCCGGTAACATTCGATCTTCTCGCGAATGATACTGACGATGATAATGATGATAGCGACTTAGAAATTACCAACATTGTTGGGGTTAGTAATGGTACGGTAGAAATCAACCCAGACGGGACAATTACGTTCACTCCTAACTCGAATTTCCGGGGGAAAGAAGACTTCTACTATACTCTGACTGATGCAGATGGTAATACAGATACAGGACGGGCGATCGTTACTGTTAGTGAAGAACAAAACGAAGAATTTACGCTGCAAATTCTCCATACAGCCGACCAAGAAGGCGGTTTACCAGCAATTCAAGATGCGGTGAACTTTTCGGCGGTTATTGAAGCTTTGGCTGATGATTTTGCGAATACGCTGCGACTTTCTTCGGGAGATATTTATATTCCGGGTCCATTTTTTGCCGCTAGCGATGTAGTTTTTGGCGAACCGGGAATTGGCGATATTTTAATTAATAACGCCCTTGGTTTCCAAGCTGTTGCTTTTGGTAATCATGAGTTTGATGCGAATACAGGTGTTGTAAAAACACTCCTCGAAGCTAACTCGGAAATTGATTTAGCTGCTGTGGGTGAACCAGGAGAGTTTCCGACTATTCAAGGGTTAGGAACTTATCCGGGAACGGAGTTTCCTTATCTTAGCAGTAACTTGGATTTTGCCCCTGATGAAAATTTAGCTGATTTGGTGGTTGCGGCAGGAGAAGAACCTGAAGGAAATACGATTACTAAGAGTGTGGTTATTGATGTTAATGGTGAACCGATTGGTGTGGTCGGGGCGACAACACCAACTTTAGAGTCAATTTCTTCTCCGGGAGATGTGGATGCTTTACCAAATGATGCTGATGATTTTGCTGCTTTAGCGGCAATTATTCAAGCGGAAGTTGATGCTTTGACTGCTGAAGGTATCGATAAAATTGTTTTGCTTTCCCACTTCCAACAAATTAGTATTGAACAAGAAGTTGCCGCCCTTTTGGATGATGTGGATATTGTGATTGGAGGTGGTTCTAATACTTTACTTGCGAATGAGGACGATCCGTTGCGGGCTGGTGATGAAATTGAGGGACTTTATCCGATCGCTGTAGAATCGGCAGGGGAAACCGTTTATGTCATCAATACTGACGGAAATTACCAGTATGTGGGGCGTTTGGCGGTTACTTTTGACGCAAATGGGGTAATTACGGAAATTCTCGACGCAAGTGGGGCTTATGCTACTGATGACGCGGGAGTTGACCGAGTTTATGGTACAGATGTTGATGCAAGTGAGGTAGCAAATCCTTTAGTGGTGGAAGTGACTGAGGCGATCGCTGATGTTGTCCTCGAAAAAGATGGTAACATTTTTGGGCGTACGGAAGTCTTCCTCAATGGTACGCGGGGTGATGTTCGTACTCAAGAAACTAATTTGGGTAATTTGACTGCGGATGCGAATTTGTTTATCGCCCAAGAGTACGATCCAACTGTGGTGATTTCGATCAAAAATGGTGGAGGAATTCGCGATAATATTGGTCAGGCGATCGTTCCTCCTGGTGGTACTTCTGACGATTTGGAGAAAACTTCCCCCGCAGCTAATCCTTTAGTTGGTAAGGAAGAGGGAGATATTTCTCAACTGGATATTGAAAACTCGCTGCGTTTCAACAATGAACTCTCGCTGTTAACGGTTACAGTTGAGGAATTGGAACAAATTCTCGAATATGGTGTCTCAGCTACCGAAACTGGCGCAACTCCCGGTCAATTTCCCCAAGTTGGAGGTTTGAGTTTCAGCTTCGATCCGGACGGACAAGTAATTGAAATTGACGAGAGTGGTAATATCGTTACTGACGGAACTCGCATCCAAAACGTTGCCCTAATCGATGAAGCAGGTGAAGTGGAAACAGTTTTGGTAGAAAATGGCGCGATCGTGGTTGACCCTAGCCAAGAAATTCGCCTCGTTACCCTTAATTTTCTTGCTGGCGGTGGCGATGGTTATCCTTTTGAGGTTTTTGGTGAAAACCGGGTTGACCTTGTAGAACAGCCAATTCCTGCCGGATCAACTAATGTTGCTACTTTTGCGGCTAGCGGTACTGAACAAGATGCGTTGGCGGAATATTTGGCGGTTAATTTCCCCTCGGATGACGACCCCAATACGCCTGTTTTCGATGTGGAAGATGTTCCACCCGCAGAGGATGAAAGGATTCAGAATTTGAATGCGGTTAGTGAAGATACTGTTCTCGGTATCGCTGCGGCTACAAGTTTAGCTGCTGAACCCTTGACAAATGCACAACTTTCTGATTTTGAAGCAAACTCATTGGCTACCGAGATTGTCGAACCGCAACAATTGAGTTTCTCTTCAGATAGTTTCTCTGCTGATATTGCCGGATTCGATCCTACATCTTTAGCTGCATTTGATGATAGTTTTAACGGAGATTTAGTAGCAATTTAAGCTCTTTTTTGCTCCAATATTTCCGCGATTTTTTATCTGTAGAGACGTAGAAAGGTTACGTCTCTACAAGTGAATTTAAAATTGAAAGTAAGCTGTTTAAAGAAATTATGTTTCTCAAATTAAGGGATAAAGCCAAAAATTAATTTCATGAAAAAATGAGCAAGTAAAATCATAGTGTTAATTGCTTCTCAAGCTGAATTTCAAATTAAATTACTCAGCGATCGCGCCAAACTTCTCGTTATCAATTACCCAGGAAAGGATGAGCGGCAGCTATTTTTAGATTTTAGTAATTATTTTAGTTTATACTGGAATCTGAGAAGTAAACATATCTCCAGCGACTAAAATTAGAAAAAAGCTAGTAGGAGTAAGGGAATGGGATATAAACCAATCGAAAGCTACGGAATCATCGGCAATATGTATACTACTGCTTTAGTAGGTTTAGATGGTTCAATCGATTGGTTTTGCTTTCCCCATCACGATTCACCTAGCGTTTTTGCGGCGTTACTCGACTCAGAAAAAGGCGGCTATTTTCAAATTGCGCCTTTAGGAGATCGTGTTACTTGTAAACAATTATATTGGCCCCAAACTAATGTTTTAATTACGCGCTTTTTAACTCCGGAAGGTGTTGCTGAAGTTGTGGATTTTATGCCTGTAAATTTGCAAGCTGGGGAAACAGGTTATCACTGGTTAGTGCGGAAAGTTACAGTTGTGCGTTGCTGTCTGGATTTGCGAGTAGAATGTTATCCTGCTTTTAATTATGCGCGCGATCGCCACGAAGTTACTTTAACTGAAAATGGGGCTTGTTTCCACAGCGACAATCTCAGCCTCGGACTCGCAACCGATATTCCGCTTCAGCAACAAGGAAATGGCGTATCTGGTAAGTTTACCCTCCAGGCTGGGGAAAGTGCGATTTTTGTACTGAGAAAGTTAACCACAGACTGTGACTGCGGTGTACCCCTCGATCGCGAAGCAACTTTTGGTTTGTTCGAGGATACGGTAAAATATTGGCGACGTTGGCTTTCTCAATGCGTTTATAAAGGTCGTTGGCGTTCGGAAGTTGAAAGATCGGCTTTGGTACTAAAATTATTAACTTTTGAACCCACAGGGGCGATCGTTGCTGCGCCTACCTGTAGTTTACCAGAAAGTATCGGCGGTGAACGCAACTGGGACTACCGTTATACTTGGATTCGAGACGCAGCTTTTACGCTTTATGCTTTGTTACGAATTGGCTTTAGTGAAGAAGCAGCGAGATTTATGGAATGGATCTCGGAACGTTGTCGATCTCGCTGTCCTGATGGTTCCCTACAAATAATGTACGGGATTGATGGTCGCAAAGATTTAACTGAGGAAACTTTAGATCATTTAGCCGGATACAAAAATTCTCAACCAGTCCACCTCGGCAATGGCGCATATAATCAATTTCAACTCGATATTGTCGGTGAGTTGATGGATTCGGTATATCTGTATAACAAATACGGAACTTTAATTTCCTATGAACTTTGGACGCAATTAAGAGAATTACTTGATTGGTTATCTGATAACTGGGAAAGAAAAGATGAGGGAATTTGGGAAATGCGAAACGGACAAAAACACCATGTTTACTCGAAATTAATGTGTTGGGTAGCTTTCGATCGCGCTTTACGTTTAGCTGAAAAACGTTCTTTTCCTGCCCCTCGCGAACGTTGGTTAAAGGAACGCGATCGCCTTTACGAAGAAATTATGACTCAAGGTTGGAATGAAGAAAAGCAGGCTTTTGTCCAACGTTATGATTGCGATACTTTAGATGCTAGCAATTTATTGATGCCTTTAGTCTTTTTTGTTTCGCCGACAGATCCGCGAATGTTGGCTACTTTAAAGGCAATTAATCGACAACCAGAGAAAGGTGGTTTGGTTTACGATAGTCTGGTTTATCGCTATAACTTAGAGAAAAGTAGCGATGGTTTAAGTGGTGAAGAAGGTACTTTTAATGTTTGTACTTTCTGGTTGGTTGAAGCTTTGACTCGCGCTGGAAAGGAAGATAAAAGCAAGCTGGAATCAGCAAGATTGATGTTCGAGAAAATGCTTGGTTATGCGAATCATTTGGGTTTGTTTTCGGAAGAAATGAATGCTGGTGGTTCGGCTTTGGGAAATTTTCCTCAAGCTTTGACTCATTTAGCTTTAATTAGCGCTGCTTGGAACTTGAATAAAGCTTTGGGAGAGGATGAATAGTTTTGTTTTTCAAGATGAGCGGATTTGGGTTGATTTTAGGGGGGAAATTGCTTTGATTAAAGTTAATTTTTGGGGTTGATTTTAATTGATTTGCATGATATTATTTTTATAATGGAATGGTGATGTTGATTTTTAGCTGCTCAGATTTCCATTATAAAGAAAACTTCTATAATTAGAATACCAAGAAACGCGGGTTTTGGCAATAGTAAAAACGAAATTTCATTTAACTTAAAACGACGGGGTTTAACCAACGCAAAACTTCTTGTTTGAGACGATAAAGATCGCGAGAAAAGCTTTGTTTGACGAATTGCGCGATCGCATCCAGGGGAGTAAAATCATTTCCCGCTTGCCAGTTGACATCTTGCGCTAAAGGTGTAGTATGAGTTCCAGGTAGAGTTTGCATCGCTACCATCCGGGGAAATTTACCTTCCAAGACGGGATTGAGGATAATCGTTTGGTCGATGGTATCGTTGGTAAACTTAATCAATAAATTACGACGAATTTGGTAAGCTTCAGCGATTAATTCGTTGGTTTCCTCCGGGGAAGGTGTAAACTCGACATTGAAAACCGGAGTCAGATTAAATTGGGCTGCGAAAGGAATTGCTTGACGCACGGGATAATTATTGTAAGAAATTAAAATATTCCCAGCCCGTTTGACGGAAAACAGACTTCCAATCAATAAATGTAGTTTACACCCCATGCTATGTCCAATGCCGTAGATGGGGAGATATTGTTTTTCCAAAGCATTCGTGACTAATAAGCGATGGTGGATTGTCTCGAAACGATTGAGGACATCTCGCGCGATCGCGGTATGATCTAAAGTATTGAGAAACGGTGTCGCAACTACTGCAAATCCAGCTTTCCCCAATTCCTCTAATAACCAGCGATAAGTAATCTGCGGGGCTGTAGCGACAAACGCCCCGCCGAGAAAATGGACAATACCAATAGGATTTCGGGGCAGTAACACCCAACCACCAGAAATTTCTTGCCAAATCATGCTTGCTTTATGTGGTTAATCTTTCTTTATCCTAGCGGTTTCTGGTGTTAAATAAACAACAATTTAGCCCGCGAAGGCGGGCTTGGTTCGTATAGCCGCGACTTTAGTCGTCGGGGCTAATTTACCTCTTCCGAAGAAGTCAGCAGAAGGCTGAGGGTTACGCTTTAGAATTCAACTTCCGAAGAAGTCAGAAGAGGGTCGATCTAGAACCCCCTGTATGAGAGGATTATAACCCCATAAAATTCCGGGGGTCAAGTAAGAAGTCGAATAATTGAGAATAAGTTTCATTAAGTAGGTCATCAACAAGCCTCAAAACTATACCAGACAAGGCTTTCAAGGGGGTTTACGCAAGAATAGGGTTTTCAGCGATTCTCAAACCCCCTCGAAAATATAGAGTAATTAATCCAAAAATCGCGATAAAATCCGCTACGCTTGACTAAATCCCTTCCTAGTATAGCGATGCTTAACACCGAGGGGAAAGTATTCCGGATCGCCCATTGACTTAAGAATTATCTGAGGTTGCTGGTATGCTGGAGGAACGTAATTCGCAAATTCGCTATTCAGACGCAGTAGTTGTGAGAGAATCGAAGTAGCGATCGCCTTTTTCTTGCTTTCATCTGCTTCAATATCGGGCGCTAATTCCACTACAATCGACAAAAAAGGATTTTGCTGGGAATCTTGTTTCACTTCCATCACAAACTTACCAGTCAGCCAATCTCTAACTTCAATTTGTTCTAATCCTACCGCAACATTCTCCGGATAGATATTTGCCCCAAAATAGGAAACAGTAAAATGAGAACGACCGAAAATGTAAACAAAGGGTAACTGACGAACACCTCTAGAGTCTAATTCTCCCACAGGATCGAAATTTTGACCGTGAAGAAAATCGATCATCTCGGAATAACTAATAATTCCCCCTTGGTCAGAAATATGATAGCGCAGCAAAGGAATTCCATTATCACCAGAAAATAACAAAGTCCCCTCGTGTGTCTCAAAAAAGCGCGAAAGTGGGTCATACTGAACTAAAGTCGGTAAACGAGACTCCCCAAACAACTCCCTCGCTGCGTCAGGATGTTGACTCAAAAACCTGCGAATACAAATACTCAAAGGAGTTTCGTTACCCAAAACTCCTGCATCTGCTGTACCGTAGAGAGAAGCCGAATCATAACAGAAATTTGTCTCACCGAGGACTTCACCGACAATAGTACGCCATTCCTCGCTAAATACTTCTCCCGCCATGACCAATTTTACTCGATAAGGTCGCCAGTCGAGTCCTTGGGCTTTGCCAGTGTCGATAACATCTTTGAGAAAGGGAGGATAGCCTAACAATACCACTTGGTCGAAGAAAGGCGCTAACTCTTCAACAACGCGGAAAATTTCGGTTTTGTTGTTTCCGGGAGTAACGACGGTGAGAGGATAACCTTTTGCTGCGAGGTGACGACAGCAGTTTGCGGTATACATTCCACCCACCCAAGTACCCAGTGTAAAGCAAACCACAGCGAGGGTGCGACGTTGGTCTGCTTGGAAACTATCATGAAAGATTTGCTCGAATCTAGTGGCGATCGCATATTCATCGCTGAGAAAACGCAACCAAAAACTCGGTTTTCCGGTAGATCCTGACGAAACTGCCACAAAATCACAACTTTCTATCTTACCATGACGACACAAATCTGGCAAAGAATTGACTTGCAAATAATTCTTTTTCGTGGTAAAGGGTAACTTTTGGAAATCAGCGAAAGTTTGGATTGCCGCCGGATCGAGGTGATGTGTTTCGAGAAAATTCTGGTAAGCTGGGACTGTAGCCGCAACGTAGTGAAAAAGTTGGAGAACTTCTGCTTCTGGGTCAGTATCCAGCGATGCTTCTATTTTAGCTTCTAAAGGCGTATCCAGAAAATTTTGGCAAGCAGCAATTAAGTTTTGTGATTGATTTTTCTGCATTTTTTCTCCTGATAAGATTAAACTAATAAATAACTAACCAGAAATTAATTTTCTCGCGCGATCGATAATTTTTTTACGGTCAACTATTGCTGATAATTCTGTTGGTTCGTATTTTCCTTTTGCTACTTCTAAAGAAGCTTTGTTAATTGCTTCTTCATAAGCTTCTGTAAATGCAAGTTGTAATTCGTCGTAATTTAAATAATAGCCTCCAAATTGACGACGTTTGTTTTTTCTTTGGATAGCGAGGACAGAATTTCTGATTGAAATTTCCCAAGATTTAGTGGTGCGATTTTCGGCTTCTTGTTTAATTAAATGAATTAGCAAAATTACTGCATAGCTAGTAATGTTATTAATTTTGTCATCTCGGCTCATTTCTTCAAGTTCTTCGACAACAGTTAATGCACCGGAAATATCGCCTTTAAGAAGTAAATCTTTGAGTGTCAATAGTTCTTCCATATTTTTCCATTTCTTGTTTCGATATTTGTTAATAAAAAGTAGCCAGCGAGAGACTTTGCAAGTTTCGGGATAGTCAAAATAATCAGAAAATAAAGGATTGTTTTGAGTAAGAATAGCGCCCTAGATAGGATAATTTTTCAGAATTTTACTGAGAGGAAGATTCAGGCAAAAATAATCGATAACCTCAGCTTAAATTCAACTCGGAACATTCATTCCTTTTTGTACCGCAGGACGTTGGCTAACTGTTTCATACCAACGCTTTAAATGAAGATGATTATCGAGGGTTAATTCCATAAAATCGTAGCTAGCAATCCAAGGATAGGTAATGATGTCAGCAATAGTATAATTGTCACAGATATATTCGCGATTTGCTAACTGGGTATCTAGGACTTCGTACAAACGTAAAGTTTCCTTTTGGTAACGGGCGATCGCGTAAGGGATTTTTTCTGGTGCAAAACGATTAAAATGGTTGTATTGTCCAAACATCGGTCCCACGCTAGCCATTTGAAACATCACCCATTCGAGAACTTGATAACGTTGCTTAGTTTCCGTAGGTAAAAATTGCTGAGTTTTTTCGGCTAAATAAATTAAAATTGCTCCCGACTCAAAAATGGTAAGATTCGTATCGTTGTCGCGGATAGCGGGAATTTTACTGTTAGGATTAATTTCGATAAATTCTGGCGTAAATTGCTCACCTTTGGTAATGTCGATCTGATGAACTTGATAGGGTAAACCGACTTCCTCCAGCATAATCGAAGCTTTGCGTCCGTTCGGTGTGGTAAAAGTGTAGAGGTCAATCATTGTTAGTTCTATACTCGTCTAGCTTTTATTATCGCCACTAAAGAGAAATTGAGGATCGCAAATTGAGAATTAGGGTTTTTCCCACTGACGAAGACGGAAAAAGACAAGCTAAAATAGTTGCTTGTGTGACCTATTGATGAGAATTACTTGTTATGTCAGAATGGGCTTGGTTATCGCGAGTAGCATTAGTTGGTGTCGCGGGGACAGTAGCGATCGCTATTAAATTTTCTCCGCTTTTACCAGAAAAATCTAGTAACGATTCTGCAAAAAAGCTTAATTCTTCCCAAACAAAAGTTTTACCTGTGAAGTTGCTAGAAACACCACCCCAATTATCACAAACACCAGCAACGAATTCAGCCACACAAACAGCGAAAGCGACGAGTGAGTTTAATCTCGATCGCAGTTTGGAAACACATTCTCCTTTGTTTGCGACACCGATTTCTTTAGGAATGCTAGCGATTGGGGCTGCTGAGGGGAATTATCGCTTATTTATCGAAGATCGGACACTTTACGTCGAACAAACTAAACATTACTTTGGACATACCGATCCAGGCAATTTATCCTGGGGTGAAGTCGTCACAAACTACGGACCTTGTAGCGATCAAGGACGTAGTCAAGGTAATCTTACTCAAGCAGAAGCAATTTGTTTACAGCGATCGCGTTCCCAATTAGCGACACATCTCACAGATTTGCATCAAGCAGGAATTAACCCAGATGTGGATTTAGAAGCTGTTCTCAACGTCGCCGATTTATACAACCAAGCCAGTCCAATCCATTCTCGCAGATTTCCTGAAGCTTTAGCGATCGCCCGTGGAGGAGGTTTAAGGGGAGTAGAAGCGATCGCTTGGGCGAGAACTGCTTCATTTTATCTCAACACGAACCAAAAATTAGATGTCGAAAACGGATCTAACCACGCAACAGGGCTTTTAGGGGTTTGTATCCGCCAAAATCTCGTCATCACTGAATGGGATTGCGTCTATCGAGATCAATTACGACGGGCTGAAGCGATCGCGTCTGTAATCGACAAATATATCCAAGTCGCTAAACAGCAAGAAAATCAAGTCAATAGCTAATTCAGTGAACAGTTATCAGTTATCAGTTATCAGTTAACAGTTATCCCTCTTCTGTCA
>JAWQFW010000127.1:0-14857 GCA_035968095.1 Oscillatoria sp. PMC 1068.18
TCTTACTTCCATAACCTGCATCCAAAAAAACTTCATATCCCTCGGAACTAGAAATACCTTCTTGATAAATAACAAATTCATCTAAGCAGAGATTATTTAGTTTTATATTCTCTACAAAATATTTTCTGTGGACTGACAAGGGTTCAACCGCGTGGATAGTGAGTAATGGTGATAACTTTTTTGCTAAAATCGGATAGTATCCAATCGCACTACCTATACTCAAGAAACAACCGTCGCTCGGAATTGATTTAATAATCTCTATAAATATATTTTCTTCATCTGCTTCGTGAACATTTTGCTTTTGATAACGCTGTCTCTGTTCAGAGATTAAATGGTGGTCATAGACTTTTACACCATTATCGAAAATGTGTACTTGCTCTGGCATAATTTATCTCAGTAAGTTATCTAGCTACTAATCTAACTCTAGATCCAACGATCTGCAAACAGATTTCGTATCTGATTATAATTATTACCTATTTACCTACAAACAAACAGGTTTTTCAAGATCATTATTTTTTCAAAACTAAATCAAGTGAAACATAAATATTCATGAAAAAGCTTACGCAAAAACTACGGTACGATTACCATAAACTAAGACGCGATTTTGTAAGTGCAAACGTACTGCACGAGCGAGAACTAATCTTTCTAAGTCTCTACCTTTGCGAATCAAATCTTTGACATTATCGCGATGGGTGACGGGAATGACATCTTGTTCGATAATGGGACCTTCGTCTAAATCGCTAGTAACATAATGGGCGGTTGCACCGATAATTTTTACGCCTCTTTCATAAGCGCGTTGGTAAGGATTTGCACCTGCAAAGGCGGGTAAAAATGAGTGATGAATATTGATAATTTTCGGGAATTCAGCGATAAAATTAGGACTAAGTATTTGCATATATTTAGCAAGCACTACTAAATCGATGTTATACTCTTTGAGTAGTGTTAATTGTTTCATTTCGGCTTCAGCTTTAGTTTGTTTAGTGATAGGAATATGCTGAAAATCGATGTTAAATTGTTGAGCGACTGGATTGAGTTTAGCATGGTTACTAATAATTAAAGGAATCTCGGCGACGATTTCTTTGGCTTGTTTTCGCCAGAGAAGATCGAAGAGACAATGATCTTGTTTGGTTACCCAAATTGCTGCGCGAGGGATGGTATCTGAAAAGTGAATTTGCCACTCAGCATTAAGGGGTTTGGCGATCGCGCTAAATGCAGGTTTAATTACGTCGCGGGGGAGATTAAATCCTGCTAATTGCCATTCAATGCGAGTGCAAAACATACCTATTTCTAAATCAGTATGTTGATCGGCGTGAATGATGTTACCACCGTTCGAGTAAATAAAGTTAGCGATTTTTGCCACGAGTCCCTGGCGATCGCGGCAAGATAATAATAAGGTTGCAGTTGCATGAGACATAATTATTTTTTAATGTAAATTAAAGTCTAGAAAAATAAATCATTAATAGTAATTTTTGTCAAGATAGAGAAAGAAAATAATTACCAAGCATCCGATGAGCAAAGAACTAACAGCAGATAACCTAGCATACCCTAACGAGTATCAGCCAATTATTATTCGGATCGAAGATATTTATAAAGTATACGGTACTGGTAATGCGGAAGTTCGCGCTTTAGCTGGAGTCGATTTAATTGTCAAGAAAGGCGAATATTGTTCAATTATGGGACCTTCTGGTAGTGGTAAATCTACCGCAATGAATGTTATCGGTTGTTTAGATCGTCCTACTTCCGGAAGCTATTATTTGGATGGTGTGGATGTTTCCCAGCTACCAGATAGCGAGTTAGCAACAATTCGTAACCGCAAAATTGGCTTTGTGTTTCAACAATTTCATCTGCTACCGCAAATGACAGCGTTGGAGAATGTGATGCTACCGATGGTTTATGCTGGTGTAGGGAGTGGAGAAAGACGCGATCGCGCGGTTGCTGCATTAACTAAAGTAGGTTTGTCAAATCGTCTCCAGAATAAACCGAATCAACTTTCTGGGGGACAACAACAAAGAGTAGCGATCGCACGGGCGATCGTCAATCAACCTGTTTTACTTTTAGCAGATGAACCCACCGGAGCGCTAGATTCTCGCACAACTCAAGAAGTTTTGGATATTTTTACCGAATTAAATACTACAGGAATAACTGTCGTTATGGTAACTCACGAACCAGAAGTTGCTCGTCTTACCAAGCGAATTGTTTGGTTTCGCGACGGTAAAGTTATTCATTCTCACCTTACCCCAGAAGAAATGTTAGCAGTAGCTTTTTCTCATTCCTAAATAACCCTCTTTTGTCACTCTCCGGTTTTTCCTATTATGAGTAATTTCCCAAGTCCAGATATACTCAACGATCTATGAGGGAGCGATCGCATTTTGGTTGATTTTGCTCTCTCAGGAATTACTACTCGAAAAAAAGGGCGCGGTCGCTTGCTGTGTCTACGTTCTGGGATTCAGAAAATGTACGGCTTTTCGGAGAGTGACAGAAGAGGGTTAGCAAGACTACCCTGGTCGATACTGTCGATACTATTGATAAAGTTTTCATCGCTGTACATATTTTTGGAAATATGGCTCAAATTGTCTTGAGTCAAAGCTTGCAAACATTTTTTTGTTTATTGGTACGGTTCCGTTTATTTCTGTCCGACTTAAATCAACGATTAGTAAATAGACGCTTACCAACGCGATACCGAAGCGAGAGAAATACAGTCACCAGAAAGAAATTTCCAAGCTTCAGATTACCAGAATAACGCCTTTAAGTTTAGTTAAATTAAGCAATTTTTGGGTAACAATTTGCAATCATTTCTAGAAGAAAAAACAGCTATTTTAGCTCAAAAAAAGAACGGCAATAGCTGAATATTTCTTCAGTTTAAACTCTCTATTTCCAGTGAGATATTAGTAAGAATAAAAAATATTTACTATTACTTTTTATTCTCCTAATCCACCCCACCAATTCCCCAAATTACCCGCAAATTATTGAGAACTCTTCTTAAAATAACTCTCCATCACCTGACGAACGATCGGTGCAGCCACCGAACCACCGCCACCACCAGAATGTTCCGCAAAAGCCACCACCACAATTTCCGGCTTATCCGCAGGAGCATAAGCACCAAACCAAGCATGGGGACGACCAGGAGGAGCCTCAGCCGTACCACTTTTACCAGAAACAGGAGGCAAATGCGGCACCCGCAAAGCAGCCCCCGTACCACTAGCAACAACTTGTCGCAAACCTTGTCGCAAAGTATCAACTGTACCAGACTTCAAATTCAAAGATTCTCGCCACTGATCCGGCGGAGCATCATTTTTCAACAAATGAGGCTTAACTCGGTAGCCACCATTCGCAGGTACAGCAAACATCACCGCCACCTGCAAAGGAGTTGCTTGAGTAAAACCTTGACCGATAGACATATTCACCGTATCACCTACCGTCCATTCCCAATTAAACCGTTTTTGCTTCCAAGCATCATCAGCAATCAAACCAGGAATTTCTTCAGGTAACTCAATACCCGTTTTTTCCCCAAAACCGTAACGACGTGACCATTCAATCAAAGTCGGTCCACCCACACCCCGACCAATTTGACCAAAAAACGTATTACTACTCCAAGCCAAAGCCCGGACAAAACCCATCGGACCAAATCCGGCTCGATTCCACTCACCGAACCTAGTCCCACCAACATTAAGATAAGCAAACGTACTCAAAACCGTATTCGGCGAATACTTACCCGACTCCATCCCAGCCGTAGCTGTCACCACCTTAAACGTAGAAGCTGGTGGAAAACCGCGCAAGGCTCGATTCACAAAAGGATTACCTTCTCCTTGTAACTGCTTCCAAGTTTCAGGTGTAATTCGAGAAGAGAAAATATTTGGATCGAAAGAAGGATAGCTAACTAAAGCTAAAACCGAACCATCATTAGGGTCAAGTGCGACCACAGCCCCCTTACGTCTACCCAAAGCAGCTTCCGCCGCTTTTTGTAAATCTAGGTCAATAGTTAAGTTAACATCCTTACCTGCTAAAGCCTGCTTTTCACCGACTACCCGCAGTACCTTCCCGGCACCATTAACTTCAACTTGCTTACCGCCCCATTCTCCCCGCAAATTCTTTTCAAAAGAAGACTCGACCCCCATTTTGCCAGCAATATCGCCGAGACGGTAGCCTTCCTGTCGGCGACGAGCCAATTCTTCTGCGGTTAACTCTCCGGTATAGCCTAAAATGTGAGCGGCTTGTTGTTTGTTTGGGTAGTGTCTGACGTGTTCAATATCTACTTCTACCCCTTCTAATTCGTAGCTAAACTCTTTTAAAGCAGTAATTTGAGCAGGAGTTAAACCACGAGCAACCCGCATTCGTTCGAGTAAATCTTCACCTGCTTCTTCGACCCGACTTTGAATTTCCTCTTCTGGCATTTGAAGAATCTGTGCCAGACGCGCCCTAGTTTCAAGCCAGTTTGGTTTTTTTGGAGCAATGGGCCAAACAAAGACCGAGTGAGATAGGCGGCTGCTAGCGAGAATTTTGCCTTTGCGGTCGAAAATAGTCCCTCGTACTGGTTGTTTGGGAATAAGGCGAATACGGTTGTTTTCTGCTAATTCGCGATTTTGCTCTCCTTGTACTAGCTGGAGGTAATACAAACGACTCCCAACTCCGCCTAAGAGTAGTAAGCTAATCAGGAACATCATGATTACTGATTGGTATTGGTTTCCTACGGTACGAGGAGTGGGTCGTCTGCCAAGTTTGGAACCAGATTGAATGATAGTCATCGAGTTAACGAGAAGGGTAAAGGATGAAATTGTTTAAATTAGATGTTAATAGTTTCCGAGGTGAAGATTAGGTGAGTGGGCAGATAAAATAAACCCAAGCCTACTTACACCAATAATATTTTCAGCAACGAAGCTGGGGTAAAAACCGGGTAAAAATTAAGGCAGAAAAAAAGAAGTTGCTGCGTTTGTGGTTACCTAGTCCCAACTTCAGATTTACTTAAGACATCTTAACTCTCTAGTTATACCAGCTATGGCTCAAATTTTCCTCCCAAAACAAGGCTCGACTGAGATTGACCCCTTACAGTTTGACGTGGAACTGCGTAAAGTGTTTAAGGTTTTTCATGGTGAAACTGCTGTCCGTGGGGTTGATATTGCGATTCATCCAGGAGAATTTTTCAGTATTCTTGGACCTTCAGGCTGCGGCAAAACTACTACTTTAAGGTTGATTGCTGGATTTGAAACTCCCTCGGCAGGTGAAGTGTTGATTCAACATAAGTCAATGAATCAGGTTCCTGCTTATCGCCGTCCGGTGAATACGGTTTTTCAGAGCTATGCTCTGTTTAATCATTTGAGTGTGGCAGAAAATATTGCTTTCGGGCTGCGGATTAAAAAGTTATCTAAATCGGAGGTGGAAGCACGAGTTAAAGAAGCTCTCAAGAGTGTGCAAATGCTTGATTATGCGAAGCGATTTCCGAATCAGTTGTCTGGAGGACAGCAACAAAGGGTTGCTTTGGCGAGAGCTTTGGTAAATCGACCTGCGGTGGTGTTGCTTGATGAACCTTTGGGGGCGTTGGATTTAAAGCTGCGGAAGGAAATGCAGGTGGTGCTTTCTAAGTTACATAATGAGTTGGGGTTAACTTTTGTGATGGTAACTCATGACCAAGAAGAGGCGCTGTCTTTATCCGATCGCATTGCGGTGATGCGTGGAGGTAAAATTGAACAAATTGGGAGTCCGGCAGAGATTTATGAACGTCCTCGGACTGCTTTTGTGGCAGATTTTATTGGGGATACGAATTTGTTTGAGGGGCGGGTAACTGCTGATGAGGCTTCTGTGGTTAAGGTTTTTACGGGTAAGGGTTTAGAAATTAGGGTGAAAACTGATGAGCAACAGCGATCGCTACCTCAAAATTCTCATAAAGTAGTGGTCAGCGTACGACCGGAGAAAATTAAACTTTCTCTGGAACCACCGACCTCAGTTCCGAACTGTTTTGAAGCCCGACTCAAGCATATTATGTATTTGGGTACTCATATTCACTATGTGGTGGAATTGACGGCGAGTGGTGATTCGTTGCAAGTTATGCAACCGAATACGATCGCTAAGTTACCTGAAGTTAATAGCTCGATTTATGCTCACTGGTTGGCAGAAGATTGTTTGGCTTTGGTGGATTGAGAAATGTCGAAACCTGGATTGAATTTGTTTTTAGAAGAGTTGGAGTCTCATTGCTATCAACAGGCGATCGCTACTTTCCTCAATAGTAAGGGCGAGTGTTTTGTGGTTGATTTAACTAGAAAGGGTAAAGTTGTGACTTACGGCTGCGATCGCTATACGAAAAACCTTTTTGGCAATCAACTGGTTGAAGGCTGTTCTCCGACGGCTTCGTTGATTTTACGCTCTTTTACTGCTGAAGTCGATCGCTTTACTCAACTACCAGTTAAGGAACTTCGAGGTTATGTTCTGAAAAGCTCTGGAGGGGATTTAACTTTTGATAAGTTGCCTCCGAAGCTAATGTTTGCTTGTCAAAATACTGATGCTGAAACTGGCGAACCTCTGCCATTAGAACAATCAGTACGTTATTGTTAAAATCAATTGGCTTCTCAGCGCATCAGTTGACAGTTAAACTGGGAGTAAATTAGTTGTGCCTCGTAAATTCCGTTCGAGATTCTCGAAACGCTCGACTCGCCGACGTTTCTTACAAGGATCTGCTACTGCCGTTTCTGGGCTAGCACTCTCTAGCTGTGGTTGGACGCTAGCCCAAGTTAGTGACACTCCCCCGGAAGAAAATAAGGATGTTTTATACATCTACACTTGGGCTGGGTACACTGACGATGAACTGCTAGAGCGTTTTCGCGAACAAACTGGGATTCGGGCGATCGCTGATGTTTTTGACTCGAATGAGGCGATGTTGGCGCGAATTCAAGCTAGTAATGGTGGTGGATACAGTATTATCTATCCTTCTGACTATATGGTGCAGGAAATGGTAGATTTGGATTTGTTAACTCGGCTTGACAAATCTCGCATTGAGGGCTGGAATCGCCTCTATCCGCGTTTTCTCGATCCGATCTATGACCCTGATGACCAATATAGTGTTCCGGTGAGTTGGGGAACTACAGGATTAATTTATAACCGCACTAAGTTAAAATCAGAACCTGAAGATTGGATTTATTTGTGGAATAATCAACAGCAACTTTCTCGACGCATGAGCTTACTTAATGATGTTCGTGAAGTAATTGGTGCAGCCCTAAAATTATTGGGATATTCCTACAATTCCACCAATCCTCAAGAAATTAAACAAGCTTATGAAAAATTAGCAGAACTTAAACCAGCACTTGCTGCTTTTACTTCTGATGCTTGGCGCACTCAAATTCTTAGTGGTGACTTATTTCTCGCTATGTGTTATTCGAGTGATGCTACCGAAATTATGCCGGAAAATGAGAATTTGGATTATGTACTTCCCACGAGCGGATCTTCGGTTTGGGCAGATACTTTAGTTATGCCTCGTACTGCTCCGAATCCTGATGGAGCTTATGCTTGGATTAATTTTATGTTACAACCAGAAATTGCTGCCCAAATTTGCGAACGTCTTAGCTTTGCGACACCGAATAAACAAGCATTCAAACTATTACCAACAGAAATTCAAAATAACCAAAGTCTTTTTCCCTCAGAGTTAGCATTAGAACGTTGTGAAGGAATTGCACCAATTGGTGAAGAGGTGAGCGAAATTTACGATCTTTACTGGACGAAGTTAACCAGTGCTTAATTACAATGCTGACGAAAATAAAGGTAAAAATAATTAGACTTAGATAGTTATCTGTTTCTAGTTGTTTAAGTGATTAAAATAAAAGGCAATAATCCCTAACTCTAACTAATCGCCGATTTAACTGTGTCTACTAAACTTACACCTTCAGCTTCTAATGCTGATGCTACTGAAAAAATGGAAGAAAAACAGCCAGTTACTACTGGGAAAAAATGGCGCTTGCAGTGGCTAGAACCAACAATTTTACTTACACCTGCTGGTATTTGGTTACTTTTGTTGTTGGTATTGCCAACTTTAGTAATTTTTGAGCTAAGTTTAGTTGAAGGAATACGACCTGGTGATGTAGTTAACCCGGATGGATTGGGTAACTATTGGCGTGCTTTTGAACCAGTTAATTTGAGAGTCGTGGGGCGATCGCTGTTTTTCGCGACTGGGACAACGATTATTTGTCTGCTTTTGGGTTTTCCGGTGGCTTACTGGTTGGGACAAATGTCGCCCCCACGTTGGCGTAATTTACTTTTGTTGGGCTTTATTTTGCCTCTCTGGACTTCTTCGTTACTGCGAACTTATGCTTGGATTACGATTCTACGTCCTACAGGGGTGCTAAATACTATTTTAGGAGCGATCGGATTACCAGGGTTAGATATTTTAAATCGTTCTTCAGCAGTTTTAGTGGGAATGGGGTATAGTTATTTACCTTATATGGTGTTAATTCTGTATGCTTCTGTGGAAAAATTAGACCGACGTTTGTTAGAAGCTGCTGCCGATTTAGGTGCAAATCCTCTCCAAACTTTCTGGAAAGTAACTGTACCCCAAACTTTACCAGGAATTGCGGCGGGTTCGCTTTTGGTATTTATTAGCGGATTAGGAGATTTTGTCGATCCGGAATTGCTTGGGGGTGCGTCGAGTATGACGATCTCTAGATTAATTTATAATCAATTTCTCGGTCCGGCAAGAAATTGGGGTTTTGGGTCGGCTTTAAGTATGGTGTTGATTTTTGCAGTTAGTGTGGCGATCGCACTCCTGATTAAATATGGCGATCGCTCGGCTACCAAAGCATGAAAATAATTTTATGTCAAGCTATCTGGCTCGATACCCAAATTTCTTAATCTTTGAGCTAATCTTTCCGCCCGTTGTTGGGCTTCTCTTGCTTCTTGCTGGGCTTGAGTTACTTCTGTTTCGGCTTGCTTAACTCTTTCTTCGGGTGTCAGCAATCTATTTCCTGACTCATCATACCAATACAGCCACTCTCTAGTTATCCCCCCATAAGTGCCTCTTTCACAACCAATTCCTAAGCCAATTTCTGGTAGCCAAACCGGATTTTCTGATTGTAATTGATATTCACCATCAACTAAACGATGTACCTCTAGACGTGGCTTCCGGCGGCGGCTAGAAGCATAGATTACATAATACAATACTCCCAATTGAGCATAAGTGTCTTTCTTGCGACTGTATTCACCGCGATAATTAGCCGAAACAATCTCTAAAGTCAAAATCGGTACAGCTTTTTCTACCCAAAGAAGATAACTCAGACGTAATTGTTCATCGTAGAATCTTTCCACACCCAAACTCAAAAATCCATCAGGGATAATTGGCGGTTGGTCAGGATGGTAATATACACCCATATCGATCCCAAAAAACCAATCCCAGCGCTCTACCCAATTCAGTAATAAAATTGCTTTGAGTAAACCAGGAATCAATTCTTGCAGTTCATTATCCACAGGAGTATCGTCAGAATGGGGTAATTCTGCGGCGCTTGGTAAGTTTTGCGGTAAATTTAAGTTGAGCATCGGCAGATATTCTGCTTACGAATAACTCTTATTTTAGCTACCTTTGGGCAAAACTTTTGTAGTTTAGAAATAAATTCTTAAAAAATAGGCGATCGCATTATGACTGATAAAATTTTGTACCAGCCCCAGGAAGACGAAGAAATTCCTCTTGAAATGAATAAAGCTAAAGCTGGTTTCTCCTGGCAGGTAATTTTTACTGGTTTAATGTTTTTTTATATGTATCTGCCCATTTTGGTACTAACTTTTTATAGTTTTAACGAAGCTACTTATAGTACCAATTGGGAAGGTTTTACGCTGAAATGGTATTCTCAACTGTTTGAGGATGGGAGAATTATTCGAGCTTTAGAAAATAGTTTAGTAGTTGCTTTGTCCTCAGTAGCAATTTCGGCAGTTTTAGGAACAATGATGGCGGTAGGTTTAGCCAAATATCGCTTTCGGGGAAAAAGTCTTTACCGAGGTATATCTTATTTACCTTTAATTATTCCCGATATTGCGATCGCGGTTGCTACCCTTGTCTTTTTAGCAGTAATTGGGACTCGTCTGAGTTTATGGACAATTGTTGCTGCTCATGTCGTATTTTGTCTAGCTTATGTAGCGATCGTCGTTTCTTCCCGAATTGCTAATCTCGATCCTAACTTAGAAGAAGCGGCTTTGGATTTGGGTGCAACTCCTACTCAAGCTTTTCTGAAAGTTTTGCTTCCGGAATTAACTCCAGCTATTGTTGCTGGTTGTTTATTATCTTTTGTTCTCAGTTTAGACGACTTTTTAATCGCTAGTTTTACTGCTGGTACGGGTGCAAATACTCTTCCAATGGAAATTTTTAGCCGCATTCGTACAGGTGTCAAACCAGATATTAATGCTCTCAGTGTCTTATTAATTCTTGGTTCGGGTATTATTGCTTTTATCGCGGAATATATTCGTTACCAAAGCGAAAAAAAGCGTTTTCAGTGATTAAGGATTAGGGATTAGGGATTGGGGATTGGGGATTGGGAAGATTTAGAGACGTTGTCTGTAACGTCTTGACACCAGTAATCTGTTACCACGTACCCACATTTACCAGTTATGATTAGGGATTGGGAGAGAAAGAAGAGGAAGTTTTTAGGAATTGGCGATCGCTTATTATGAAAAATTGGAGACAAAGGAGACTCAGAGGAAAGGGAAGAAAAGTAGAACAGGGAAGACACCCGAACAATTGTGAGACAAACTGATAAATACTAATTCCCAGTCCCCAATCACCAATCCCCAGTCACCAGTCCCCAATCCCCAGTCCCCAATCCCAATTAAACAAGCTTCAGATCGGGATATCGAGCTAAAATATCATCAGTGGTTAAAGTATCACCTTCAGCTTGGGGAGTCCAAAGAACCTCAACAGCAAGAAGACGATCGCTACCAACTCCACCAATTCCTCTTAAAGCTTGACGTAAATCATCAGCGCTATTAATCTGCGGTAAATCGAGTTTTCCTTCCACACCAACTACCACAGTAACAATAATGTATTCTCCGGGTTCTTGAGTTTGGGTTGCTAATTCACCGTCACCTTGATTTAAAGCTGGTTGAGAAGCTTGTCTGAGTTGACCACCAACGTTAGAAAGTGTTTCTTCAGAAAACTTACTTCGTTCACCCAAAGCTAACTGATTAAACTTCGCTTCTGCTGCTTCTAAATTAGTTAAATTAGATTCAGTCGCACCATAAACCCAATATTCCGGGTGACGTAACAAAGCCAAACTTGCTTCTTGTAACACTAAAGCGCGACCAGCAGCAGTATCGGTATTAGCAGTACGTCCGAGATCGTTTAACTCTTTTTGTAAATCACGAGCATCGGATAAAAGCCCCACTTGTACTTTAGCAACAGAAACTTTCGGGTTACTGTAACTAATTGCACCATCACCACCAGAAATACCGCTATTGCGGAAACTGCGGACAAGAAAATTGGCGATCGCAAAAAAGATCAAAATTGTAAACAGTCCGCCAAATCCCCCTCCAATCCCGAAGAAGGGAAACAAAAACGGAAAGCCAAATCCGCCTCCCGGATAGCCGTAGCCACCTCCAGGGGCGCGATAACCACCGCCGGGAGGAGAATAAGTTCGACTTGGTACACGGAAAGAACCGCCACCAATACGACCGCCACTTCTAGCGGCTAAAGCATCTGGAGCATGAGAAAATACGAGTGTGAAAATTAGTCCCAAGACTAACAAAGATTTACAAAGTGGTTTAAATTTAGAAAAAAGTTTTTTGAGCATGGGAAATATTTGCGCTTAACCGAACTGAAATAATACTTTAGCGATAATTTAGGGCAGAAAACACCTTTCTCCCGACAAGTCTTAAGATTGAGAAGCGGTTAACTGACGGTATTTTGCCCTACCCGCTACAGTTCTTAATTTATCTCAACAAAGAGGGAATTTGCGGACGGCTTATTCAGGAGGAAAACCGAACCCAAGCTGAGAATTAACTCATTCAGCCACCACCAACTATCGTAACGACTTCCAAGCGATCGCCATTCTGCATTTGCGTATCTGACCAATTTTGGCGGTGCAAAATCTCGCCATTGTATTCTACGGCGACCAAACGCGGATTAAAATTTAGCTGTTGCAGCAGTTCCGGTAAACTAATTTGGCTGTTACAAGTAACAGGATCGCCGTTAACTTGGAGAGTAACTTGTTTTGTAGCTTCAGACATTAACTTTTTGTTTCTAAACGACGGAGAGTTTGCCTTTTTGCCAATTGAGAGAGAAAATATTGAGTTACTAAACTTGGTTGTTCTGCTTGCATAATCCCACGCACTATTGCTACTCGTGTCGCCCCAGCATTCAAAACCTCATTCAAATTGTTAGGATCGATACCACCGATCGCAAACCAAGGAACAGGAGAATTTTGGGCAGCATAGCGGATATAATCAAAGCCAGCCGCCGTTTTTCCTGGTTTCGTGGGCGTTTCATAAACAGGTCCAACACCAAGATAATCTGCACCTTCCGCGATCGCCTTTTGCATTTCTTCGGGATTTGTTGTCGAACGACCGATAATTTTTCTGGAACCTAATAAATGTCTTGCAAATGCGATTGGTACATCTTGTTGTCCCAAATGAACCCCATCAGCATCCACAGCCAAAGCCAAATCCGGGCGATCGTTGATAATAAATAAAGCCCCGTAGTGACGACACAACTGACGCAATTTTCTTGCTTGAGCCAGTTTTACGGTATCATCCGCATCTTTATCACGATATTGAACTAAACTCAACCCACCTTGTAATGCAGCTTCCACCACATTAAACAACTGTTCCGAAGGCGAAGTTACCAAATACAATAAAGCATTTTGGAGTTGCTGGTGGTTGGGATAAGCTAATAAACTACTTTCGAGACTATAAACTCGATAACGCAATTGCTTACAAGCTGTTCCCATCTGCGGTTTATACAACTTGCCATATTCTTCCAAAACCCGCAAAGCTTCCTCAATTCGACACAAATTCGCCTGTAACAATTGGTCAAGACTCGCACGTTGTTCCTCTCTCGGATGAGATAATTCTGTACCAGGATCGCCCGGAGTATCACGCGCCGATCGTAACTCCGAAGTATGCCAACTGGCTAACTCTTGGCGCATTTCCTTACATTCGAGTGCCATTTGACTTGACTCTAGCCCAAAGCGACACCATTCTTCAACAATCCGTAAACCTTCCCTTGCCCGGTCTAGATTAGCATCGAGAATACGGTAAATTGCCTGTTCTTGTCCTCTACCCTGATTGTATTGTTCGCCCATTGCCAAAAACTCCCCCAAGTGCGTACCGTAAGATCGGCGTAGCCATCGCCAAACTGCGATCGTAATTATTACTTTATTTGTTTACTGCCACAGCAGGATCAAAGCTAAAGTTAAATTTTCATTTTATATAGATAGGAGTAAATCTAGTTAACCAAAATCTAGTCAAAAATAAACAAAACGTGGATTCCATTTCAAAAATCCCTTCATTTTCGCTTCAAGAGATGAATTCTCCTGGTAGGAAAAATGAATTCCGCTTCTGTAGAGTAAACGCGATCGCGCTTAGTAATCCTGAGTTTACTGAATCTGTTCAATTCTTGAAAAGAAAAGTAGCTCTAGCTTGATCCCCAACTAGCTTTTCTCCAGATAACTGATTAAGAAAAAGCCTTCTGGGAAATAACTTTTAATGTCCAGTAGGCAATGCAACGGAGAGGGAGAGATTCGAACTCTCGGAGCCTTTCGGCTCACCCGATTTCAAGTCGGGCGCAATCGACCACTCTGCCACCTCTCCAAGGTTAAGTATATTTATCATATCAAACAGTCGAAACTTCTTGAGTCTGATAAAGAATTTCTTTCGAGACAATGCTGAAATCTGATTTTACCCAAACTAGCGAAATCTCGGTAACTACACGGTTTGACAAGCTAACAAGGGAAAAATTCCGCAGTTTATCAGTTTCTTCGTTAATAATTCGGGGTACGCGGGCAGAATTAAGATAAATAGTTCCAGCAGAATCTTGATTAACGATCGCCCGCAATCTTTCTTGAGTATGGCGCAACCGATGGTGCATATGACCGAAAGTAACCAAAGGGATATTTTTCCCGAAAGAACGCACTTTGGCGATCGCTTCTGCTAAATCTGGATCGCCATAATCACCACCTTTGGGGTTCCAATCTCGTCCACAAGTGTCTTCTGGTTTGTCTCCTAAACCTACAGGACCGTTGTGACCCAGAAAAATTACTGTATCATACAGCGTCGATTCTGCCGCAGCCACAATCCGCAGCGTCGATTCAGCAAAGTTATTGACGTTGTAGCGAGATTGGTAGAATTCTTTATTTCTCCAGTCTGGACCACCCCAACTAAAAGGACGACTTCCCACGATTGATAATTGTAATTCAGGCAAATCTAATTTACCGTAGCCCACATGAGCTTCACCCAACAAATCTAGCTGTTGTTGCACTCGATCTTCGGTGCTATGGTCGTAAGGACTACGTTTACGACCCCAATCAGTCGCACTATACCAAGCATCATGATTACCCATCACTGCGGCTTTAGGAAGAGTTAAATTGGCGATCGCGCGGACAACTTCTACCGACTCATTCCCAAAATCGCCCACAAACAAAACTAAATCAACACCTAGATGTTTTAAAGCTAATTCGTCTTCCGCTTCCCAAAGATCGTGTACATCCCCAACCACAGCAATTGTGATCTGCTGATTTTCGCGATCGCTCATAAAATTCTCCCTCTGGTGTTACTTTTCTAGCATAAAAGCTGTGAGATGCAAGATGGGGAAGACTTGGAAGAGGGGGAAGACTTGGAGGAATTGGGAGATAAACTGATAATTGTTAACTGATCAATGACAATTGTTAACTGGTCACTGGTCACT
>JAWQFW010000128.1:0-3196 GCA_035968095.1 Oscillatoria sp. PMC 1068.18
CTCCCAACACTCCCAACACTCCCAACACTCCCAACACTCCCAACACTCCCAACACCTCCCACACTCCTCTTTTGGGGATTGGTGACAACTTTCTCTGCTTAAAACCAGTGGGGTAAAACGAAGCCTAACGCTAAGAGTAAACCACTCCAAAAATGTAGCTTGACGGCGATAAATTTAGAATTGCTGACTTTTTCGGGTTGGTTGTGATTTTGCTGAACATGGCGAATTAATTGCCAAGCGGGAGGTAAACTGGCGAAGATAAGTAAGGTGGTGGGGGGAAAGTAGCCGAGAATGACGCAGATGGTGGTGAGGGCGAAAATGCTAGCAGTAGCCCAGGTGAGGACGATCGCCCCTTTTGCGGTTCCTAAACGAACGATTGGTGAGGTTTTTCCGGCGGCGAGATCGTCTTCTACTTGATGGAAGTGGGAACAAAATAAGATCAGTGACGTGGAGATCCCAATTATCGCTGAGGCTGGAAAATTGCATCCAGAAAAGGTTTGGGTTTGGGAATAGTATGCAGCCGCGATCGCTAATGGACCAAAGGTGACGAAACAAATAATTTCGCCTAAACCTTGATAACCGAAGCGAAATGGGGGTCCTTGGTAAGTGTAGCCGAGGAAGCAACAAAGGAAGATAATTCCCAAAATTGTTAAGTCTTGTTGCCAAAAGGCGATCGCGCCAATTCCGAGAATACCCAACGCCAGACACAAATTAGCGATCCAAAATACTAAAGATTTATTGCCTGTCAAATTTACGACGGAATGGGCTTTGTTTTTATCGATCCCGGTTTCGGAGTCAAACACATCGTTACTCAAATTCAACCAGGCAATAATCGCAATTGCTGAACCCAAAAAAGTAAAAAATATCAAATTGTTACAAATGCTTGTTTGAGCGAAAGCTATTGCTGTACCCACTGTAATTGGGATGACGGCAACGCTGTACATTGGTGGCTTTATTGCTGCTAGCCACAGTTTACTATGAGATTTTTCCAGAGAAGTTGTTGTCATCAGGGTAGATTTAATTACCTTCAACCTATTACAAAAAGTATTATTTTCTTGACAAAATCACAATCTTTTGTACTTGTTTAATTTTTGGAGAGCATCTTTCGATCCTGGCGATCGCCAATGCTAACAAAAGCATTTATTATCATTAGAATACCTTTGTTCGATACCATAAGAAAGACAGTTCTCTTTTGTCAAGACAAGGGAAATCCCCTAATTCCTTGCCAAGTCCGTGTTAACCCACACTGTTTTGGCGAGATTGGTTTTCCCAGCGATATCTTTAGAGATACCATCAATGTCACTCAGAAGCACGCAAGATTATCAAAAATTTTACGTTCTTTGCTTTCATGCCAGTCATACCCTGTTCGACTAATTTAATCCAAGACGAGAAAGAACTACATCAGTTTCTCTTAGTTTGTCAAGAGAAATCAATTCGCGCTGGTAGTTCGCTAATTGTTAGTTTTTCAATGGAAGTTGACCCCATCGATCCTTTAGCTTTTTTGCAAAATTGTCTAAGAACAAACGAACGACATTTTTACTGGGAAAATCGCGGACAAGGGGAAGCAATCGCTGCTTGGGGAACTGCTTTATCTCTGACTATTACAGCTTCAGATCGCTTTAAAAAGTCACAAGATTTCATTCAACAATCTTGTCAGCAAATAATTAAAATAGGCGATCTTAATTTACCTTTAGCTGGACCGCATTTTTTCGCAGCGTTTACGTTTTTTGACCAACCCCAAAATAATCATAATTGTCCTGATATTTTCCTTCATTCCTTTCCCCCGGCAACTATTTTTCTCCCAGAATTTCAGCTTGGTTGTCGTCAGGGAAAATATGTATTTGTAGCTAATTTTTCTTTAGAAACTGAAACCGATCCTAGCTTAATTATCAACCGAATTCAGCAACAAATCAGTCAAACAAATTGGTCGCGTCAGCCAATTGTTAATCTTGCTTTCGATCCTCCCCAACAAATAATTAAAAAATCCCTCGAAACAACAGCTAATAAATTTACCTCAGCCGTAAGTTCAGCTTTAAAATCAATTCAAAAACAAGAATTTAGTAAAATAGTTTTAGCCCACGCTTTAGATATAACTGCTCCGGTTAACTTTCAACTAATCGAATCTCTCCATAATTTACGTCAGCGACATCCAGATTGTTATATTTTCTCAATTAGTAACGGGGACAAAAGTAACTTTATCGGTGCTAGTCCCGAACGTTTAATTAGTATCCAGGATCGAAAATTAGCTACTGATGCTTTAGCTGGGTCTGCCCCCAGAGGAAAAAACTATTTTGAAGACGCTAAATTTGCGAATAAATTATTAAATAGCGAAAAAGAAAAACGGGAACATCAAGCAGTAAGTAAATTTATTATTCAACAACTAAATCAACTCGGTTTACAACCAACAATTTCGCCTTTACAACTGTTACAACTGGCGAATATTCAACACCTTTGGACTCCAATTTATGCTCAACTTCCAGCCGGAATTAATCCTTTAGAAATAGTGGCTCAACTGCATCCAACACCCGCAGTTGCAGGTGTTCCCAGCGCGATCGCCTGCGAACAGATTCGGCGCTACGAAAGCTGCGATCGCTGTCTTTATGCCGCACCTTTAGGTTGGCTGGACGATCGCGGCAATGCTCAATTTATTGTGGGGATTCGTTCGGCAATGATCGCCGCAAATTGGGCAAGACTTTATGCAGGTGCAGGAATTGTCGCTGGTTCCAATCCCCAAAAAGAATTAGCAGAAGTGGAACTGAAGTTACAAACGATGTTAAAAGCTTTGATTTGAATACAGGTAATTGTTTTGGCGCGGAGAGTGGCAATTAGACACCGAAACCCAAATTACCCCCCTCCAAGCGCAAAAAATACACCTTCCCCGACTCATCTCCCGCTACCACAGTGCGCCCATCTGGGGCTACAGCACAGCATAATACAAAAACATCCGCAGTAAACGTTGCCAGCACTGCCCCCGTCGCCAAATCCCACAGCTTGAGCGTGTTATCCGATGAACCAGAAATAGCGTGTTTGCCATCGCGAGTTATCGCCACTGCTTCTACCCAGTCACTATGACCTGTGAGCGTGCGAATTTCCTGTCCCGTCGCCAAATCCCAGAGCTTGAGCGTGTTATCCCCTGAACCAGAAACAGCTTGTTTGCCATCGGCAGTTATCGCCACTGCTGTTACCCTGTCACTAT
>JAWQFW010000128.1:3296-3452 GCA_035968095.1 Oscillatoria sp. PMC 1068.18
GACCTGTGAGCGTGCGAATTTCCTGTCCCGTCGCCAAATCCCACAGCTTGAGCGTGTTATCCGAGGAACCATAAACAGCTTGTTTGCCATCGGGAGTTATCGCCACTGCTCTTACCCAGCTACTATGACCTGTGAGCGTGCGAATTTCCTGTCCCG
>JAWQFW010000128.1:3552-14766 GCA_035968095.1 Oscillatoria sp. PMC 1068.18
TCGCCAAATCCCACAGCTTGAGCGTCCTATCCCATGAACCAGAAACAGCTTGTTTCCCATCGGGAGTTATCGCCACTGCTCTTACCGAGTCACGATGACCTGTGAGCGTGCGAATTTCCTGTCCCGTCGCCAAATCCCATAGCTTGAGCGTCTTATCGTCTGAACCAGAAACAGCTTGTTTGCGATTGGGGGCGATCGCCACTGCTTCTACCGAGCGACTATGACCTGTGAGCGTGCGAATTTCGCGTCCCGTCGCCAAATCCCACAGCTTGAGCGTCCTATCCCATGAACCAGAAACAGCTTGTTTGCCATCGGGAGTTATTGCCACTGCTGTTACCGTGTCACTATGAACTGTGAGCGTGCGAATTTCGCGTCCCGTCGCCAAATTCCACAACTTCAGCCTCTGATCCCATGAACCAGAAACAGCCTGTTTACCATCAGGAGTTATCGCCACTGCATTTACATCGCTGCTAATATGACCTGTGAGCGTGCCAACTTCGCGTCCCGTCGCCAAATCCCACAGCTTGAGCGTCTTATCCCATGAACCAGAAATAGCTTGTTTCCCATCGAGGGTTATTGCCACTGCTGTTACCCTGTCACTATGACCTGTGAGCGTGCGAATTGCTTGTCCCGTCGCCAAATCCCACAGCTTCAGGGTGTGATCCAATGAACCAGAAATAGCTTGTTTGCCATCGGGAGTTATCGCTACTGCCCATACCTCGTCACTATGACCTTTAAGAGTGCGAATTTCGTGTCCCTTAGCCAAATCCCACAGCTTGAGCGTGCTATCTCCTGAACCAGAAATAGCTTGTTTGCCATCGGGAGTTATCGCCACTGCTGTTACCGTGTCACTATGACCTGTGAGCGTGCCAACTTCGCGTCCCCTCGCCAAATCCCACAGCTTCAGGGTGTGATCCAATGAACCAGAAATAGCTTGTTTGCCATCGGGAGTTATCGCCACTGCTCTTACCCAGCTACTGTAACCTCTAAGAGTGCGAAGTTCTTGTCCCGTCGCCAAATCCCACAGCTTGAGCGTGTTATCGTTTGAACCAGAAACAGCTTGTTTGCCATCGGGAGTTATCGCCACTGCTCTTACCCTGTCACGATGACCTTTAAGAGTGTGAAGTTCTTGTCCCGTCGCCAAATCCCACAGCTTGAGCGTGTTATCGTCTGAAGCAGAAACAGCTTGTTTACCATCGGGGGCGATCGCCACTGCTCTTACCATGTCACGATGACCTGTGAGCGTGCGAATCAGCGCTCCATCAGGGGAGTCGAAGCAGGGCGTGAGGGGACGAAACCAGAGCTTTTGCCGTCTTATCAGAGCTTGCTGTAACAACTGCTCCACTCTCCCAGTAGATGGATATTGCGGCAAATAGCGCCCTAGCAGAGGAATTTTTTGCCAAAAGTATTGATAACCATAGCGCTGCATTTTTTCCGGGTCGAGCAAACGTCCCCACAACTGTTCTGCTAACTGACTTTTATCCTCATTCAAAACATGGGCGCTCCGAAACAGAGTACGCTCCAAACGACTGAGAAACTCGTCTTTTTCCCTAACCTGGGCAAAATCCTCTAACACTGCCTTAATATCCGTCGCGGCTAATTTCTGCTGTAACCAAGCAAAATCTCCTAACAACTGCCCAAAGGCTGCTTCCTCTCCGGCTTCGCGAAAGTGATACCATGCTTGTTGATAAAGATACAAATCTCCTGTCACCTCTGCCCCGCACCAAGGAAATTGACCGCCGCCATAACTCTGTAACCACTCCCGATGCAAACTTGGCGCATCCGCAAGTCGTTCCTGTAAATACTTCTGCTGCACGTCATGAAGCGATACCCACCGCTCCGGCGACTTCCCCACCACAAACACGAGCGCCCGTTGTGCGAACTCTGTCAGCCAGCGCCGCAGTTGATGTTCGGGAATCTCGCTTTTGCGTCCCCACAATTTCACTAATGCCGCCTCAGACACCGCTACGTCGGGAGCCAAAAGCCCCAATTCCAGGTAAGCTTGTTGCTGGGGTTTGGCTAACGCGGTGATGCTTACTTCTAGGGATTTATAAATACTGCCATGAGGATGATCCAAAAATTTTAGATCCTTTTCTTCTAAAGCTGTTAAAAGATCCGCCCAACTTGTTCCCTGTTGAATTTGCGCCCCAGACAGCGCCAACGCCAAAGGTAATTTACCGCAATGTTTCACCACTTTCTCAGCTTCCACGGGTAACATTTCCCGATGCAACCCTGCCCAGTTCGCTAATAGCTGCAAAGCTTGATTGTCTCCCAACATCTCCAATTGATAGCCCTGCGCCCCCAACCCCGAAATTAAACGAGCATCTCTGGTAGTGAGCAACAAGCGACAGTTTTCGCCCAAAACTTCGACAAAACGCTCGGCTTCCCGTTGTTCCCAAACGTTATCCAGTACCAGTAAACAGGATTTATCTGCCAACAAAGTCGAGAGATAGGCATCCCACTCGGCTTCGCTTTTCATAAAGGCGTAAGTTTCGCCCAAAGCCGATGCCAAGCGTTGATATAAAGGAATTGGTTGGGGGTTAATACCCACTTTCAGCCAAACTACGCCATCGCGAAACTGTCGCCGCACTGCTACATCTCGCGCTAACGCTGCGGCTAAAACGCTTTTCCCAATTCCTCCCATTCCCTGTAAGCCGAATTTACGCGGTTGTCCAGTCATGACGAGTGTTTGGGCTGCGGGAGTTAACAATCTGCTTTTTAACTCTTGGATATCTTCTGGACGAGGGAGAAAATGAGGTGGCAGTTTGGGGACGGTATCCACTGCGCCTAAGCTAGGAGTGAGTTTGGCTGGTTTCTCGGTTGGGTTTCCTTGGCGACGCAATTGTTCTACGGCTTGCAACACGCGACAAATATCCTCACGGGTGGCGAGTTTCGTCAAACTTTGCTGGATTTCGCCAATTTGGGCTAAGGTTGCGCCATGCAAATCTAACAACATCCCGGCAAAGGCTTCCCCGCCTTTCGCGGCATCGTCTTTGAGAACTTGGCGCAGATTTTTATTGAAATTTGCTGCTAATTCTTGGGCTAAATCTGCGATAACATCCTGATATTCAGCGATAGAGCCGCATAAAACCTGTTTTTCGCATCCCTGCTCAAATAACCAGGTTACGACTTCTCGCCATTCGTCGTTTGGCAAAACTTCATATTGGAGAAACTCTTCGGGGTTATTGGAAAAAACTTGGTATAATCGGTCTTCTTGCAGCGACTCAAATAAATTCAGGGCTTGGGCTTGTTCTGTCCATTCCACCCAATAATCCTCTGTTTTCTTGGCTAAGGCTTCTAGTTGCTGAAGTTCCGGATAATTAGAGCTAATTTTCTCTAAAGTTAATCCTACTGCTCGTCCTGCGGCTTTGGCTATGTCTTGATTGCGTAAAACGTCGCGACTCTGGCGTAATTTATCGATTAACGCCCCTAAATTATTTGCTACTATCCCGGCGGTAAAGTTGGCTATCCCTGTCAAGACTGGACCACCCGCACCCCCGGCGACAATTGACACTAGCCCCAAAATTGCTGTACCTGTGAGCAGTCCTTGATTTAGCTTCCAAATTCGTTGCGGTGGCATTTTTTCTCTACCCATTGGAATTATCTATCTGTGCGGGATGGCAAAGCTTCTGAAAATATGATAGCTGTTTGCTCTCGGCGATCGCAGGGGTTTTGGGGCAACCAACCGCAGGGGAGGGCAACCACGGGGGGTTGCCCCTACGGGTTAATTTTTTCTACAGGTACTTGACAAAAAGCTTGTATTGCTTCCCAAATCTCAGGTAAAACATTATTCAAAGCATGATCGCTATCGAGTTCAATTAACTTTACCCAAGGACGATTTTGAGCATAATTGCGGCTGGCTGAAACAGGAATCGTATCGTCATGAATGCCGTGGAGAATCAGAGTGGGAAGCGATCGCTGCAATTCCTCTTCTTGATATCCAGCTACATCGGTAATAATTTCGTAATGAATCGGCAACTGTTGCTTTTTCGCATAGTGATAAACTAAGCGATATCCCGATTCTTGCCAATCTTTAACTTCGGCTTCGCTTAAAGTTGGTAGCCAATTCTCAATGAAACCGAAAGCGGGTGCAAGCAACACAATTCGCTCAACTTGGGGATGTTGCTGGGCTAACCAAGCCGCCGTTAAACCACCGAAACTAGAACCGATAATCGTGACGGGAACCTCTTTTTCGGGGAAAAGTGCCTCAACTTGGCGTAATTGTCTCGTCAAAGTGAGATGAGAAAAATCCCCAGCGTTGAGATTGGGGATTTTCAGATTAATTCCTAAACCAGCAAAGCGAGAGTGTAAATAAGTCGCTTTACTGGATAACGGAGAAGAAGCAAAACCGTGTAAATAAATGTAATTTGCGCTCACAATTTTAGTTAGGAATTCACAGGATTACGCAACGTGACAAATTCTTCAGCCACCGTCGGATGAATCCCTACAGTAGCATCAAAATCAGCTTTCTTCGCTTTCATTTTGACAGCGATCGCTACACCTTGAATAATTTCTGCCGAATGTTCCCCAACCATGTGCGCCCCTACCACAATCTCGCTATTCCCGTCAACAATTAATTTCATCATCGTTCTTTCATCACGTCCCGCGAGACTGAAGTATGTAGACTTGAACCGAGCGCGATAAACTTTTACTGCATCGCCATACTTTTCTCGTGCTTCAGCTTCAGTTAAACCCACTGTTGCCGCTTCTGGGGTCGAAAATACTGCCGTGGGAACATTATCATAAGCCATTGTCAAATCTTGACCACCAAAAACCGTATCCGCAAAAGCACGACCTTCACGAATAGCTACCGGAGTCAAATTAATATTGTTCGTACAATCACCCACCGCAAAAATATTTTCCTGACTGGTGCGGCTGTACTTATCGACAGCGATCGCGCCTTTGTCAATTTCCACTCCCGCATTCTCCAAACCCATATTTTGCAAATTCGGCTTACGTCCAGTCGCAGCTAAAACCGTATCCACAACGAAAGTTTCCTCAGTCTTTCCTTTCGTCGTCACTCGCAAACCCTCAGCAGTTTGCTCAATTTTACTTGGTTCAGTTTCCGTCAATAACCGAATCCCATGTTGCTGCATCGCTTCTTGAATCTGCGATCGCAAATCCTCATCAAAACCAGATAAAATCAAATCCTTCCGAATAATCAGCGTAACTTCCGAACCCAAACCGTGCATAATGCAAGCAAATTCCACCCCAATATAACCAGCACCAATAATCGCGATCCGCTTTGGCTGTGTTTCCAAGTGGAACATCGCATCAGAAACGATCGCTGCTTCAATTCCGGGAATATCTGGTGTAACCGGATGTCCTCCCACAGCAATCAAAATCTTATCGGCGGTAATTTTTTGCTCCCCAATTTGTAGCGTATGGGGGTCAAGAAACTTCGCATAACCACGAAACAAATCCACATTCGCCTTATCCAGCATCCCATCGTAGACACCATTCAGGCGTTCCACCTCATTATTAACAGCAGTAAGCATTTTCTGCCAATCGAGGCTACTTTCGACACCACTCCAACCAAAACCCTGAGCATCATGAAACGCATTCGGAAAATGAGAAGCATACACCATCAACTTCTTCGGAATACAACCGCGATTAACACAAGTTCCCCCCAAACGGTCAAATTCTGCCAACCCTACCTTCGCACCATATTCTGTAGCCCTTCTTGCCGTGGCAATTCCACCCGAACCACCACCAATCACAAATAAATCGTAATCGTAACTCATAATCTTAAATCCTGTTCTATACAGCTACAAGTATAAGGGTTTGGGGATGGGGTTCAGTTATTGCCTAAACAGTTACCAGTTACCAGTTTATCTTCCGCTTCTTCCCCCTCTTCCCTTCTCCTCCTTGTCCCCCTTCTCGGTCTTCTCTGCTTGTGCTGCGTCTCCGGCTGGTCTTCCTTGTCCTCCCATTGCTGGAGTCTCATTATGATGTAATTGCTGTCGTCCGTTGCGAATCACTCTCAGCAAATCTGACAACTGTTGTTCGATGTTCTGAAGCACTGCATCAGCGTATTCATCAGCACCGTCTTGAATATCTTCGCATTCAGCTAAAGTTAATTGACGCAGTTGTTCGAGTTCCTGACGCGCTTGTAAACGCATTTGCTCGATTTCCGAGAAATTCTGCCGTTGCATTTCCTCACATTCTTGTCGAACTACCTCGCGAATGCGACTTGCTTCTAATTCTGCTTGTTGAATAATCCGCGTTTCGTCTAAAATTTCCAAAGCCCGTTCTTCGGCAGTGTCAACTATTTCTTGAGCGTATTCTTCTGCTTGCAGGAGAATTTCCTCTTTTTGGGCGATGATGTCTAAAGCTTCTTTGAAAGCCCCTGGTAAATTTAGCCGCACATAATCTAGTTGGTCGAGTAATTTTTCTTCATCAACCAAGGTGCGTCCGGTGAAGTAAATACGGGGACTATAGAGAATTATTTCTTCGATGCGGTCGAGTTCTCGCTGGATGTCTAAGCTTCCCCCGATTCTGGGGGGTGAGGCTTCTGGTGGGATGGGTTTGGATCTTTCGGGGTCGCTGCGGGAGGTGTCTTTGCGTAACATTGGTAAATATCAAGAGCCACGTTTTCGGGAACAAGGTGATCTACTGCGCCGCCAAAACTGGCAATTTCTTTGACTACGCTACTACTTAAAAAACTATATTCGTTGGAAGTGGCGAGAAAAACTGTTTCAATCTCCGACATTAAAGTTTGATTTGTGTGAGCCATTTGCAGTTCTTTCTCGAAATCGGAAAGGACTCGTAAACCCCGGAGCAGCACTCCCGCACCATGAATTCTAGCGTACTGCACTGTTAAACCTGTGAAGCTATCGACTTTCACGTTGTCTAAGTGCTGAGTGCAACTGCGAATTTGCTCGACTCTCTGGGTGATACTAAACAATGGTTGTTTGTTTGGGTTACAGGAAACTGTGACAATTACGCGATCGAAAAGTCTACAGCCTCGCTCGATGATGTCGAGGTGTCCTAGAGTAATCGGATCGAAGCTGCCAGGATAAATTGCTATCACGCTGAATCTTCGCTGTCTATTTACTGGGGTGATTATCCCACAATCAGTTTACTTTGGACGTTTGATTCCTAACAATAGCACTCACTGCGATCGCCTGAAAGGGCGCTGGCGCTATTGCGTCAATCGCCGCTTAAGGTACACTTACTTTGTTGGTAAGTTCTGCGCTGTTTCTCGCTCTGCTTGATAATCTTGACCCTGACTTACTTGCTGCGGCGCGATCGCCTCTTGATTTCCTTTTGAGGAAAAAGTCCAAAATAACATCTTACACTTCCTTTACCCTTTTTCGCTTTTCTTTACTGTTCTTTACATTTTGTCAAAAAAATTATGAGTATTTTGAAATTTGTAACTTTAGTGGCAGCTAGCATCGTAGTTATTCAGTTTGTTGCTTCTTTTTTTGGCTGGAATAACCGAATTTTAAGTCGGTTAGTAACAGTAATTCTCAGCATTTTTGTGGCTTTTGAACTATTCAGATTAGGACAAATTATTTGGGGCTACATCGCCTAGGATTAAAGTCTAGTAAAGGATAGCTAGTTAGGTTCTGGGGCGATCGCCCCGAACAAACTTAATTTTTGTCTCCTCAAGAACAAATCAATTTTGTGACTTTGACTAACAATATTTCTGAAAAATATCAGCCGGAAGATAGAGGAATAGCTATTGGGAAATAAAGCAAAAGGAAGAGGCAATCTTGGAACAATTAAATCACAATCTAATTATAATAATCAAGAACTTGGATTAAGATAATGCACAGCAATTCTTACAATTACTTACTTGTTCAAGGAATTCCTCTTCTCGGTAGTGCAATTATTGGTTTGGGACTAATTTTATTCGCTTATTCTCTTGCTTCATGAGTAATTGAGAAAAGACGATTTTCGTAACAATTAGTGACAATTTAAGTAACCGAAAACACTACTAATTAATCACCAAGAAAATTGACTGAGATTTTTGCTTAAACCTTGCGCCAAAAGAAACTGAAAAAAATCGCAGCAGATACTTCTCACAACTAATTGATTATCTCTTGCCTTAAATTAAAGCTCCTCACGGACAAGAAACCCAGCATTTTTCTCAAAATCCTCGCTAAAAATAGAAATGGTGATGAATTTAGTTAGCGGATGCAGTTACAAAAAAATACTCCTCAACCCCAACAACAGCTTTTAGCAGTCGCCGAAACTTATCTGCGACAATCAGTAGCACCTCAAGCTGCGAAAATAGATCGGCAACCAGAGGTACTAGCAGAAGCTTTGCAAGGGCTAGGATCTCGTTCTCTTTTAGCTTTAAGAGTTCCCCAAACTTGGCAGGGAGGAGGAAATTTCAGCAAAAGTAATTTTTATCGCTTCCAGATGCTCGTAGCACGTTATTCGGGGGCTTTAGCCTTTTTGCAAACTCAGCATCAAAGCGCGGCTTTTTTCCTGGTAGCGAGTAGTAATGAGTCGCTGCAACAAGAATATTTGCCTCGGATGGGAACAGGTGAAGTTTTGCTGGGAGTGGGTTTTTCTCAGTTGCGACGACGAGGAGAAGCCGCAGTTAAAGCGGTGGAAGTTGAGGGTGGATATGTAATTAATGGTGAAGTGCCTTGGATAACTGGTTTTGGTTTGTTTAATGATTTTGTTGTTGGCGCAATGTTAGGCGATCGCCGTGAAGTTTATGGAGTTGTACCTTTTGAAAACGTAGTTTCTCACGATCGCGGTAAAATTAGTTTCTCTCAACCAATGCAATTGAACGCAATGGTAGCAACGAATACAGTAAGTGCAACATTGGCTAATTGGTTTTTGCCGCGCGATCGCGTCATTGTCGTCAAGCCCGCCAATTCAATTCATGCTAACGGCTCCAAAAATGTCCTGAATCATAGTTTTTTTCCCCTAGGTTGCGCTCAAGCCGGATTAGATGTTCTCAACAGGACTTTTCAGCAAAAAAAGCTCGATTTTTTACAGCAAACCTCTCAAGCTCTCGAACTGGAATTCAGCGAATATCGTCGTCGAATATTTGCCGCTTTGGAGTCGGAGAGTCTCTGTTTTCAGGAAAAGTTACAACTACGCGCTGCGGTAATTAATTTGGCTTTGAGATGTTCTCATGCTGCGGTAGTCGCAAGTTCTGGGGGAGCTAATTTGCAAGCTAGTACCGCAGGAAGAATTTACCGGGAAGCTTTGTTATTCTCGGTTTCTGGACAAACTACCGCCGTAATGGAGGCAACTCTAGCTCAATTACACAAATAGTTGTTTCTTCCTAGCGGGATATTTTCAGCGAAAATTGCATCTAACTTTTAACCGATCTATCTCTAACTAAAGATTTAATTAATTGAATATTAGTTCTCGGTAAAGCTAAGAACAAATATCTCATCGGAAAGAGGAAAAGCTCAGAAAGATTCTTGATAATACGAGTGGAATAATAATTGCACAATTTCTTTTCAAGAATTAGAGGAAAAATGTTTAATTATCGTCAAGCAAGTAAAAAAGTATTTTTTGTCTTAAATTTCGCGATCGCGAGTTTACTTCTTTGGGGTTTGAGTCTAGAAAGTTTAGCCCAAGAAGTAAATTCTTCCCGCGCTGAAGAAGCGATTGGGGGAGCGGCTGAAAATCTTCAGGAAGGAAGTTTAGTTCCGGACACAAATAGTTCAAACGCAGATAATCAACCAGCTAACACTGTTAATTCAGTTGAGACAATTAATCCAGGAATCATTACTAGCCCCAATAGTACGGATGCTACTGATGAGTCAGGATTAGATGCTAATGTTGATGCTACTGATGAATCGGGATTAGACGCTAACGTTGATGCTACTGATGAGTCGGGATTAGACGCTAACGTTGATGCTACTGGGAATAACTTGTAAAATTTTTCGAGATTAAAATCTTTCCGATGATATTTGCTACTGTATGCCTCTCGATTAAAATAGCGATCGCCTTTGCTTCAGAGTGCGATCGCTATTTTCTTTGATAATTTTTTAAGATCAACTACCATAGTCTTAATTGCTTATTTCTTCTCATTGCTCCGATACAACCTTTGATTTTGCTTTCTCTAGCTTTGAAAGTTACCCCAACCTACTGCTTCGAGCTAGTTAACTACTGATTTTTCTCTAGACTAGCGCTTTTCCGCCTAACTAGCTGTAGTTGTTGATACTTGTCTCTTCAGCAAAAAGATAGTTTGCTTCTCCAGAGAATGGTAACTTACCCCTTAAACTCAGTCAGAAAAGCTAGCATAGACTCAAGAATAACTATTTATCTCCGATCTGAAAAAAAGTTTTTATATCGAAGGGAAGATAGTTACTTTCACCTGTTCTTAAATCAGCTTGTAGTTGTAATTGTGATAGAAATCACAAGTTTCTAGTAATTTCTTACCCTATAAACCTGAGAGATTTATCATCTGTGTTTGCTGGCTATTATCACTGCTATTTTTTCCTGAATGATAAATAATACTTACGCACTTAAATATTGAATAAGCCGATGGGATATCAAAGCACAATCAGCCCGATGAAAAATCTGGAGCAGTCTTGCATGAATAATAAAAATTACCAAGATATGACCCTTGGTCAGTATAACACTGAACCTCAATTTGAAGAAAAAGATCGCCAATCGCCTGCTGCTGAAGCTCAAGAGCAAATTTGTGATTTTTTCCTAGAAAATGTCCAAAAGCATTTCCCGGAAGTAGTTATCCAAGCTTTTGAACAAATTTTTATTACTTTAAATTACGATAATCATTCACATATTCAAGCGGCGTTATATGAGATTATTGGCTTTAATCAGGAGAATATTTTTCGTGCTACTCTGAAAAGAACTTGCTATATTTTGGTTAATAACTGGAGTGCGAGAAGACAATTTAATTATATTCAAGAGTTAATTGATATTTTATCAGAAGTTTCGGAACGAATTCATACTCAATCGATCACTAAAAAGTTACTTAGACAATGGTTACTTAATTTTCTTCATAGTGATGATTATGAAGAATTAAAGCTGTTTGTTTCGGGATATAGGCATCATGGGGTACAAGGTTGGAGTAATCGTTATGCTTCTTATTTATTAGCTTCTCAGGCGGTTGATTATAATAAGCCAAAAGAGCAAAGAGAGGCGGCAAAAGCTGTTTCTCGGCAATTAAAAGAACAGTTTAAATTTGACTTAGCTATGTATACAGCTAGGTTTAATTCAGGTAATACAGTTGACAACAAAAAATATAAAAATCCTACTCATTTAGGT
>JAWQFW010000129.1:0-14691 GCA_035968095.1 Oscillatoria sp. PMC 1068.18
TAAAATTCAACTGTTAAGCCGTCCTCAAAGGACGGGGTTTCAGACCCAAGTTTTTGATGACCACTGCAACCAAAGTTAAGACTGAATACGAAGCCGTTATTGGACTAGAAACCCACTGTCAGTTGAATACGAAGACCAAAATTTTTAGTGCTGACTCGACGGAGTTTGGTTCACCTCCGAATACTCATATTTCTCCGATTACCCTTGGTTATCCTGGGGTTTTACCTGTCCTGAATGAGAAAGTTCTCGAATATGCAGTAAAAGCGGGTTTAGCTTTGAACTGTAAAATTGCTCCTTACAGTAAATTTGACCGTAAGCAATATTTTTATCCGGATTTACCGAAAAATTATCAAATTTCCCAGTTCGATCTCCCGATCGCGGAACATGGTTGGTTAGAAATTGAAATTCTCGATCCGCAAACGAAAGCACCAATCAGCAAAAAGATTGGCATCACTCGCTTACACATGGAAGAAGATGCAGGTAAGCTGGTTCATGTGGGTAGCGATCGCCTTTCGGGTTCGACTCATTCTTTGGTCGATTTTAACCGTGCGGGAGTCCCCTTGTTAGAAATTGTCTCGGAACCGGATTTGCGATCGGGTCAAGAAGCGGCAGAATATGCTCAAGAGTTACGCCGAATTGTGCGCTATCTGGGCATTAGTGACGGTAATATGCAAGAAGGTTCGCTGCGCTGCGATGTGAATATTTCGGTACGTCCCGTCGGAGAAGAAAAGTTTGGGACGAAGATTGAAATTAAGAATATGAACTCTTTCAGCGCAATCCAAAAGGCGATCGAATATGAAATTGAACGCCAAATTAAGGCTTTGAATGCGGGAGAAAGTCTGGTTCAAGAAACTCGACTTTGGGAAGAAGGTAGTCAACGAACTATTAGTATGCGTACTAAGGAAGGTTCGAGTGATTATCGTTATTTCCCCGAACCAGATTTGCCACCAATTGAAGTTTCCCCGGAACAATTAAAAGAGTGGGAAGCTGAACTTCCGGAACTTCCCGCGCAAAAACGCGATCGCTATCAACAAGAGTTGGGACTTTCTGCTTACGATGCTGCGGTTTTAACTGAAGATCGCACTGTGACCGAATATTTTGAAGCTGCTGTGGCTGCGAAAGCTAATCCGAAGCAAGTAGCTAATTGGGTGATGGGAGATATTGCTGCTTACTTGAATACGAATAAGCTCAGTATTACCGAAATTGCCCTCAAACCTCTAATTTTGGCTGAGTTAATTCAGTTAATAGAAGCCGGGACAATTAGCGGTAAGATTGCCAAAGAAATTCTCCCGGAACTCTTGACTAAAGGTGGTTCCGCGAAAAAAATCGTTGAAAGTAAGGGAATGGTACAAATTTCCGATTCTGGAGAACTCGAAAAAATTATTGATGAGGTATTGGCTGCACATCCCAAGGAAGTTGAACAGTTTCACAACGGGAAAACGAAGTTGAAAGGTTTCTTTGTCGGACAGGTGATGAAGAAAACTAGCGGACGTGCAGATCCGAAGTTGACAAATCAACTTTTGGGGAAAAAGCTCAAATAGCCATGAGTTAACGGTTTCGAGACGTGCTGTGTCGCGTCTCTACCTTTGTTCTCCAAAGCCTTTACTCAATTTTCACAAAAATCTTTACAGAAAACATAAATAAGGGGGTGACACCCCCTCAACTTAAAATGATATATTGTGTTAGCAAGATGCACCCTGATGATTGGGAGGGTCACAATTCGTGACTCTCTTTTTTTCTGAATTTTGAGTTTCCCAATTCTTTGATCTGAGCTAACCAAGGGTGAGATTGTCAAAAATACTTCCGACTTTGACTTACTCTGACCTTCGCTCTGCTTTTGTTGAGCAGAATTACGATTTTTTGATGTTCAATAATCTTACTGGAAAAATTTTTTTTGTTTAAGGGGGTGACATACCCCACCCCAAAGATGCTATATTGTGATAAGTAGATGCACCCTGATAAGAGGGAGAGTCACCACCCGTGATTCTCCCTTTTTCTTTTGCTCTCAGGATTGAAAAGCGGAAAAACCCTTTCTACCCAAAAAAAATTAAAAAGGGGGTGACACACCCCACCCCAAAGTGATATTCTTAAGTTAAGTAGATGCACCCTGATGATCGGGAGGGTCGCGAGAGCGGCTCTCTTTTTTATTGCGTTGTGACTCCGCGTCGTCTCACCGCGCTAGGAAATGCGCAACAAGACTGGAACTTGCGCCTGGGTTGAGGGTTTAACCCTACACCCCTAAAAAGAGATATGATGGTAGAAGATATGCACCCTGATAAGAGGGAGGGTCACAATTAGTGACTCTCTTTTTATTTTGACGGATAATGGTGCTGTGAAACAGATAAAAGCCAAAAAATGCCTTAAAATGTCCTCTAAATTTGGAGATGACAGATGGCAGATTGGAAAGAGATTGCAGGTGGAGTAACCGCACCGAGAGGTTATCAAGCGGCGGGAATTACTGCCGGGTTAAAACCTTCGGGCGCACCGGATTTAGCTTTAATTGTGTCGGAGACAGAAGCGATCGCGGCGGGAGTTTTCACAAAAACAGTTGTCAGGGCGGCTTGTGTGGATTATTGTCGCCAGCGTTTACAAGCTAAAGCTAGCGCCAAGGCGATTTTGTGCAATGCTGGACAAGCAAATGCTGCTACCGGGGAACAAGGTTGGCAAGATGCGCTGGAGACTGCCAAGCTTTTAGGGGAGCAAATGAATATTTCTCCAGATGCGGTTTTATTAGCCTCCACAGGTGTAATTGGACAACGGATGAAGATGGAGGCTTTTCGCAGTGGGATACCTAAATTGGTAGCTGCACTTTCTCCAGAAGGAGGTGATGCAGCAGCGAAAGCAATTATTACCACCGATTTAGTGACAAAAACGATCGCCTTAGAAACGACAATTGGCGATCGCCCAGTCAGAATTGGCGGTATTGCTAAAGGTTCGGGGATGATTCATCCGAATATGGCAACCATGTTATCGTTTGTGACTTGCGATGCGGCTGTTTCGACTCATTTATGGCAAGAAATGTTAAGCCGCGCCGCCGAAAAAAGCTTTAATCAAATTACTGTTGACGGCGATACTAGCACCAACGATACCTTAATTGCTTTAGCAAATGGTCAATCTCGCACTCCCGCAATTACCGAAATGGGTGCAGAGGCTGAGAAACTAGAAGCCATGTTAACCGCAGTTTGTCAACATTTAGCAAAGGCGATCGCCCGTGATGGTGAAGGTGCTACTTGTTTAATTGAAGCACAAGTTTCTGGTGCAGAAAACGAAGCAGCAGCCCTGAAAGTCGCGAAAACCATCGTCGGTTCGTCTTTAGTTAAATCTGCCATTTTTGGACGCGATCCGAATTGGGGGCGCATCGCTGCTGCCGCCGGACGTGCCGGGGTAGAATTTAAACAAGAAGACTTGCAAGTTAAACTGGGTAACATTTTGTTAATGCAACATGGTCAACCGTTACCGTTCGATCGCCAAGCAGCCAGCGAATACTTAAAACAAGCTGCGGCTGGGGCTTATTTACAAGACGATACAGTCTTGATTTCCGTTAAAATCGGCGCTGGTAATTGTAGTGGGAAAGCCTGGGGCTGCGACCTCAGTTATGATTATGTCAAGATCAATGCGGAGTACACAACTTAAACCACATCTTGACTCATGGCTCTTGAAAATTGCTTTAATTTGCCTCACCTTTTGCTTAACAATAGCGATGGCTGTTTATTGGACACCAGTACAAGCCTCAAGTGCGTTGGAATCGCGCATCTTTCGTTTGGAAACGGAAAACAATCAGCTAAAATCGCGTCTTAACCGCTTAGAAAACCAAGTTTCTCGACTCGGAGGCTCGGATCTTGCTCCGACTACTCGCAGAATTAATCCTCCTCCGAGAGTTCCCCCAGAAGGTATGAGAGGAAATTTATCTTCCGATCCGATGTTTGACCAACTAGCTACTTTAGTAATTGAATTGAAAGAAAGAATTCAAACTTTAGAAGCTGAAGTTGCTCAACTAAAGAAAAATCGGTAATTGATGATTGAGGACTGGGAAAATTGGCGATTGAATATTAAGAAAATATTACTAATAACCGCTCGTTTAACCCAGTCCTCACTAACTATTAATAACTCAAACCGATTTGTTATTTTATTAGTTATTTTTTACCCTTATCTGCCTCACTAACACTATATTCTTTAGCGGCTTCGTAATCTGCTTCTACATCAACTTCTGGAGTTTTTTCTTGACCCGATTCCATATTTTCCGCAGCAAGCTGGGCTTCGTGACTACTTGCTTCTTCCGGTGAGGTTTTTAGTTCTTCTGACATACAACAAATTCCTTTCGTTAATGTTATTTGGTGGATAAAGGTAATCATATCTATAGTTAAACTGAATTTTTGAACCTCTAAGGATATAGCTACAATCTCTGTCTAAAGGAATAAGTTTTTTCTCGATCCCCTAGATAGTCATCAATTCTGTCTTTTGGCAGGTTACTTAGCTTCAGCTACTTTGTTAATCCTAAATATGAACGTAAATTCTTAAATAATTGTAAATTATGTCTACTCAAGAACAACAAGCAAAAGCAACTACTACTTTACCCGAAGAGACTCAAAAAGTAGTAGATGCTTACAATCAGCTTGGAACTGATGACAAACTAGCATTATTATATTATGCTTATGAAGAAATGGGAGAGCAAATAACTCCGGCTGCTCCTAGCGCAGCAGATCCCGAACTGGCACCTAAGTTATTAGGAGATTATCTCGAATTATCCGACGATGAACAGCTACAAATCATGCGCGATATTGTAGCTAAAAAAGATACAGAATGGTCGCGGATGTATGGTGGTTTAAAAGCGAATAATCAACTTGTGGTTTGGTATTCTTGGGCGCAAGAGATGGGTAAAAAAGTGGTAGATTTACCCCAAGGATATAAGGCTGCTTCCGCAGTCAAAGATGAGCTAGGTAAGATCGAAAAGTTAGAATTTGAACAACAAATTTCTTTTCTCCGCGAAGTTGCTAGCGGAATGGGTTATAGCGAAGTAAAAGCTCCCCAAACTCAGCAAGAAACTGGTAAAACTCCAAGTTTGTAATGCTCACGATCGAGAAGATTTGTTTTAATTAAAGTAGGGTGGTGTTCAGCCACTCTATTAATTTTATTTAGCTAGGAAAGTTTTTGGGAATTATTTCATCTAAAAATCATCTATTTTTCAAGATTAACCTGGATTCTCTTGTTAACAAACCTCAAATTGAATCTGAGATAGCCTAGTCTTTTTCAAGAGGTAAAGATGCAGTAATTGTCTAGATTAATTAACGCTTTGTAGCGCTTACTCCTAAATAGACACCGAGGAGAACAATCCCAAAAGCGATCGCGTTCCAGAGATTGAGAGTTTCCCCGAAAGCCAACCAAGCCGCGATCGCCGAAAAAACCGGATCTAATAACAATACTAACGCTACCAAGCTCGCCGAGAGTTGGCTAGCGCTATAAGCAAACAGCCCTAACGCCACTACTTGACCCACAATCGCTAAACCAGCCGCCGCCAGCCAGCCATTCAATGAAACCGGAAACAGTCGTTCCCCCAAGATCAGAGTCACCACAAAATTAACCACCACTCCAGTCAAAGAAGCATAGAACAAGATTTTCAAGCTACTAACTCTCGTTCCCAAACGTTCCGTTCCCATCAGTTGGATAGCGAAGAAAACTGCTGAACCTAAAGCCAAAAGATCGCCTTGGATTTTGTGAACATCCAATTGAAAATCGTTAACACTCAGAGCAATTGTGCCAATTAAAGCAATGCTAGTTCCCAGCAAAAATCGGCGCTCAAATCGAGTTTGAAACACTAACCAACCCCCCAGTGTCGTGAATAAAGGAGTGAGGTTGTGCATCAAAGCCGAATTAGCTACACTGGTTTGAGTCAGCGACCATGCCCAAATTACAGGCATCGCAGCAAAAGAAATTAAAGTAATTCCCCAAATCAAATATTGGTGACGAGACTCTGCTTCATTTGTCTCAACTTCCGAATTCGCCTGCTGCTGAGACATCGATAAATTAGCTTCAGATTTCGGGAATCGAAGTGCCTGAAATCCTTGCCAAACAGCCAAAATCAAAGCAGCAATCCAACAGCGATTGAAAATTGTCGCTTCTGGACTCAGTTCCATCTCACACCAACGAACGATAAGTGGTACAAAAGCAGCAGCGATCAACCCAACTGCAAGAGCCGCGATTGGCAACCAATTACCAGATTTTTCTGCTTCGACTACTGCTGCTGTTTCAGGAGCTAGTTGACTGCTCATCCTAAACTTACCTACTGGGAATAGTTTTTGATCGGGACAAAATCAAGGTCAGTCAAAGTTTTCTGCTTCTCTCCTGACAAATAATTCCTCAAAGTGTCCTTCCACTGATTAATCCGACGCAGGAAACACTCTTTCGTATACCAAGCACGACGGCAACTTAGAACAGTGTTGGGCGTTTCCAGAAAAAAGTCTACCACCAGCAAATCCAATGCCACACCACCAATTTCTCCCTGATGTAGCGCCTCACGCACCGCCGCCATGTCCATTACATCATCTGGAGAGATATTAACCAGCATCGCGGTGGATTTCATCCGTCTGAGGGCATCAGCGTTAATCGTGTGGTGAGAATCCTTATTCAAAGGTGTAGTCAGGAAAATGACATCAGAGGTTTCCAGCAGAGTATCTAAACTGACACTTTTCGCCAAGCTACTTTCGCGCGGAGAACGATTGTAATACTGTAACTCCATGTTGAAACCACTTAACAACCGCGCCACATAACTCCCGATATTCCCAAAGCCGATAATTCCGGCGGTTTTCCCAGCTAATTCAGTACCCGGATAATCGAAGCAGTCGGTATTACCTTGACGCACTTCTCGGTTAAGATCGGTAATTTTCCGCATCCCAGCCATCATCAAAGCTACCGCGTGTTCCGCCACCGACGAACCAGTATAATTTTCCGTATTGAAAATCTGGATACCATGTTGGCGGCAGTATTCTGAATCAATAAAGTGAGTGGAAATAGTCGTAGCAATAATCGCCTCTAAGTCAGGCATTTGCTGCAAATATTCCGCCGTCAAATCCATGTAAGTAGTAATGATGATGTGGCTGTCGCTGTGGGTAGAAATGGCTTCTGATAACGAAAAATCATTACCAGTTTTCTGATACCAGGCAACTTCCAATTGGTCGCTTAAATCATCTAGATGATCTTCTGGGATTGGTTCGCGATTATTTAAGATCAAACACTTCTTTTTCATTAGTTAGTCCTTGGTATCGACTACTTGGTAAATACAGTAAATGACTTTGCGATCGCCATATCCTTCACGTTTGGGTAAATATACTACCGGATCGCTCACACTCTCTCGGCGTAGTTCTCCACGTTCCTCAAACCCAGAAAGGACTTTACCATAGTTGTACTGCTCAAACAATATTTCTTGCTGAGTAAATACTAAATATCCCTGCGGACGTACTAAGCGGCGAAATTCCTGCAAAACTGGAGTAGGGTCGGCAATTAGCGAGAAAACTCCCACACAAGTAATACCAGCAAAACTATTTTCCGCAAAAGGGTATGGTGTCTTGCTCAAATCTTGCAAACGCAGAAAGTTATAAGCATCTGTGGCTTCGGCTTGAGCTAACATTTCTGGTGAAATATCAATTCCAGTAATATTTTTATAGCCCAAATTTACTAACGCCTGTCCCACTAATCCAGTACCACAACCTGCATCGAGAATCGGTTGATCTGTAGCCACGTAATGATGTAACGCCTCTGCCGCCGTACGATAACACTGATATCCCCAATCATCAACTGACTGGTTATAAACGGGTGCAAAGTTAGTATAGCGTTCGACTACATCGAGATTCTTTAAGTCAGTTTGGGAAAGGTCAGAAAGTTTTAATTTCTTGTTCATAGTTTGATACCCTCAAGATTAGAGATTAGCAATACTTTTTTTTGTACGCCCATGTCGAATACTGACACCTGTTTTGGGGTTGTCAGCAGTTTCTACTTCAAAGAACTTTTGGGTTTCAAAAATGCCGTTATATTGCTTTTCACGGAGGGCAGAATCAGGCACTTTTTCTAAGGGAATGTAGCGATGATGTTGTTGATTTTCGAGGTTATAAGGCTCGTTACTCACCACATTGTAGGTGCAAAATAACGCTACGCGGATGTCATCTGTTTGATTGAGATCCGAACCATGTAAAGTGTTGGCATGGAAGAAAACAGCATCACCTGGTTGCATCTCGCAGTAGACAATTTCCAAACGCTCCAGCACAATTTTTAAGCGATCGGGATCTGTGCCATTAGAGTTAGAGTTAGGCAACATCACATTTTCGATTCTTCCCAGATGGTGGGAACCTTTAGCAATCTGTAAACAGCCGTTTTCGGGGGTATTTTCATTGATAGCAATACAGCAGCTAACTATCTTCGGATACAAACAGTAATCCTCGTACCAAGTACCAAAGCCTTGATGCCAAGCAACCGTACCTTCTCCTGGCTTTTTTAAGACGATTTTCGAGTGCCAATGATAGCATTCCTCACCTTCGAGGGCTTCTGCGGCATCGACGACACGAGCCATGCGAGGCATTACACCGAGCATACTATCTCCTAGCTCACTCCAAACTGAGAGCTTGAAGCCAGTGCCGCCATAGTCTACTTCCGATTGGGTATTATTGAGGCTATGGTCTTTGTCACAGGCTTGTCGTAGGGGTTCGATTTCCTCTGGAGCAAAAAAGTTACGGACAATCACATAACCATCCTCGTTGTAGTGGGCAATTTGTTCTTGGGTTAAGGGAAATTCGGTTTTGATTTTATTCATTGCAAGTAACTCCTAATTTTTAGGGATAAATTTGTACTGAATATTGACATAGATAAATTTGATTTGCTCATCTAGCTGAGGTTAAGCTTGCTTCTAGCTGCTGTTTGGCTGCCTCTCGACCAGCTATACGTCCAAATACCAAACATTCGGTAATTGAAGTGGTACTCAAACGTGAGACACCGTGAACGCCACCAGTCACTTCACCTGCTGCATATAAGCCCTTAATTACGTTCCCGGCAGTATCGATAACTTGAGCCTGGGAATTAATCCGCAAACCGCCCATAGTATAGTGAACTTTGGGCCACAAGCGGACAGCGTAATAGGGAGGCTTTAGGGGCTGGGAAACTGGTGGGATCGGTTTCCCAAAATCATCATCGTGACCTTGAATAACGAAATGATTGTAGCGTTCTAGGGTATCTTGTAAAGCTGAGTCGAGTAAATTGTAATGAGCAGCTAAATCTGACAAATTATCAAAAGCGGATGCTACTCGACGCTGTAAACATTTATCAATCGGCTGTCCAGATAAAGCGACACCTTGAGAATCGGCTATTCCGAGACAAGGAGAAGCGATCGCCAACATCGCATCTACATGAGTCTTACGATCTGCTAACTCATTGACAAAGCGTTTCCCAGTTTCCGGATGAATCAAAACTCCGTAAGGAAACACTGTATAGCTAGCTAGCAAAGCTGCCACTCCGTAACCTTTTTCGTCTGGTGAGGTAAATGGAGCTAGCTGAATATTCTCCAAATCTATTACATCAGCACCAATACGCATCGCCTCTTTCAAAGCTTCGGCAGTCGCGTGGGGAACATTAGTACAACCAATCTCTTTTCCTAATTTGGGATTCAATTGTTGACGAAACTCAACGTCAGCAGAGAAACCGCCAGTAGCCAAGATTACTGCTTTACGAGCCTGAATCCATTGTGGAGATTGACGTTCAGCTTTTTGTTTTCCGTTCGAGAAAGGAACCACCTGAACGCCATTGACTCGCCCCTGCTCATCGAGGGATAACTGAGTCATTTGCCAACCAGTTCGAGCGATCGCTCCTAAACTCTTCAATTTCGCCAACATCGGCTTAATAATCGTAGTGCCGATCGCTCTTTTCGGTGTTAAACTACGAGCGACTCGATGTCCCGCAAACTGATTTGGAGGTTCTCGAAACGCAATCCCTAAATCCTCTATGAGCCAATTACACACCTCTGGTGTCTGCTCTGCAAGAGTTTTCACCAGAGACAATTCGTTAGTATGCCGCCCCGCTTTCAGCATATCCTCCAGTAAATATTCCGGACGATCTTCAATCTGAGCTTGTTGCTGGAGAGAACAGCCTGTTGCTACCAGCACTCCATCACTGGCGATCGAGTTACCACCGCAACTGGGACGCTTTTCCAGAAGAATTACCGCAGCCCCAAGGCTAGCTGCTTCAATAGCCGCCATCAGTCCAGCAAAGCCACTACCAACTACGATTACATCCGTTATTTCCTGCTCAGGAGGTTGTTGATTTTTCACTAAAGCTGATAATTCCTTGTTTCTACTTTGCATAGCTTTCGGGTATTTCTGTCGAGATTTCCATCCCCAGTCACCCTTAAACAACTGTTTCCAGCGTCGAAAAAATAATCTCTTTCTGGGAGCTTATTTCTGCAAAACATTCCTCCTGAAGATCCTCTTCTATTGCCGCCTGTTGTCCAGCAATGCGACCAAAAACCAGACATTCAGTAATCGCGCAACATCCCAAACGGCAAACACCATGAATCCCACCTGTTACCTCACCCGCAGCGTACAATCTGGGGATAACTTTTCCGGCTTTGTCCAAAACTGCCGCTTGGGAATTAATCCGTACTCCGCCCATCGTCGAATGTGCTTTGGGCCACAAACGCACGCTATAAAAAGGTGGTTTCAAAGGTTTGGCTTTAGCTGGAATCGGTTTACCAAACTCTTCGTCGAGGCGCTTCTCAACGTAGCTGTTGTAGGTTTGGAGTGTTTCTGCGAGTGCCTGCTTTGGAAGTTGATGCTCGTCTGCTAGAGCCGCTAGAGAATCAAAACGCCGTGTCACAGTTTCGTCCATGTGTTCATAAATCATCTCCCCGACATTCTCCAAGCCTTGTTGAGCGACAATCCCGACGGGAAAGTTTTCCAAAGCCATCATCGCCTCAGCACGAGTTTTCCGGTCTGTCCATTCGTTGACGAAACGCTTTCCTGTAGCTGGGTTGACCATAAATCCGTAGGGAAAGATTGCGTAACTGGCAAATACGGCGGCAACTCCTCTACCCTGCTCATCTGGGGAAGCACAGGGCAACATTTGCAGATGTTCCATGTCAATTAAGGCTGCACCAGCACGTTCAGCAATCCGGAGAGTTTCGCTAGTGGAATCGCTGAGACTGGTTCGCAGAGTATCTTTACCTGCGGCTTCGCCACTGAAACCACCGCTAGCGAGAACGATCGCCTTTTTAGCTTTGATCATGAGAGTTTTGGCGCGTTCTGGAGTAGAAACTAGAGAGGCTTTGAGGGCGATCGCTTCTCCTTGAGATGTTTGATAAATCTCTTCCAGGCAAGTATTGAGACGGAGATCTACTTTTAGTGTCCTAGCCCGCTCTAACATCGGATTAATAATGTTTCTTCCCTGGATCTCTTCGACACTGTGGCAGCGTGGTACCGAATGTCCGCCAAGCTGTTCGAGTCTGTCCATAAACTTGATTCCAAAGTCTCGACGCAACCATTGCAGAACCTCAAACGACTGGGTACAAACCAAACGCACTAATTCTGGGTCGTTGGTACGTCCTGCCCGCATCATGTCTTCAAACATTAAGCGAGTCGAATCAACAACACCGTGACGGCGCTGCATAACCACATCTACTGCGGCTAATGCACCGCCACTAATCCAGGAGTTACCGCCGTAAGAATCTCGTTTTTCGAGGACAATTACCGAACAACCTGCTTCGGCAGAGGCGATCGCTGCTGCTAGACCTGCGAAACCACTACCAACTATAATTACGTCAGCACTCTCATCCCAAGAATTTTTAGACATCAGCTTCCACCTCTGCAAAAACTTGTTCAATTTTGGTGTAAGGTCGGCGGGGAATTTGTTGCAGATAATAAGCGGTTTTCTCGCCGTATCTTTCTACCAGTGGCTCGACCCAAAGCTGTGCTAAATTTTTTGCACCAACTAAATAGTAAAAATAACTCTTTTCTGCTGGCATCGCTACATCAAAACGGCTCAGTCGATCTAAAGGTTCGTAACGATATGGCTTATTTGGTTCCTTCTGCTGTACAAGTTGCATCGCATATTGCAACTTCGTATTGCCGCTACCTAAGCCTAACCCATTCACTGTCCCATCAATGATTTCACAGCCTGCTTCCAAAGCCATCAGCGCATTGACCGTAGCAAATCCGGTATTATCATGGGCATGAAAACCAAACAATCCTTGCCAATTTTCCCGAACAATACCAACTATCTTACTGATATCTTCGGGTCGGCAAGCTCCCCGTGAGTCGGCGAGGTAAAATACATCTACTACGCCCGATTGTTGGACTTTTTGCGCAGTAGCCGCGAACTGTTGCGGTAGCAAAGTGGAAATATTGACCAAGTTTAAGCTAGTCGCAATTCCGTACTCACTAGCTGCTGCTGCAACTCGCAAAGCATCGTCCACTTCTTCAATGGTGCAGGGAATTCTGACTAAATCTAAGACTCCTTGGCGACTGGCAAATAAGGTTTGCGGATTCTTTTCGGTTAAACTAATCATTACTGCCAGATTAATTTTGCCTTTGGTGTGTTCGCGCAGTTCGCCAAGGAAATCGGGTTCACAGCATCCGGCTAGGATGCGGTCTGGTTTATCGCTAATATAGCCGACTTCAACAACTTCTACTCCACTTTCTGCCACACCTCCAACGACGGCAAAAATTTCTTCGCGAGAAAATGACCAGTCGTTTAAATAGCCAGCATCTCGTAAAGTGGCATCGAGGACACTATGAGCGTCGAGGAAAAAAGGTGTCTGCTTGATAGTTTGTTTTGTCACGATCGTTTGTAGTAGCTCAAATTTACACTTTAGCGAACTGCTCAGAGGTTTGCAGTAAACTACTAGCTTTATCTAGTTTGGCTTGACTGGTAGCGATCCGTGACTGATAAAATTCTTTACGGCTGGGATTAATTTCAATTAAAGATTGATAAAAAGCAATTTCAAATTCGATTCCTTTCCAGACAGAAGCGGTTACATCTGTAACTCGATTTAGGTCAAACATGGTGTGGATAGTGCTGAGACGGTCAATATTAAATTCTTGGAGAGAAACTGCACTACTAGGATTAACAAAGCCTCCGACAGAAACGTGCTTACCGAGACGACGTACTTGGTTGGCTAGATTTTGAGTGATTTGGACAACTTCAGGATTATCTACGTTATTTATCTGCATCGAAAGAGATAAATCTAAACGTCCGATTACTACTGTGTCAATTGCTTTAAAGTAGGGATTGTTCAGGATTTCATTTAATTTCTGATATCCTGCGATTGTTTTAATATTGATCGCTAAAGTTGGCTCAATGTTACTTTCTGCGTAAGCTTTTTGAGCGGTAATCACAAATTTTTCTAGGGCATATTCCGATTCTACCATTGGACAAAGAAGTCCATTAACACCTATTGCCCGCAAGTGACGTAAATCTGTTTTCGCTTCTGGACCTGCAATTTTAACTAAAATCGGAAGTTCTTTTTGACCTAGTGCATAAAGATATTCAATTTCTGAATAGTTCATGTCTTCCCATTCGGTTCCAGCTTTTAGCGAACATAAACCATATTGAGAATTCATGAGCTTGAGCATCGCTGTTAAATCGGTCACAAGAAAAATACTCCATTACTTAGATTAATTCTGAATTAGTAAGCTTTTTTGATTTTGTCTAGATTATAAGGGTATGAAATTAAAATGCAAGTAATTATTTGGCATTTTGGCTAAAAGTTGCTCATTTATTAGCGTTACTGAATGAGGAATTGGGACTCGGATCTAGCAGAGGTAGGAAATATCGGAAATGTCACTTTAGTTAATAGCTAAAAAATGGTCGCCGTTACCCCAAACAATTTTACCAGTGTGCTGATTACAGTCACTAAAATTTGATAGACTTTTAGGAAAATAAGATTAAAGAGCATATTCATTTAGTTTTTGATAAATCTTTGTTGCTCTAGCCACCATTTCTCGATCTTCAGGGCGAATTTTGACTGTTTTTTGAGTTGGAGGCATAATTTTGTTACTACGATCGAGAGTGCTATGCCATTTAGCATGAAATTGGGATTCGCGCTCATTCCAATTTTGGAGTTTGCCTTCTTGCCAATGTAGCATTTGAGGCTCGAACTCGACTCCAATATTTTCACAATAACGTTGGAGAATTGTTTCTGGGTGACGACGAAAACGGTTTGCATCAACCAGAATCGGTTTTTGTCCTAATTCTTTAACGATAATTTGCCACATTCGCTCTAAATCAGTAAAACCAAATTCTTCTTCTGAGGGATATGTCTCTGCTTTATACCAAGAAGCTAGGACTTCTGAAGGTTCTCGAATGATAAAAGTATTAGTTAAAGAACTGAAAAAATCCTGCTTTACATAAGGTAATACCTGAAAAGCATGATCTTTGATGAAAACTAAAGATTTTTTTAATGAATAAATCTTTTTGATTGCTTCGTCTTCACTATAATTCTCAAGTTCTTCACAATCTCCAAATCGATCTGAACGCCGCCATTTACTGAAATAATAAACATCACAAAATGGTTCATGGATAATTTCTGTATCAGAGCGTTGACTGAATGTTTTTTCAAAAGCTGTTGATACACAACGAGGTGCTGCCCAAAGAGCAATAACTTTAGTTTGATTTTTCAAGGTTTCTCAGGAGTTTATTAAATTTCGATATTCTATCATAGGT
>JAWQFW010000130.1:0-14665 GCA_035968095.1 Oscillatoria sp. PMC 1068.18
CCCCAATTCCGACCATACCTCCAATACCCCCAATACCCCCAATACCCCCAATACCCAATCCCTAATCCCTAATCCCTAATCCCCTACATACCCATTATTTCGTAACCTGCATCAACATAGAGAACTTGTCCAGTAATTCCGCTAGCAAGATCGCTAGACAAAAATGTCGCTGCATTACCCACCTCTGTTTGCGTCACAGTGCGTCGCAGAGGAGCAACTTCTTCAACATGACTAATCATCTTGCGGATACCCCCAACTGCGGAAGAAGCGAGAGTGCGAATTGGTCCTGCGGAGATCGCATTAACGCGAATATTATCTTCTCCCAATTCCGCAGCGAGATAGCGAACACTCATTTCTAAAGCAGATTTAGCCACACCCATGACATTGTAGTTAGGAATTACCTTAACTCCACCGAGATAGGTAAGAGTCACAATGCTTCCTCCCTCAGTCATCAAAGGTTTTGCAGCACGTGCTAACCTTGTCAACGAATAGGTACTAATTTCCAAAGCGGTAGTGAAACCAGCCCTGGAAGTAGAACTAAAATCGCCAGATAAATCCTCTTTATTCGCAAAAGCCAGACAATGAACGAGAATATCCAATTTGCCCCATTTTTCCTTAATTGTCTCAAAAACTTCATCAACTTGAGCATCATCTTGGACATTACAAGGGACAAATACCGTCGGATTGAGGGGTTCGACGAGTTCGCGGACTTTTTTCTCAAAACGTCCTTTGTCATCAGGTAAGTAATTTACCCCAATTTCGGCTCCCGCTTGATGTAGCTGTTGAGCAATTCCCCAAGCAATAGAATGATTATTAGCGATTCCAGTAACAAAAGCTTTTTTTCCAGTCAAATCGAGCATAGTAGTCTATTTTAGTAGATTTTAACAGTTTGTTTAGAGTTAAGTTATTAACAGTGAAATGTTTCCCTGTGGGATCGTACCATGAGGTAGGGTAGTCAGTATACGAGCCAACTGCAATAGCGATTGGCGAGTTAGCCCCAGCAGCTTAAACAGCTTTGCTGAGGTAAAAATAATTGCCAGAGCGGTCATTCGTACTGTAATTTGAGTAATTGAGAAAATTTCCAGCGTAAAATGTATTCAATCACACAAACCTTGTCCCCAAAATTAGATTAAGAGTTGTCTCTAAGTCTGAAATCAAGTTTTGTAAACCATGAAAAAGCAAAAGTTTCTCAGGCGTAGAAGAAAGTAATGGAACTTGCAGTGACTCAAGAGAAATCCCTAGCATCGGTATTCCGTCAAATCGGAGGAGAGTCTTATCCACCCGTAGTGGAAAGCTTTGAGCGCGGGAAAACGATCTTTTTCCCTGGCGATCCGGCAGAAAGGGTGTATTTTTTACTCAAAGGAGCCGTAAAGTTATCGAGAGTATACGAAGCAGGAGAAGAAATCACGGTGGCGTTGTTGCGGGAAAACAGCGTCTTTGGTGTATTATCGCTGATTACGGGTCAGCGATCGGATCGCTTTTATCATTCGGTAGCCTTTACACCAGTGGAGTTACTTTCGGCTCCCATCGAACAGGTAGAATTAGCACTGAGAAACAATCCCGAACTGTCAATGTTAATGCTGCGGGGATTATCTTCGCGGATTTTGCAGACAGAAATGATGATCGAAACTTTAGCGCACCGAGATATGGGTTCGCGATTGGTGAGTTTTCTGTTAATTTTATGTCGAGATTTTGGTGTTCCGACCAAAGAGGGGATTAGAATCGATCTGAAGCTTTCTCACCAAGCGATCGCGGAAGCAATTGGTTCTACCCGCGTGACTGTCACCCGCTTGTTGGGAGACTTACGCACCGAAAACATGATTTCGATTCACAAGAAGAAAATTACTGTCCACAATCCAGTTGCTCTTAGTCAACAGTTTACTTAAGATTAAAAGCTGGAGATGCGATAAGCTATCAGCTAGTAGCAGAAGGCGAGTAGATTAAAGATGACGAGTGCTTATGTCCTGATTGCAGCCGTTTTATTATTGGGAGGATTACTCGCTGCATTGGGCGATCGCTTGGGGACAAAAGTCGGGAAAGCACGGCTACGGTTATTTAATCTCCGCCCCAAGCAAACGGCAATTCTGTTGACAATAGTTACTGGAGTCTCGATTTCGGCTTCGACTTTGGGGATTTTGTTCGCGACAAGTGAGTCTTTAAGGAAGGGTGTTTTTCAACTAGACGATATTCTCAAAAAACGTCGTCGTGTCCAACGAGAGTTGGATGAAGTGGAGGTAGAATTAGCTAGGGTAAAGGAGCAAAAAGATCGGGTAGAAAATGAGTTGGTTACAGCGAGAAATCAGCAAGCTGAAGCTCAACAACGTCTTGATGAAATTAATCTTAAATTTCAGGAAGCTCAAACTTTATTACAACAGTTTTCGGCGCAAGCTGATGAGTTACGTCAAGAAATTAATGCGCTGTTAGCTTCTAAACAAGAATTATTGGCGCAAAAAAATGAGTTACAACAACAAATTGCTCAGTTGCAAGCGGAAGTGGAAGAACGCGATCGCAAATTGGCTCAAGGACTTGAGATAATTACGAAACAACAACAGCGCATCAAAACTCAGGAACAACAAGTTACAACCCAACAGCAGAAACTTACAGAACAAGAAAATCGTCTAGCACAAATCCAAAGACAACGCAAGACTCTGATTACAGAAATTAATAAACGCGATAATCAAATTGATACTCTCGATCGCGCGATCGCGCAACAAAACCAAGCCCTAGAGGAACGAGAAAAGCGTCTCGAAAAGTTAGAAGTTGAACTGGAAAAACAGCAAAGTCAGTTACAGAAAGAAATTGAGCGACGCGATGAAGCGATCGCAGTTCTTGATGCGGCGATCGCCAATCGAGATCAAATTTTACAAGCCCGTTCCTCTCGTTTACTTGATTTAGAAACACAATTAGCATCGCTACAACAAGAATTAGTTGGTTTAGAAGAATATTATGAAAATTATCAAGCACTTCGCGAAGGAAATTTAGCCCTCGTTCGCGGTCAAGTTCTCTCCTATGGTACGATCACAAATGTTAATCTTGATACTGCGAGAACAGCCTTAGAAAAGCTTTTGCGTCAAGCAAATAATACGGCAATTCGTGCTACTAATTTACCCGGAAATGACCAAAGAGTAATAACAATTGCACCTTTGCAAGTTGAACAAGCAATCTCAAAAATAAAAGACGGTCAAAATTATGTTGTGCAAATTGTTTCGGCTGGTAATTATCTCGAAGGAGAAACCGAAGTCAGAGTGTTTGCGGATGTAGTTATTAATGAAAAAATTTTCGATGCTGGTTCCGAAATTGCGACAGTTCCTATCGATACTAAGACAATGACGAAAGAAGAAGTACAGCAGCGAGTAGATTTACTTTTAGCTACCTCTAGCTTTCGCGCTCGTGGAGCAGGTATACTAGGGGATATTCAAGTTGCTGATGGTAGTGTTTCCGAACTGATTACTTTTATCGAGCAAGTGAATAAATCTGAAGAACCACTTGATGAGCTTAAAGCGATCGCCTCCGAACCAACTTACGCTTCTGGTCCATTGAAAATGCGTTTAGTCGCTTTACAAAATGGCGAAATTGTGTTTCAAACTTAATGGGGATTGGGGATTAGGGATTGGGGATTAGGGATTGGGGGAATTGGGAGAATTGGAAGAATTGGGAGTGTTGGGGGAATTAGGAGAATGATCGGTATTGAGAGTGTTATCAGTGTTAGGAATAAAGAGCGATTTTCACAACCAACATTTACTCTTCCAACTCCTCCTTGTCTCCCATTTCCTCCTTGTCCCCCTTGTCCCCCAACTCTCCCCAGTCCCCAATCACCAGTCCCCAATCACCAATTAACCAAAAAATGCTTTTAGGTTTCGATCCAGGAAGAGATAAATGCGGCATAGCAGTGATGGGATTTGACCGTCAACTGTATTACCATGAAGTAGTAACTGCCGAGAGTGCGATCGCCACAATCCTCGCAAAATTAAGAGAATTTCCGATTGAAATCTTAGTGATGGGCGATCGCACAACCGCCAAAACCTGGAAAAAACAACTAGAAACTGAAATTGATCTGGCGATCGCCATGATCGACGAACATAATAGTACCTTAGAAGCGCGCGATCGCTACTGGCAAATGTATCCTCCCGGATTACTCCAACGTCTCATCCCCCAAGGAATGCGACTACCACCACGCCCTGTAGACGATATTGTCGCCATCTTACTCATCGAACGTTACCTGCAAAGCCAACTCTCCTAGCGCTCCTCTATCATATTTTTTATTAAAAGTCAAGAGTATTGGCGACAATGACAGTATGGGACTGTATTCTGACAGAATCAAATCTTTAAAAGTAGAAATTGAAAAGCTTTCACCTCTCCATCGAGTTGCCTTTGCTGCATCTTGCTGCGAGCGATTACTGCCAAATTGCTATATTTTTACAAGAGAGGAAGGTCAAGGAAACCCATCTCCTCTTAGAACTGCTCTAGATGAAGTTTGGCATATTTTAGAGGGTAAAGTAACTAAAAAAGAAACAATTCAGTTACTACTAACAGATTGTGAAAAAGCGATAGTTCCTAGCGATTACGTTCTAGAATCGCGGTATAGTGCCGAATCACATTTAGCAATAGTAGCGATTTCAAAGACATTAAAAGCGTGTCTTAGTAAGAATAATGTAGAAGATATCTTTAAAGTCATAGAAGTTGTAGGAGATACAATCTTTGGATTTCTCGATATTGACAAAGAAATTACCGATCCAGATTGGTTACAAAAATCCTGGGAAGACCAAATTGAAGAGATATCAAATCATCCATTTACACTTCGAGAGATAGCAAAGGAGAATGAAGATTTGCAAAAATTAAAAGAGGCAGAAACTTTAGAACCCAAACTTCTAGAATGGCTGCGTACTACTTCTTATAATAACGGCAAAAGTTTAATAGACCTATCTTAAAAAAACAGACAAACACTTCATGAAAACTGCAAATTATCCTCTACAAAACGAGATTCCCGCACTCCCCGAAAAGCAAGTCCAGTGGTTTCGCAGCCAGCTTCAAACCTGGTCTATTGCCAACTTTCGCGACTTTCCCTGGCGGCGTACTGCCGACCCCTACGCCATTTTCATCGCCGAAATGCTGCTACAAAAAACTGACGCGACTACTACTGAAAAAATCTACGAAACCTTTCTCACTCGATATCCTTCCCCAGAAGCGATCGCCACAGCAAAAATAGAAGAAATAGCCAGACTTCTAACCCCTCTGGGTTTTCATTTCCGAGCCGAACGACTCCACCGCGCTTGCCAAATGATTCTCGAAAAGCACGACGGAAAAATACCCGCTACCGAAGCCGAACTGTTAGAACTTCCGGGAGTAGGCAAATATACAGCCCGTTCCATCTGCACTAATGCCTTCAAACAACCCCTAGCAATCCTCGACACAAATGTTGCCAGAATCATCGAGCGTTTTTTCGGTATCAAAGGAAATCGGGTAAAATCTCGCTGCAAGGTACTTTGGGGAATCGCAGAAATCCTCGCCCCCAAAACAAACGTCGATTCCTGGAATCTAACTTTAATCGACTTCGGGGCAGCAACCTGCACTGCATCTCGTCCCTGCTGTCAGAATTGCCCGTTACAACAACAGTGCAACTATGCCCAAATAAGATTGGTAGAATAACGCGATCGCGCTCAACATTTTCAACGAACTTTAATCAATCTGGGAAAAACAATTTCCGAGACTATCTAAAAATAACTGGAGGCGGAGCCTCTGAGTAGCATTTCCCGGCGGAGCCGAGGAAACGAGTAAAACTAATATTTTTGCCCAATCCCGACTATTTATTGGTAGCAATTTTTCTCTAGATTATTAATGATTTCTTCTACCTGACTTGGTAGAGGTTCATTGTCTGAAGTAATAGTTCTCAGTCCTCGACACATATATTTGAGCGTATGTGACTCACCTGCGTCATACCCAATCCGAAAGACTGGAATGTATCCAAGACACAGTAAAATGATGGAGCAGGTTACAAGCCAATTTGACTTAGTAATTGTTTTTTGGTGTTTAGTTGTCATTGAAGGCAATGGCTGTTGTTCTCTAGGAATATTTAATAGCTAAGGAGATAAATATATGGTTGCTGCTAATTCAGTTTATTTAAATCTAACTGGAGGCGGAGCCTCTGGCTGGCATTTCCCGGCGGAGCCGAGAAACGAGTGTTTAAATATCATAAATTAGCTCTGAGAGTAAACTCATAATCGCCTCCTGGCTCTAATTGGTAGTCGCACCGCTCCAAAAAACGAGACAAAGGTTCGAGAATCAAAGCACGTCCTAACGAAGGCTGAACGAACAACTGTCCTTGACGGAAACGCCATTGAAATTGCCATTCGTAGGTAGCGGCTCTTACTTCGCCTTCGATTTTCCCCTGATTCCAAGAATGTTGGGTAATGCGAACGTAAGCAGTTGTTTCGGGAAGATATTTAGAACTCACTATCGCCCTAATTTCGATCTGTTCTGTTGGATCACGATAACAAAAATAATCCTTGTTTGTGTAATTCACAGCATCATTCACTACCAGAAAATTCCTGTCGCTTCAGTTCCAGGACTACAATTTAATCAAGTGGTGAATTATCTCAATCCCTATGGTGACAACAACATCAACTGCGAACCCAAGTCAAAATGATTACCGTAAGGTCGGCGCAGCCATCGCATTACAAGGCGTTTCCTGGCACACTTATAAAATGTTACTCTCTGATGTGGGAGAAAATCGCCCTTGGAGAATTACTTATGACCAAGGTGTATTAGAACTGAGAATGCCACTTCCTCAACATGAAGAACCGAAACGACTAAGAGAAAGTTTTATTGAAGCTATTGTTGATGAGCTAGAAATAGAATTGAGAAGCTTGGGTGCGTTAACTTTAGAACGAGACGATCTTGCTCGTGCAATTGAGCTAGATTCTTGTTTTTATCTTCAAAATGAAGCGCAAGTTAGAGGTAAGCAATCAATTAATTTACGCACCGATCCGCCGCCAGATTTAGCGATAGAATCAGATTATACTAACTCTTCGATTAACAAATTATCTGTTTATGCTGCTTTGGGTGTTCCGGAAGTTTGGCGCTACAACGAAAGTAATTTAGAAGTGTATGTTTTAAGTGAAGGTAAGTACGAACTTGCTCAAGAAAGTTTGGCTTTTCCTTTTTTACCAATTGCCGAAATCCCCGCTTTAATTGAGCAAAGTAAAAACCTCGGACAAAGAGCAACGGTGCGTTTATTCCGAGCCAGGATTCGCGAAATTATCGCTAGTTAATAAATAATTTTTAGTTAGGCTTTAGCGAGACTTCAACCAACTAATTTATGTGTAAACAATTAAATCTAGCTGAAATTAGTGCTAGCGGAAAGAAGAATTTGGAGTAATTATCAATGAGTGGCGACCTCTCACGAGAACAAAATCGTGCTATGCTCAAATGGTTTAACAAAAACTACCGTAATTTAAGAGAATTGTATCGAAATCAATATATTGCTTACAACGAAAATGGCTTAATTGCTCATAGTGAAGATTTACGACAAGTCTTAGATACCGCTAAAGCTTCAGGAAAACATTTTGCTATTTATTTTCTTCCTAAATCTACCGCTTCTGTACATATTTTACCAATTAAATTTCGGACAGTTGTTCGCCAGGATTGGATTCCTAATTATCAGGTTAAGCTGAAACATAAAGAATCTGAAGTTACAGCATCAATGTTAGTAGATTCTGGTGCAGAACTCAGTTGGATTTCTTATCAAATTGGTCAAGAGTTAGGTTACAATTTAGCTGATGCAGAATCTACTTTATTCGCCGAAACTATTGGGGGAACAGGAGAATATGTGTTACGGAATGTGGAAATGAATATTGATGGATATGATTTTATTGCTCCTGTAGCCTGGTTACAACATAATTTGGCGGTAGAACAATTACTATTAGGACGGGAAGTTGTCTGCGATCGATTTAATATTGAGTTTAGACAAGCTGATGAAGAAATTATTTTTACTTGGCGCGATAATTCTTAAATAAGGTAATAATTTACTACAAATGAACAAACTTTTGCTTAGAATCGAAAATAAAGGTAGACATCTCGCATCGGAGGTATATCTTTGTCTGATTCTGTAGATTATGAAGGTTGGAACGTCGAAGAGTTCGATCGCGCAATTCTGAGTTTTGAAGAGATCCAAGGTGAGCTAAACTATAAGCAAGCGCAAGATTCGCTGCGGGGTTTGGTTCAAGGTCTGGACTTGTCTTTGCGGGAAAAAGCGGGTTTGGAGATCGAAATTGAGGATCTTGCCGCGATGCTGGATAAGTTGGATAATTCAGTAGTGGCGATCGCTGCTTTTGGGATGGTGGGACGCGGTAAGTCTTCGGTTCTGAATGCGCTTTTGGGTCAGGATGTGTTTGAGACAGGTGCTTTACATGGCGTGACTCGCACCATAGACCGCGCTCAATGGCAGTTAGCGACGGAAAATGTCGGATCTGGTGATAAGGAGGTGCTGCGCGTTGCTTTGCCGGGAATAGGCAATTCCCAGATTCAACTGGTGGATACTCCGGGTATCGATGAGGTGGATGGCGAAACTCGCGAAATTTTGGCGCGGCGAATTGCCAAACAAGCAGATTTAATTTTATTTATTATTGCTGGTGACTTGACAAAAGTAGAACATGATGCTTTGTCTCAGTTGCGGGAAGTCGGGAAACCGATGTTATTGATATTTAACAAAATTGACCAATATCCAGAAGCCGATCGCGATTTGATTTATCGAAAGATTCGTGACGAACGGGTGCGCGAGTTGTTACATCCGGAGGATATTGTCATGGTAGCTGCTTCGCCGTTGGTTTTGCAAGCCCAGAAAAAGGCTGATGGGAGTATTATTCGTCAGCGTCGTCGCGGAAAAGCCCAGGTTGAGGATTTGAAGCTGAAGATTTTGGAGATTTTGCACCGAGAAGGTAAATCTTTAGTGGCTTTGAATACGATGCTTTATGCTGACGAAGTTAACGAAGAGGTGGTAAAAAGAAAGATGAGCATTCGCGATCGCGCCGCGAATGATTTAATTAACAAAGCGGTGATGACGAAAGCTGTAGTTGTAGCCTTGAATCCAGTTACGGCTTTTGATTTGTTCACTGGGGCGATCGTTGATTTAGTGATGATTCTCGGCTTATCGAAATTATATGGCATTCCCATGACCCAACCGGGGGCGATCGCACTTTTGCAAAAAATCGCTTTCAGCATGGGTGGAATTAGTCTCAGCGAACTATTAGCCAACCTCGGTTTAAGTTCCCTCAAAGGTATTTTAGGCATTTCTGTCCCCGCTACAGTCGGAGTTTCCCTCGCCCCCTACATTTCCGTTGCGATTACCCAAGCAGGAGTTGCGGGAGTATCAGCTTACGCGATCGGACAAATAACTAAAACTTATCTCGCCCAAGGCGCATCTTGGGGACCCGACGGACCCAAAGCCGTCGTCAAACGTATCCTTGACTCTCTCGACGAAACCTCTATTCTCAATCGGATTAAACACGAACTCAACGCTAAATTGATTGGTTCTTAAAGTTAATTTAGTTGATTGTTAAAGTGGCAAAATCAACCCCATAAAAATGCTAATTAAAATCTAAATTTGTGAAAATAAAATACCATTTTGCTTGCCAAGCCTCATAACCTTGTAGAGACGTTGCGTGCAACGTCTCTACACATATCTGTAGCATTCTATTTTCCATTTTATGTTAATTTGCTTCTTCTAAATCTTCCTCAAAATCTTCTTCCGGAATTTCTGATTCTTGTTTCCACTCAGATAACTCTCTTTCCACACCGTATTGAAAATCAATCGGTACTAACAAAACTTCGGACTCTTCTTCGGAGTTACTTTGCGGATCTGTTTGCGCGTAGAGAAACTTATTGTCAAAGTTAGGATTACCTAAAATTATTTGGTGACTTTCATTATTTTTTAATTGAATATTTACCGTAGCAAAAGGTCGGTTTAGTCCGTAATTTTGAAGTTCATTAGTAGAAACAGAAAAAACTTTTTCGCTTTTTCCTTCAGCGATTAAATCCAATAAGAAAGATACCGCCGCATCAGAAGCAGGAACGTTTTCTGGTTGCTTCATTTGCCAAGGATTTAATTCATCTTCAGTGCGCTCAAACTCCAGTATTTCGCTATTTTTTTCAATTGTAAAACTTTGAATTTGTTCTTTATCAAAAGCAAAAATTTTCCTTTTTTCTTCCTGAATTTCGGCACGTTTTTCGGAACCTATTACTTCATAGAAATAGACAAAGCCGCCTAAAATTATTGCGACAATTAATAAAATCCAAGTAGTTTTTTGTAATTTCATAAGCTCATTTCAGCAAATTAAATGATTTGCAAATAACATTTTTGTAGTGCAAGTGTCTCGTTTGCTAATGTTTGGAATTGTCCGCGATCGCTATTTTTTTAATTAGTTTGTTTTTCTAATTTTATAATTAAATATAATTTCCATAGGAAACACAAATTGTCTTGACTCCTAACTAATAATTGGTAAATGCAGCTAAGTGCTAACTGGTAACTGATCCCTGTTAACTGTTAACTGTTATCGTCGTCTCCACCACATAATTCCCGCCGTAATTAAACCGAGTAAAGGAACAACTACTAAAGAACTCCACAAGATAATTGCTGCTTTTTCTGGAGTCAAATTAATGCGCCGATTTTCTTGTTCTTTCGGACGAATAGAAAGAGATTCTTCGTCTTGTTTACTTAACCAATCAACAGAATTGAGAAACAAATCTTGATTTAATTGTTCGTCCAACCAACCATCGGTAGCAAAAGTGGAATTACCAATTGCAACTAATCTTGCTTCGGGATTATTTTCGGTTTCGTTAGTTGTTTCCTCTGTTTCTAAATCTTCGGTTTCAGTTTCCGCAGCAGGTGGTGTTTCTGTATTAGGTTCAGTTGTTTCTGGATCGGGATTAGGTGGTGTTGATTGTGTTTCGTTTTCGGTTATTTCTGCATCAGAGTTAGGTGGTGTTGATTGTGTTTCGTTTTCGGTTATTTCTTCATCAGGATTAGGTGGTGTTGATTGTGTTTCGGTTTCGTTTGTTTTTGGTTCCGTTTCCACAGGTGGTGTTGTTTTCAGGGAAGAAACTGGACGAGAAAAAGCAAAACCGAGGTTTAACGGTCCAGGAACATCACTATCAGAATTAAACTCTAATTCTTCTGATTCTAGATTGCTTTCTGCCCAAGTTTGGTCGCTGGTAATAATTAAAGGAGTAGCGGTAATTCCGATTACTTGATTAGTATCGATTCGTCTTGCAAGCGGATAGATAGAGATTCCGTTCGCAAAATCTTCGACAATGGGATGATTACCGTATTCTCTTACTAGGGGTGTAACAGGACCAAAACCGAGAACGTTACCAGTTCCAGAAGCATCAATAACTGTGCGATTATCGAGGACAATTCCCCATTCTTGGAGTAAGGAATCTAAACCAGGATTAGTATTTGGATCGATGAGTAAAAATGCGCTACCACCACTGTCGAGATAAGTTTGGATGGCGCTAATTTCTCCGGGAAGTAAAGGACGTTTAGCCCCAGCGATCGCTACTAATCCCGCGTCTGTGGGTACTGCTGCAAGGGAAGCCAGGTTGAGGGGTTCGACTTCGTACCCGCTTTTTTGTAAGCTAGCTACAGCTTGGGAAAAGCCGCCTTGTTGGGCTTCGAGGAGGGGTTCACCATGTCCTTGCAGAAAGTAGATTTTCGGGAGAACATCCCGTTGAACTTTGGCGATCGCGTTTGTTAATTCGATCTCGGAAATTGGTTCTCCTGGACTTAAACTTTGAACTAACTGTTTTTTATCTCCATATTCGAGATAAATTTCCCCAACTAAATTTACATTAAATCTTTGCGCTATTCCTACTTCTATCTGCGGATCGACAAATTCATATTCAAAGTTTTTTCCATAGCGACTATATCGGGTTAATAGTTCTCGATCTACTGGATTTGGAGTTGGGACAAACGCCCATACTTTTAATGGTTGGTCTAAATTTTTGACAATTTCTTGTGATTGTGGGGAGAGAGTAAAAAGTTTATTTTCTGTTAAATCTATCCGTCCTGTATAGCGAACGGCTAGAAAATTTATCAGTCCTAAAATTATTACCAATGCTACACTCGCAACGATCGCATTTGTTCCTGCTTGGGTGGAACGACGAGCAAAAAATTTCTTCCCATCACCTAAATAAATTAACCCAAAAATAAGAATTCCTAGTCCAATTACTAGAAAAATTATTGGGAGAACAGTCCAGGAACCAGTGATTAGCCCAATTACCAGTCCTGCTACCAATAAACCTGGACTCAACCAAATCAAATATTGCCAATACTTACTTTTTTTCTTCATTGCTAATTTGAGGATTCTTAAAATTTGCATCAACAATTATTTTAATAATTTTTAATTCTCCTTCCAGTTATCCGTTTGTTGACTACAATACTTTGAGCTTAATTTCCTTGACCAAGAACCTAATAAAATTTCTAAATTAATTAATTGTCCATTAACGTTGAAAACGTAATGTTTCAATGAAAATTGCTGTTAAACCAACTCCTAAAATGATATAACTTGCTAACATTACTAAACTACTGGTGTCGATAATTCCTTGGATCAAGTTATTGTAATGTTGCAGCAAAGAAAGGTGACTTAAAACTGCTCCAACTCCACCGCTAACTACATTAGTTACCAGTTCAATTAACCACAAAAATAAACAGACAGCAAAAGTCATAATTGCTGACAAAATTGTGCTATCTGTAAGTGAGGAAATAAACATTCCTAAAGAGAGAATTGCGGCTGCGAGTAAGATTAAACCTAAATGAGCTACTAAAGGGACTGCTAATTTTAGCGGTGGATCTGCGGCACTAAAAACAATTGCTTCGTAAAACATTAAAGGTAGGAGCATAAATGTGAAAAAAGTTACTACTCCAAGGAGTTTTCCTACTGCTACTGACCAATTTGTTAGGGGCGATGTTGCTAATAATTCTAAAGTTCCCCGCTTGCGTTCTTCTGCATAAAGTCCCATTGAAAGAATTGGGAGTAAAAACAATACTAGGGAACCTAAAATTCCGAGGAAAAAGCGGAGAAATTCGTAAGCAACGTCTATTGGTGGTCCGGGAATTCCGAGTTGATCTCTTTGGGCTACTGATTGGATAATTCCTTCTGGTCCGAGTAAAGAAGGAACAAAAAATAAGCCTGCTATTAGCCAGAAGATTACTGCGACAAGATAAGCTAAGGGTGAGGCAAAGTAGCTTTGTAATTCTTTACGGAAAATGGCGATAATATTGGCGATAATTATACGCATAAATGTTGTTAATTTTAAGTATCATTAAACTAATTATTTGTCAAGAAAAAGCAGAAATTTTTGGCAAAAATAAAGTCAGTAATTAGTTGGCGATTGGCGGGCGTTTTAGCTTTCTGAGTCTGACTGATCTTCAGGAGAAACTGCGATGGTCGATTCTGTATTTGCTGGGGTAAGAGTGTCAGCGATAGATTCTTGAGTTGTTAACTCTAAAAAGACATCTTCGAGGGTAGGACGAGTGCGAATCATTTCGCAAAGTCCCAACCCAGAATTAACGATCGCCGCCGCAATTTCTCGACCTGGTTCAGTACCAACTTCAGAGATAATACTAATCACGGAGCGAGATTCGTGACTTTCCGCCAGAGGAGATACATCAAAGTGGGAAACACCAGGAATATTCCTCAGCGTTGATTGTACTTCAGTTGTGTCACCAATGACCTCAACTTGATACCCAGAATTTCCTGTGAGTTGCGCGAGCAAATTTTCTGGAGTATTCGTCGCGACGACTTTACCCTTATTAATAATGGTCACGCGATCGCACGTCATGCTCACTTCAGGCAAAATATGAGTCGAAAGGATAATCGTATGTTCTCCAGCCAAACTTTTAATTAAATTGCGTACTTCGATAATTTGCCGAGGATCTAGTCCCACCGTCGGTTCATCTAAAATAATCGCAGGTGGATCGTGAACGATCGCTTGAGCAATACCCACTCTTTGACGATAACCCTTCGACAACTTGCGAATCAAAACTTGCGACTTCTCCTCCAGATTACAACGGGCGATCGCCAATTTTACCCTTTCCGCGCGAGATCCCGGTGCAACCCCCTTAATTCGCGCTACAAAGTCTAAAAACCCCTCCACCGTCATCTCCAAGTACAAAGGCGGAATTTCTGGTAAATAACCAATCCTCCGTCGTACCTCCAGCGAACTTTCGTGAACATCATACCCCGCAACTCGCGCCGTTCCCGTCGTCGCAGGTAAATATCCCGTCAAAATTCGCATTGTCGTCGTTTTTCCCGCCCCATTCGGTCCAAGGAAACCGAGAATTTCTCCTTTCTCTACCGAAAAGGTAACATCTTGAATGGCAGGCGTTGAGCCGTATATTTTACTTAAGTGTTCAACTTCAATCATTAGCTAGTTATCAGTTAGCACGTAGCAGCATTTACCATTTACCAGTTAATATTATCTCCTCTCCCGATCCCCAATCCCCAAAAGAGGAGTTTTGGAAGTGTGGGAGGTTTTGGAAGTGTGGGAGGTTTTGGAAGTGTGGGAGGTTTTGGAAGTGTGGGAGGTTTTGGAAGTGTTGGAAGTGTTGGAGGAATTGGAGGAATTGGAGGAATTGGAGGAATTGGAAGTGTTGGAAGTGTTGGAAGTGTTG
>JAWQFW010000131.1:0-14567 GCA_035968095.1 Oscillatoria sp. PMC 1068.18
TAGTCTCATAGCTCGTTTACCTGCACCTTCTCAAAAGCCGTCCTAGAAGGACGGGACTTGAATCCCATTATTTTCGGTCAGGAAAAGCTTATAGTTAGTAAAAGTATAGTCAAATATAGACAGACTAAATTTCATTGCAGAAATTTCCTTCGCTTTTACTTTGAGAGATTGATTCTCCTAGGGTGAACTACGCACCTCTCTATCCCATAGCGATTAAACGCATTTGGGAATGCTTTTCTTAAAATGTTGTAGGAGCCAATTACATCTGCTTGAGCAAGTTGCCCTCGATCGCTTTTATACAAACCTCGCTTAATTCTTTTCCCTGTAAAGATTGGCTTTTCTGTTTCTTCTCCATAGACAGGAAGAGGATCTAAATTGAGAAAATTGGCAACACTGGTGTAAGATTCTTCTTGAATAATTACCTTTATTCCCTCTTTTTTACATTTATAAGTAATCATCTCAATTAGTCTTCTATGAGGAATAGTGACAAATTTTTGATTATTGAGGGAACCTAACTCAATTTCTTGTTTCCAACCCGGATTATAGCCAATTACTAATGTCGTAATCTCTTCAGCCATTAAAAGATTCACCAGATAACGACTAGCTTTATGAAGATAATCATCAACTTTTTGATTTCGACATCTAGTAAGACGACGAATTCTTTGAGAGTTTTGTGAGGTGGTGTGGGAGTCGTTGCACGGCTCCCCTTGAAACCGCCGTCGATTACCTTGAAGTAGGGATTGTAATTTTGAGCGACTTTGGTTATAAAATTGATTTAAGCTTTTTAACGGTCTGCCATTAATCAACAAAGGGACAAAACCCGGTTGATTTGAAGTTACAGCCATCAAATTATCTACACCTAAATCGATAGCAGCTATCTTATTATTAGGTTTTAAGAACTGTTCAGTTTCCTCATAGATTACCTCTATTACATAACAATCACATTTGGGGACAATTCTCACTTCTGCTATTGATTTGCCTACTTTAGTGGAAAATTCAATAGTCGTTTTGGAGGGTTTAATCAATCCTTTCTTCAGAGATACTTTACTAATGGCTTGAAGGGTGTAAACTAAAAAGTTTCTTCCCTTTTTTGTGTCTTTATAACCTGGGATTTTGGGTTTCCCTAAAAACTTCGATTGATTCTCTTTATATTCTGATAATGCTCTAAAAAATGACTTCCAGTTTTTTTCTAATCCTCTTAATACTTGCTGTGAAACTTTAGCGGGTAAGGCTTTATATTGTGGAGTCTGTTTCATCAGAGAATCCATCTGATTATAGGTCAAATAGCCATGACCATAAATGAAATTCTGACGAATTATGTAATTAGCTGCATTATACAAATTTTTGGACTGCCCAGATAATTCATCTATCTCTGCCCAAAATTTGTGTCCTTTCTTAATAATATGTCTTTCAGCTAATTTCATTTTTCCCGTTTGATTTTAATTCCGCTATAATTTTCTCGGTTTTTCTTTTTGACCTTCTTCGTCCATAAATTCGAGAACAAAATGAGGTAATAATTGCGATTAAGTCTTCCATAAGTTCATCTTGTTTGTCCTCACTCTGATTAACAATTTCTAATTTTTTGCCCAGTTCTTTTAAGAGAAGTTCTATGTAATTAGTTCCAAATCGGGCTAATCGGTCTTTGTGTTCTACTACCAACACATTATAATTTGGATCTACTAAAATCTTTCCCAATTGTTGACGATTATCATTTAAGCCACTCCCTATCTCTTTGACTATTTTGTGAATTTTATAGCCACGAGCTATGGAGTAATCTTTGAGTCGCTCTGCTTGACGATCTAGATTATCTTTGTTTTCTGCACTAGAAACCCTCGCATAAATACAAGCTATCAAGTCAGATTTTGAGTTTTCTTCCTCCAGAATTATAATTGTGCCAGTCGGTGATTGATAACCTGTCAAAATACCTTGTTTCCACCACCTCCAGGCTGTTCGATAACTTATTCCTGCTTTTTTTGCATAGTCTGAGAGCTTCATTTCTATATATTAACATGAATGACTATATTTGACTATATTTTTATTTAAAGTTTACGATACTTAGGAAATCGTGATTGTATTTCTGAGTTACTTGAGAGTGAAGAGGGAAAGGGAACAACCTACTTTTCCTACCTTTCCGACTTTGCAAGAGTTTCTGAGAAATTGATTGACTTGGGGAAGCAAAAATAACTTTTTGAGTAGGCTGGTGCGAGGAAAGAGACTAGGAGTTTAGAGGTGTGAAGAAAATTTTTGCTGATTTTGCTGAGTTTTGGTGAGAGTTGTCAGAGCAAAAACGACTCGGTTAGGGGGTTGTCGGGGAAAACGATAAATTGATATTTGTGGTTGGGAGGAAAGAAAATTGGCGATCGCTATTAGGCAAATGAACAGGATATGGTAAAACGGACAAATAAGCTACTGCTTTTTGCACAGGAAACACCCACTGTTTATTTTTTACACAGGAATTCCCATGAAAGCAATCAAACTTTTTATCATACCTCTGTTACTGGCTTTCTTCACCAGTTTTATTATTATTAGTTGTTCTCCTTCGGAAGAACCAACTGCGTCTACGACGGAAGAACCGAACACAGAATCGGTAGAAACTGCCTCGGAAACTGATTCGGCGCTACAGGTAAACGTTTTTGAAGGTAGCGAAAAGGGCGTTTTGGTGTTATCGTCGCTGATTGAAGGCGAAAATGAAGCTGTCTTGGTTGATAGCCAATTGTTATTGAGTGAAGCCGAACGCTTGGCTGACCAAATCGAAACTTCGGGTAAAGATTTGAAAGCAATTTGGATTACTCACGCTCATCCAGATCATTATTTTGGTGTGGAAAAAGTCTTAGAGAAGTTTCCTGACACTCCGATTTACTCAACAGCAGAAATTATTGGCGAGATTGAACAGCGAAATCCTCAATTTCTCAAAACTTTAAAGCAAAATTACGGTGACGATGTTACGGATAATCCAGTTGTCCCAGAAGCCTATGACCAAGATTACATCGATTTAGATGGCGAACGTTTAGAAATTGTCAAGTTTAATCAAGGTGATACTGCTAATACGACCGGGATTAAAGTTCCCGACGGTACAATAATCGCGGCAGATGTAATTTATTGGGGAGTTCATCCATTTTTAGTTGAAGCAAGTACGGAAGAAGCTCGTAGCGAATGGTTAACTACTATTGATAACTTGGAAGCGATGAGTCCTACCCAAGTTATTCCGGGACATAAAGCCCCTGATTTCGATTTAAGCAATAGCTTAGAAAGTATTGATTCGATGCGTGATTATTTGACAAAGTTTGGCGAGATTGTTGAAAGTAAAGCTAATCCTGATGAAGCTTTTACGGCGATTGAGGAAGCTTATCCAGATTACAAACTTTCTGGCTTTTTCTTGAAACTTAGTACCCAAGCAGCATACAAAAATCAAAGTTAGTTTGGGAAACATTTGATTAACGCTGACACCCTAGAGGTTGTAGCGACGCTAGTAAAGCCCGCTTAAGCGGGCTAAATTATTACTTAAAAAAGCGAGATCAAATTATTTTTGCTCTATTTAGACAACTAAGAATAAGAATATGACTCAATCTTCTCCATCTCAAAGTCAGGACACTATTAAGTTAGATGTGTTGGCGAAAGATGCGACGGTAGCCTTGGTTATTCAAGCAACTGGCTTAATTTTGACTTATTCGGTGCAGGTGATTTTGGCACGATGGATGGGTCGAACTGAGTATGGTATTTATGAATATACTGTTGCTTGGTCGCTGTTGTTGGGTATTCCCGCCGGGTTGGGTTTACCGCGTACGGTTTTGCGGTTAGTTTCAGAATATCGTGTAACGAAAGATTGGGGACGTTTACGTGGAATTGTTCGTGGTAGTTGGTTACTGACTTTGGTGGCTGGTTTCTTGCTGTGTTTGGGTACGGCGGGAACTATTTGGTTGATCAATTATTATCACAGTTTTATTTATGCGATGCCGATGTTGGTGGGGTTAGGGTTGATTCCGCTACAGGCGTTGGTACAGTTACAGTTGGAAACGGCGCGGGCGTTGGAAGATGTGCCTTTGGCTTATGCTCCGTCGCAAATTATTTGGCCGATTTTGGTGATTTGTGGGGGGTTTTTTCTGCTGCAAACTCACCATGAGCTTAATAGCTTGATTATGATTGCTGTGGCGACGGTGATGTTATTGGTGGTGGTGATTTTACAGTTATGGTTTTTGCGCCAGAAGCTGAATCGTAAGATTGAAGTTACTACTCCAGTTTATGCTTATCGGGAGTGGTTGGCGATCGCGCTCGTTTTGGTTTTACAGCAAGCTTTCTATATTATTTTGAACCAAACTGACATTATTATGGTTGGTTCTTTGGTTGGTCCGGGGGCGACAGGAATTTATAATGCGGCGGTGAAAACGGCGATGTGGGTGAGTTTTATTCTCCAGATTGTGAATATTGTGGCTGCACCTGCGTTTGCAACTCTTTATACTCAAGGTAAGCTGGAGGAGTTACAAAGGGTGGTTTCTACCGTTACAGTGTGGATTTTTTGGCCCTCGTTGGCGATCGCGGCTTGTCTGCTACTGCTCACTAAACCTATTTTAAGCATTTTTGGCTCGGATTTTCTCGTTGCTAGTCTTCCTTTGAAAGTTTTGGTTTTGGGACAAGTTGTGAATGCTATCTGTGGCTCTGTTGGTAGTTTAACCGTGATGACTGGTCATCAAAACAAGTCAGTGAAGATTTTTGGGGTTAGTGCTTTAATTAATTTGGTGCTAAATGCGATCGCTATTCCTCGCTTTGGTACTGTGGGTGCAGCTATGACCACTAGCTTTACAATGGTTATCTGGAATATCTGGCTCAGTATCTTAGTTGTCCGCGAAATTGGCATTAATCCTTTAATTTTTTACAGTTTCTTCGGGAGAGTAGAGGACTCAACTGAGGAAGATAATTCCTAAAGCAATTACTGGTTATCCTCACATTTGTCGTTTCTCCCTCGTTCCCAAAATTGTCGGTTAACCTGAGACGATCTACAATAAATGAAATTAATTCTCTGACCTTTTTCTTGACCACGCTCTTTTCACTTTACCAATGGATAAAAAACTCTTTCCCGGACTAAATCCTGAAGTTTATGAACATCCTTTTGATAGTAAAGCTTTGGTTTCTTTACAAAGAATGCCCGGTGTCTCCTTAATGTTTAAAAAGATTAATGAGTACGGGATAGATCGTTTATTCAAATTTCGCTGTTTGGGTAATGGTTTAAAAGTGAATAGCCGGAATTTTCCAGAAATGTATCAAGCTTTTATGTCCGCTTGCGAAGTTTTGGATATTGCGCCGATTCCTGAATTATATCTAGTACATGGTGAAGGTTATATTAAAACTTTCACCATCGGCGTAAATCAATCGATTGTTGTTCTGAATATGGATGCTTTTGAACTCCTTTCCTCAGAAGAATTAATTTATGTTTTTGGTCACGAATTAGGTCATATTAAAAGTAAACACATGCTGTATCACCAAACAGCAAGCGTACTTCCAGCTTTCGGGAAAGTAATTGCTAATTCGACTTTGGGAATCGGGGGTTTGGCAACTAATGGTATAGAATTGGCTTTATATCAATGGGTGATGATGGCAAAATTGACTTGCGATCGCGCGGGACTTTTAGCTTGTCAAAATCTTGATGTTGCTATCAGTGCTTTAATTAAACTTGCTGGTTTACCTGGTGAATATATTACCGATGTAGTCGTTGAAGATTTTGTTACTCAAGCTCGCGAATTTTCAACTTATAATCTTGATAATCTTGATAAAGTAACTAAAGTTCTTAGCTTTATTGAAAATATGCGTCCTTGGGCGATTTTACGCGCTTCTGAGTTATTAAAATGGGTTGATTCTGGAGAATATCAAGCTTTACTTACTGGTGAATATATTCCAGATAATTCGACTGAGACAATTGATGTAGTTACCGACGAAGATGAAGCCGAAGAATGGGATTTCTTGGCTTCTTGGGAATCTGTTACTAAGTAAAAATTTCAAGCTTGAAATTTTATTAATAGTCAAATATTAATTAATGTTTTGTTTGCTCATAAAAGTAAGCTTTGTCAACAACTTTTTGACTATTTATGTGGATTAAGAAAAGATTTTTCCGTTAATTTATCCCAAATTCTTAAATATTTTGCCAAAAACGCTTTTCTTCCCAGAGGAGCTTTTGGCTAAGTTTTTTTAATTAAAAATGACAAAGTTATTCAACTAACTGCAAAAAAAAGTTAATTTTATTGATAACTTTTAGGAAAAATTTACACTTTGTCCGAAGCAAAATTTAACATTAATTATTGGAATCATCATCACTTAGCTGCGATATACTAGAAATCACCAGCAAGGGAGGGAAAACTTAAACTAAATAAAAAGCGTAGTCAAGAGAAAAGTCTTTCTGGAAACAAAAAGCCAAAGATAGCTGGAAAAGAAAATAAGTTAAAATCCCTAAAGAATAAACCTAAAAAAACGCGATCGCCATTTAATCTTCTCATCAAGAAAAAAAACTGGTTGCTGCGTTGAAAATAGAATAATGCTCTACAAATTAAAACATTAAAGTCACAATTATTGAGGAACAGACAAAAATTATGCTCGAAATCAGCTTACCAACCCCAAATAATTATTTAGTCAGCTTAGACCAACAAACAATTCATACTTGCGGTAAAATTCAGCCTCATGGGGTACTTTTAGTTCTATCCGAACCAGAATTAAAAATTCTCGAAGTTAGTAAGAATACTTATCAAGTTTTCGGAATTCATCCGGAAGCAATGTTAGGAAAAACCTTGGAAGAATTACTCGACCCCTTCCAGATGGAAAGAATTCAAGCAGGATTATTAGAAGAGAACTTCGAGTTTATTAATCCTACTAAAGTTTGGGTGAAAAAAAAAGGCGATGAATATGGAGTTTTTGATAGCGTCTTCCATCGTAACTCACAGGGAAAAATTATTCTCGAACTAGAACCTGCTGTTTCCCAAGAAAATATTCCCTTTCTCAGTTTTTATCATCTTGCAAGAACCTCAATTAATCGCTTAGAAGAAACAGCAAATCTCCAAGAATTTTGTCAAGTTATTGTTAAAGAAGTCAGAAAAGTTACCGGATTTGATCGGGTAATGTTATATAAATTTGATGACGATGAACATGGTGCAGTTATCGCTGAAGAAAAACTAGAAACAATGGAATCTTACCTGGATTTGCACTATCCAGAATCAGATATTCCTAAACCAGCAAGACAGTTATTTAGTTCTAACTGGATCAGATTAATTCCCGATGCAAAAGCTCAACCTGTAGAAATTGTTTCGCTCAATCACAGCAATGATGAAGCACCATTAGATTTAACCAATTCAATCCTGAGAAGTGCCTCACCTTGTCACTTAGAATACTTAGGAAATATGGGCGTAGGTTCTTCCTTAACAATTTCTTTAATTAAAGACAAAAAATTGTGGGGATTAATTGCTTGTCATCATCTTACCCCGAAATATGTTTCTTATGAATTACGCAAAGCTTGCGAATTTTTAGGACGAGTAATCTTTTCAGAAATTTCGGCAAGAGAAGAATCTCAAGATTACGATTATCGGATGAAATTGAGTTATATTCAATCGGCTTTGGTTGATTATATGTCTCAGTCCGAAAACTTTGTTGAGGGATTAGTTAAATATCAACCAAATTTACTCGAACTGAGTAACGCTACCGGAGCAGCAATTTATTTTGGTGGAAAGTGGACTTTGGTGGGTAAAACTCCGCAAGAAGAAGAACTAAATTTTTTAGTGCAATGGTTGAGAAGTAATGTAGAGGAAGAAGTTTTCGCGACAGATTGTTTAGCAAATTTGTATGCAGATGCCGAAAAATTCAAAAATGTCGCTAGTGGTTTATTAGCAATTCCAATTTCGCAGAAAAATTACCTGCTTTGGTTTCGACCAGAAGTGATTCAAACTGTGAATTGGGGTGGCGATCCTCATAAAGCATTTGAAACGGTTCGTTCCGAAGGTAACATTCGTTTATCGCCGCGTAAATCCTTTGAACTGTGGAAAGAAACAGTACGTTTAAAATCTTTACCTTGGAAACAGGTAGAAATTAATGCCGTGCTAGAATTGCGTAAGGCGATCGTAAATATTGTTTTACGTCAGGCTGATGAATTAGCTCAATTAGCACAAGATTTGGAACGTTCTAATGCTGAGTTGAAAAAATTTGCTTATGTCGCTTCCCACGATTTACAAGAACCACTTAATCAAGTCGCAAACTATGTCCAATTGTTAGAAATGCGTTATGAGGAAGAACTCGACACAGATGCGAAAGAATTTATTAGTTTCGCTGTTGAGGGAGTAAGCTTAATGCAAACACTGATTGATGACGTACTGGCTTACTCGCGAGTTGATATGCAAGCGATTGAGTTTGAACTCACCCAAGTGGAAACTGCACTTGATCGCGCTTTAAGTAGTTTACGAGGACGAATTGCTGAAAGTGGTGCAATTATCACCCACGACTTTTTACCAACGGTAATGGCAGATAGTACCCAGTTAATGCAACTGTTCCAGAATTTAATTGGTAATGCGATTAAGTTTCGCAGCGAAAAGACACCAGAAATTCACATTGGCGCACAGCGTCGAGAAGATGCTTGGTTGTTCTCAGTGCGAGATAATGGAATTGGGATCGAGCCACAATTTAGCGATCGCATCTTCGTCATCTTCCAACGTCTGCACACCCGCGACGAATATCACGGTACAGGTATGGGTTTAGCCATTTGTAAAAAAATTGTTGAATGTCATCGCGGACGCATTTGGGTGGAGTCAGAACTCGACCAAGGCGCAACTTTCTACTTTACGATTCCGATAGGGGGACGCAAGCGTGAGCTTAGAAACGGAAGAAAAGCAGAAAACTATATTTCTGGTTGAAGACAATCGAGGTGATATTCGCCTCATTCAAGAAGCTTTGAAAAACAGTTCCGTACCACACCAAGTGGTAACAGTAAGAAACGGAATGGACGCAATGGCATATCTTCGTCAAGAAGGAGAATACGCTGATGCGGTGCGTCCAGACCTGATCTTGCTTGATTTAAACTTACCCAAAAAAGACGGTCGCGAAGTTCTCGCAGAAATCAAAGCTGACCCCAAATTAAAGCGAATTCCTGTCGTCGTCCTCACCACTTCTAAAAATGAGGACGACATCTTTCACAGCTACGACTTGCACGTCAATTGCTACATCACTAAATCTCGCAATCTCACTCAACTGTTTAAAATAGTAAAAGGGATTGAAGAGTTTTGGCTGGAAACAGCAACCCTACCCTGTGAATAAAACCGCATCAAAGTTGCCTCCGGGGGGTAAAAAACCAGAAATGCTCGGAAGTTTGGTTAAAATTTTACTGGTTGAGGATAGTTTGGCAGAAGCTAGACTTTTGCAAGAAGTGCTGAAAGGCGCTCAAATTAAGTTTAATTTGGTTCACGTCAAACGCTTGCAGGAAGCTTTGGTACAGCTTCAAGAAGATTATTTTGATGTTATTTTACTCGATTTAACTTTACCTGATAGTGAGGGTTTAAATTCCCTGGCTCCTTTAAATCAGCAAGCTCCAAGTATCCCCATTGTGGTCTTAACTAATACCAATGATGATAATCTCGCCCTAGAAGCTGTCTGCAAGGGGGCGCAAGATTATCTCGTCAAACGACACATTAATCTCGATGTGTTAGTCCGTTCTTTGCGTTACGCGATCGCCCGCAAGCAAGTTTTGGAGACTCTACGCGCAAATAATCAAGCTTTGGAAATGCGCGTTCAGGAACGTACCCAAGAATTAGCAAAAGCTCAAGAAATCAATCAGCTTAAGTCAGAATTTGTCTCCATGCTTTCTCATGACTTCCGCAATCCTTTGACAACGATTTTGCTTTCAACAGGATTGTTAGAAGATAGCAATCACCAATTAACAAATGAGAAAAAAATTACCCTTTTTCAACTAATTCGTTCAGCTAGTCATAATATGACGCGCTTACTAGATGAAGTTTTACTAATTGGCAAAGCTGATTCAGGTAAGCTAAATTTTCAACCGGAATTTATAGATATAGAACAGTTCTGTCGTCAATTAGTCGAAGAGTTGAAGTTGAGTATTAATCATCAAGAAATTAAGTTTATTTTTCAGATTAAAGGTGAATTTCAGCAAGGATTGTGGGACGAAAATTTACTGCGACATATTCTGAACAATTTACTAGCAAATGCGCTCAAATATTCTCCCGAAGGTAGTACAGTTAAATTTGAATTAATCGGCAGTGAAAAAATAGTAATTTTCCGAATTCAAGATTGGGGAATTGGCATTCCTGCGGCAGATCAAAAGCATTTATTTGAGCCTTTTCACCGCGCGAATAATGTGGGAAAAATTGCTGGTACTGGTTTAGGATTAGCGATTGTGAAAATGTGTGTCGAAGCACATCAAGGAAAGATTACTTTTGAAAGTGAGGTCGGAGTAGGAACAACTTTTACGGTTAAATTTCCTTTGTTACAAGAAATCGCCTGAAAAAATTCGCTTTCTCTCTTTTATTGATTAGCTTCATTGAATTCAGATTTTAATTGCTCTAATTCTAACTCAATATTACTTTTTGATGTCGGGGAATTTGAGGAAGGCTTTGGTTGCAGTTGCTGAGGTTGTTTTTGTTTTCTAGGTTGAGTAAATTCTGATTTAATTTCTAGTAATTCGGAATAAATTGGGTTTGAGTTTGTCGCTTTGGGAGCAGCTTGAGTAGAAGTAGAAACCTTTTTGGCTGTCTGTTTTTTCCCAGAATTATTAATTGGAATTTGAGGCTGCAAATCTTTGATAATTGCTTCAGCCGTTTGATAACGACGATTGGTTCCACCGACAAGCATTTTATCAAGAATTTGCCCAAGATTGTCGCTCACTGGTTGTCGTAAAAAGTCACGCCAAATCCAGTTTCCATAACCTGGGTCGAATAAATTCATTGGGGGAACTTCGGTTAATAAATAAATACAAGTAACGCCTAAACTATATAAATCGCTGGCAAAAGTTGCTCTCCCAATTGCTTGTTCTGGGGAAACATAACCAGCCGAACCGATAGAAGTTCCGGTTTTGTTTAAAGATGTGGTTGTCACCGCTTTTGCTGCACCAAAATCAACGAGAAAAAGTTGGCGGTCTTGAGTTCGCTGAATAATATTTTCTGGTTTAATATCGCGATGAATTACTTGATGTTGATGGACAAATTGTAAGACAGGTAATAAGTTATTGAGTAAGTTACGAATTTGGGTTTCGTTGAAGTTACCGTGTTGGTTGAGGAGTTTACCTAAATCATCTCCAGCAATAAATTCTTGGACTAAATATTGTTGCCGATCTTGGATAAAATAAGCTAATAAGTCGGGAATTTGGGGATGTTTTCCTAACTGTTCTAAACGAATTGCTTCTCGTTCAAATAATTCTGCGGCTTTCGCAAAGGTACTGGTTCCCTGAGCTTGGGGAAGAAATTGTTTGATGACGCAAAGTGGTTTTGAGGGTTTGTCTTCGTCGCTAGCTAAAAAAGTTTTGCCAAAACCACCTTGTCCGAGAGGTTTTTTAGCACGGTAGCGGTCTTTGAGCAAGAGTTTTTGTCCACAAGTTAAACAAAATTTACTGGTTTGGGGATTTTGGGGATTGGGACAGTTTGGGTTAAGACAATAACTCATAATATTTGCGGGAAAAGAGCGCCTATTTTCTATTTTGCACTATGGGGAAGGCGATCGCGTTACTGCTTGTGGGCGAGAATTGCTTGGCGAAATCCTAAGACAACGAAAATGTTAGAAATAGTTAAAAATAATTCCGCCGAACCGTGTAACCAGTCTACATTAGCTAAACTTTCACCATAGACTTTTTGTGAGTAAATTCCGGCGGGAATTGTCACTGCAACAAAGATTAATAGCACGTAGAAACCAATTAAAGCTAAACGAGGGGTTTTTCCACAGCGAGTGATAAACCACAAAAAGCCGAGGTAGGGAAATAGAGAAATCGCAAATAAGGTGTCTTTGTTCATTGTCAGGAGGTAACTGATAAACTAATTATTGGTCAGTAGTGGGACGGGAGCGCCAAATCCACCAAGCCGCCGCACAAAGGGTACAATTTCCTAATACTGTCATCGCTGCTTGGACGGTGACAAGCCAGTTTAAAGATTCGGGGTTATCAAAATAATGCCAGGTAACGGCGCACATTGCGCTGACGAGTGCTGGTAACATCGCGAAGGAGAGAAAACGCCAAACGCGATCGCCACTTACTTCACTATAAGTCCAAATTAACCAAATTGCGGCGATCCATTCAATGACGCTAGAGACGTGAACAATCCAAGTTGGGAGAGAAAGTGCGTGCATAAATAAAGCCAAAAATCTGAATTCAAAGCTGATTAAAGCATCAATTTGCTCTTGCTTCAAAGTTCGCTGTTTACTTATTCTACTGCATCGTAGTATTTAGTAAAAGTAGTGTTTAATTTTTCTGCTAAATGTTGAGAAGCAAAACTTAATGACTAGATTTATTACTGTACAAAGATTTATTCGTAGAAGTCAGAGCCTATGAGTGCTTCAAATATCTTTATGTTGGACTCATTTCTCGCGATCGATTAAAATTTTTCTTCAGGATGACATAATCCCTAGCCAAACAATTAAGCCGAGCAAAAACATGAAAAAAAAATCAACTGGTGGGTTAAATTTTCCCAACCCACCATTTCTTTGCACCCAATTAAATATCGCACCGAGTTAGCCGATTCAGATCGAGAACAATGCGATCGATTCCACTTACTAAACTACTTCCTGAACTCCCAGACTGATTAGCAACAATACTAAAAACAATTGTCCCATATTGCGGATGTTCGAGATAACCGGAAAGCGCTCTTACCCCGGTTAAAGTACCAGTTTTGGCGCGAACTTTTCCTTGTACAGAAGTATTACGAAAACGATTTCTTAAAGTTCCACTAACACCAGCAACCGGAAGAGAAGAATAAAAAATATCGCTTCCTCTCGCCTTTTTCATCGCTTTAAGAGTGTCGATAATTGCATCAGGAGTCGCTGTATTTTGTCGTGATAAACCTGAACCATCTACCTGTCGATAACCTCCAGGATTAACTCCCAAACTCGCTAAAGCTGTTTTTGCAGCACCCGCACCACCAAGATAACTTAACAAGACATCGGCATAACTATTGTTACTCATTAATAAGGTTACACCAATCCATTCTTTTAATGATTTAGAACGTATAAAGCCATTGTTATCAAGTCTTTGCAAAGCTGCGGCGGCGGTGAATAATTTAGTATTAGATGCGGGAATTAATTGGCTATTAGCATTGTAACTATAGAAAGTTTCGCCACTTTCTAATGATTCTACTAATATTCCCCACTTAGTCCCAGCAAAAGTAGGACTACCAATAATTTCCTGAATTTCTCCTTCTAAAAAATCAGGACAAACACCAGTATTTCCTGTTTCCGGGGGTGGAACGTAGATTTCTACCGCTTCCACATTTTGAGCTAGAGTAGTAGGATTTGCATGAGCAGGTTTAATAGGAGTCTCAGCCAAGGTTAAGGCTGCAACAGCGAACATGGTCAGGGGTTTGAACCAGTGACTGTGTGATTTCATGCGGTATATCTTTGAGTGCTTGTTATTTGATGCAAAATTGCCATGTAAAGTTTCCTTTACATAGAAATTACTCACGTAACTTTAGCATCTTTGAGCAATTTTGGCGTACTCTTACTCAAAAATAGTCTAGGGTGCTTTCTCAAACACCCTAGTAGCAGTAACCTCAAAGACTTGCGACGATGAGACAAATTAGTTTGTCGTTAAAGCCGGACAAGAAACATTTGTCCCACCTAAACCACAATAACCTCCAGGATTTTTCGCGAGGTACTGTTGGTGATAGTCTTCAGCGTAGTAAAATTCGGGAGCGTCGATAATTTCGGTAGTGATTTCACTATACCCGGATTTTTGCAATGCTTGCTGATAAGCTTGTTTTGAGGCTTCTGCGAGTTGCTTTTGGCTGTCGGAATAAACGTAGATTCCGGAACGATATTGGGTTCCTACGTCGTTACCTTGACGCATCCCTTGGGTGGGGTTGTGACTTTCCCAAAAGATTTTCAGTAAGTCTGCATAGCTGATAACTTTGGGGTCATACACTACTCTCACGACTTCGTTATGACCTGTTTTTCCGGTGCAAACTTCCCGATAAGTGGGGTTGGGTGTATATCCGCCAGCATAACCCACGGCAGTTGTATATACTCCTTCTTGTTGCCAAAATCTGCGTTCTGCACCCCAGAAACAACCTAAGCCAAACATTGCCATTTCCATTCCTTCGGGATAAGGTGGTTTGAGCGAGTTGCCATTGACAAAGTGACTATTATTTGCTAATGGCATTGGCTTGTCTCGCCCAGATAAAGCTTCCTGTGAGTTTGGCATGGTTGCTTTTTTGCCAAATCCAAATATTACCATAGATGTTAGCTCCGTTTGACGATCTTCCTTAATATTATGTAATATTTTTGGCGAGATCCGTTCAACTCCGATGTGTGGGTTTCCGCATTTGTTGGGGGCTGGGAAGGAGGAATTGGGGGAATTGGAGGAATTGGAGGAATTGGAGGAATTGGAGGAATTG
>JAWQFW010000132.1:0-14566 GCA_035968095.1 Oscillatoria sp. PMC 1068.18
GACATATTTTTTGGCTAACTGTTACGCAAAACTCTCGATTACTTTAGATAGCTTAGAAATATTTCGGCGATCGCTACATCTAACTCAAGTCTCATTCTTAGTTTAAAGATGATTTATTCTTTTCTTACTCCAGAGAGATTCACTTTGTGACAATTTACTCTCTTTTTCTTTTCTTGCTCAAATCACTTGATTAAAGCTATCTTTTTCTCAAGAGGTGATTTCAAAGTTATGAAATTTGAGCGGAAAAAAGTATCTTGTGGAACGACTACAGTCAGTAAAAATTTTCCGATTGTATCTTCTTAACTTAGTAAAAATTAGTTTAAATCGATAAATTTTAGTCAATAAAAAACCTCAATTGATGATTCTTCGCGGATTTTTTTATTAAGCAAAATTAGGTTGTCAAAAAACGACTATTATTTTTGTCGGCGCTGTTTTTCTCGCTCAATTTCCCTTTGTAATTCTTCCACTTGACGACGTAACTCTTCAACTTCCGTTTGACTAGCCTGGGAATCTACGTTAACTGCACCTGAAGCTTCGGAACGTTGATAGTTTCCTTGACGAATTTGTTGATATTCGGTAGAGTTAACCCATTCGCGTAAATAATGTAAGCGTTCGACAGGAAAAGGGTGAGTGAGAAAAGCACCATTGCCACCGTTATAAATTAAGAATTTATAAATTTGGTTCAAGCTATCTTTTTGGTCAAGTTCTTGATAATCGTCTGCCTGCTGAATAAACTCTTTTAAGCTACATTCGTGAGCATATTTATGGCTACCTCCAGCGCTTTTCATCATCATTTGCATAATTGGTCGTTGGTCGTCAATTACTAACATCGCGGCGCGATCGGCGGATAATTCCGCTTTGCGTCGCCATTCATAAAAGGCGTAAATCAAACCACTATTAATTAAGTTTCCTAAACCTAATGTTAGTTCGCCTAGCAAAGATGCTGCACCCATTGCCCAAATTGCCATTTGAATTAAGATTGAGTGGTCGCATTTGATATGTCCTAATTCGTGTGCCAAAACGGTGCGAATTTCAATTTCGTCGAGTAAATCTAATAAGCCTGTATTTAAAACGATATAAGGGCGTTCGTGACCGAGAGAATAGGCATTTACGACTGGATTTTGGGTAACAAATAAGGTTGGTTCGGGATGAATATCTAAGTCGCGGACGCATTCGCGAAAGATGCCATAGACTGTGGAATATTGCCTGGGTCCGACTTGAATATTGTTGCCGAGAAGATAAATATTTTGGGGGCGTTCGTACAAGTATTCAACGAAGCTACGGGCGAGAATATTAAAGCCGGGAACGCTACGCAAAGTAAGTTCGGCTTGGCGGTCTAAAGGATGTCTGAAGGCTTCGCTGGAAATTCCGGGATAACTAGGCATTGTTGAGGTTATTTTGTGAATTTAGGTTGAAATATTTTGGTCTAACTTTAGATCATAACGAGTAGTTAGCTTATTCCACAGGATTTTGTCCGTAAAAAGGGATTGTTTCTGACCAATGAGGACGTTTTCCTTGTTGCCATTGGTTGTATGCTAGTTCGAGTAAGGCGGTGGTGGTGTTTCCGAGGTTGGTTGGTTCTTTGATTAGCTGATAGTCGGTTTCGAGATTGGCTAAGGTTTGTTGCCATCCTTCCAGGGTCATAGTTGTATCGGGTAAGGTTTGGATTAGATTGAGGTGATTGGGCATTCGTTGGAGGTGTTCTGGTAGAGTAGCGCAGTTTCCTTTCGGGCGATCGCTACTTTCGCTACTTATTTGATAAACTGCAACAAATAGTTGACCTCGCCTTGCTGGCATTTGAATGGGGATGATTTCGCTACTGAGTCGATCTTTTTGTTCCCAAACGGCTGCGGCTAGGGTGGAAATGCCAAAGACGGGAATGTTTAACTGTTGTCCAATTGTTCTGGCGGTAACTACGCCGATGCGTGTACCTGTAAAGCCTCCAGGTCCTTTGGCAACGGCGATAAATTTGATGTCTGTCCAAGTTTGGGGTGAGATGAATTCACTCAGATATTGATGTAGGTAAGTGGATACGTCTCGACCTAAGTCCCAGGTTTGCTGACGGCTTTGGTCAGTGAAGTTAGCGATCGCTAAACCTAGTTGACCAGTAGTAGTATGTAAGGCTAAACCGTAATTTTGAGAAGATTTCTTTTTCATTTGATGAATTAGCAAATTCCCTTTGACTATGGGTTAAACTGTCAATGAAATTGTCTTTGTTCAATAATTTTATTGCGGAGATTCTGTTTAACATTTCTTATCTATCTCTCTTGGCAGAGCTTAAATTTATCCTCATAGATAGAGAAAGTTTTTTACTAAAAAAAGCACCATTGAAGTAAGAGATTCATAGTTTTGAAATTCTCAGCCAAAAACTTAGTTTAGCTAAGGATAAAATAATGACTGCTTACGGAAAAAATTATCACAATAAGCGTGCAATAGGTGTATTTCCTAGTCGCGAAGCCACGGAAGATGCTCTCCATCAACTGCGGGGAATGGGATTTGACATGGAAAGAGTTTCTGTGATTGCTAGAGATGCTGATGGTAATAACAGAATAGCGGATGCGGAAGTACATGACCATCATCTAGGGAATAAAGCTGACGAGGGTGCGGCTACCGGAGCCGCTACGGGTGGAGCTTTAGGGACGCTGGCGGGTTTGTTGGTGGGTTTAGGTTTCTTGGCAATTCCTGGTGTCGGTCCGATTATGTTTGCTGGCGCTCAAGCGACTGCTTTGGCTACTACTTTAGCGGGAACGGCGATTGGTGCTGCGGCTGGTGGTATGGTGGGTGCTTTGATTGGTTTGGGTATTCCGGAAGAAAGAGCGAAGGTTTATAGCGATCGCGTTTCTCAAGGTGATTATTTAGTGATGGTGACTGGTTCTGATGCTGAGATTCGCCGTGTGGAGCCGATTTTGGTAAATCGGGGTATCGAAGAATGGGATATCTATGAAATTGCTCCAGAGGAGCGTGTGAATACTGTTGAGCGGATGGAAAATGCTGAGGTTACTTACAAACATGATCATGGATCTGACCACCATCACCACCTCACAGCTACTCCAAATTATCCTCAACACGAAGATTCTTCGCTCAAGCATGATTCTGATGTCGTCACTCGAAGCGATCGCCACGGACTGGTAGAAATTGTCGATCGCCGTGACGAAGCTTATGAGCGTCCGTAGTGTTTGTCTCACCTCAAAAATTTAATGCTGTAGTCAAGGGTGGCATTGTCCACCCGCTCAATAATTTTGTTAGGAATCTTTAATTAATTAAGGAAGAGTAAATCATGGATAAGTTAACCACATTTTTACTTAGTTTCGCTCTACTTTTTGGCAGTGTAGCCTGTAGCGATGTCTCGAAAACCAGTGCTGATGCTCCCAATAGTCCTAACGATACTGTTACTAATCCAGAAGATATTGAAGATACAGCCAAGGATGCTAACGCTGAAGTTCGCCAAAAGCAAATTGAGTCAGATACTCGCGCTAGAGAAGAACGAAATGAAGCTTTGGGTGATGAAACAGTAAAGGATGATGATGATTTAGCTAGTCAGGTTCGCAGTGAGTTGGAAACTTCTATTCCTGGTAGTAAGTTGTCGGTGAAAGCTGAAGAGAGTACCGTAACTATTTTTGGTACTGTTCCCGAACAAGCAGATTACGATCAAGTTGAACCTTTAGCTAAAAAGGTTGAAGGTGTAAAAACTGTCAAGGTTGATGTCCAAGTTGTACCACCTGAATCTGATTCTACGGAAACTGAGTAAAATTATGACAATGAAAACCCCACGTCTTAGTAACTTTAGCGCGGGGTTTTGAATAAATCAGTTAACTTAATTAATCTCACTTGTTTCTCTGTTTAGCTGATTGGATTACTGCTTCTTTTTTTATCTTTCGCCTGTTTCTACGAAGCGGAACTTATTGCTTAAAATAGGAGCCGCGACAATGATTAGTTTGATAACTAAAGGTGCAAAAACTAGGCTGAAAAAGCAGCAAACTAAGGCAATAAATGCACCAGCTATTTTAACCATTTCCTCGGTGGAATTGATGCTTAGGAAAATTGCTCCTGAAGCGATGGCTAAACTCATTAACAAGGGAACAAACATCTAACAATACCTCTTGGCACTAACAAAACTGTCCACAAGAAATTTCTGTGGTACAAAATGAAGTGCGTTCCTTCGAGATTAATCCCTACTTCCGTCTCTCCAGTTTTCATAACCAATTTTTGCTTTTGGTGAAGGGAGAGATGAACGATTTGTCTATTTACTTATCTTTACATTTATTGTTTAACTTGTCAATAGTTTATTTAAACTTATATTTTTCATAATGTTTACTTATATTAACAGGGGGATTAGCTGGGGATCTTGCCAGATTCAGTTTCACAGTGTAGCAGCCTTTTCATCAAACAGGAGTAGATATCACTACCACCACCCAACCAACCAGACCAAACCCCACCTTCCAAGGGTAAATGTCCCATCGGAGTCCGAATCGAGAAACTGAGATCGGAATGTTTCAACCACTTTTTACGCGATCGCCAACCGACGAGATCGCCAAGCTTTTGATAATTTCCGCCAACGCGATCGTAAATCCGTTTTTGGACACTCAGACCAAAACGTCCACCGCTATATTTCAACCAAAGTTCGTCAATAGTACGCAAATCCGTGCAAGGGAAAGCTTGAATATCTGAGTCTAGGATATAACCTCTAACGCTAGCCTGAGCCACCCAAAGCATAATTCGTTTAGTTTCTTCATCAGCTTGTTGATACTTCTTCGCAATCAATAAATCGCACAATCGACTATAATCTGCACCAACATCGCTATTGAGAGAAATTTGGGATGGTAAGTCAAAAGTTGTGGGAAAAACTGCTGCTTCTGATCTTGGAGGAGTTATCAACGAAGCTTGGTTAAGCCGTCGTTTTTTATCAAGATGTTGCCGCCAAAATCGCCAAACCAGAATAGCAACCAGCACCACTATTACTATTACCACTAAGATTCCAATTCCGCGCCAGTCCATAGCCATACAAGAGAAGGAAGTTGTACCAAGATTTTAGCAAAACCAAATTGGAGCTTATTGAAACTGCCAGAGTTTAATTGTCTTATCTTGGGAGGCGCTAGCGATCGCCGCACTATCGAAACTAATCGCCACTGCTTTCACTGGCGCTGAATGTCCAGCCAAAGTAGCAAGTAAATCTCCACTTACTGGATGCCAAATTTTAATAGTTTTATCATCACTACCACTAATTAAAAGATTACCTTCTCGATTCACAGCCAGAGCATTAATTGCTTCAGAATGAGCCTCAAGATTATGTCTGATACTACCGTTATTAAGGTCCCAAATTTCAATAGTTTTATCGGCACTAGCACTAAATAAAAATTTACCGCTTGGACTAAAATTAATTGCTGTAACTGAATCTTGATGTCCTTCAAACTGACACTTTTTTTGACCTTTATCCAAATCCCAAATAATAATTTTACCCGCTTTATCTCCACCAACTAATAAACTTTTTTCTCGATTAATCGCTAAACTATAAATCTCACTTTCAAGCTCAGAAAAAGTTAACCAAAGCGCATTTTTATGCAAATCCCAAACTTTTACACTGCGATCGCTGCTAGCACTAGCTAAAATTTGACCATCGTGACTAAGAGCTAAAGCTTTAATCCAGCCGAAATGAGCTTGAATTGTTTGTAACTCTTCTGAGTTTCCGAATTGCCAAAATTTAAGCTTGTAATCCCAACTACCACTGATAATTCTTTTGCTATCAGGAGTAAAAATTACCGCCTCAATGATACTACGATGACCAGAAAAAGTTGCTTGCTCTCGTCCAGATTTCAAGTTCCACACTTTGACATTTCTATCTGCACCGCCGCTAGCTAGTAATTTACCATCATAACTAAAACTAAGAGTATGAACTGAGCTATGATGACCTAAGAGAGTTTGCCGACATTTCCAGGTAGGAATTAAAGCTTTTGTTACCAATTTTACAGCAGATTTAGTTAAAGTTTGACCAGAATTCAAATCGCGAAAAACTGCTGCTGCCGACTGATAGCGGTTGGGTACAGAATCAGCAAGCATTTTGTTGATTATACGACTTAATTCTTGGCTCACTGGAGTAAGTAAATAATCTTGCCAAACTAAAATTCCTACTTGGGAACTAAATAAATCAAAAGGCTCAATTTGAGTGAGTAAATAAACACAAACAACAGCTAGACTATAGACATCGCTAGCATAAACAGCTTGACCTCGAAGTTGTTCGGGAGCAGCAAAACTGACAGAACCAATTAAGGTTCCTTTTTGCGCTAAATTGGTTTTGCTAGTAGCTTTAGCGGCACTAAAGTCAACTAACATTAGTTGATAGTTACCAGGAGGTTGAATCAGGTTATCTGGATTAATGTCGCGATGAATTACGCCACTTTCATGAACATATTGCAAAACTGGTAAAATTTCGTTGAGGAGTTGACGAATTTGCGTTTCGTTGAAAGCTCCCTCCGTAGCTAATTTTGCTCTTAAGCTTTGTCCGGCGATAAATTCTTGTACTAAGAAAGCCGGAGCATTACTATGGGGATCTGGTTCAAAATAAGCAAGGAGAGCGGGAATTTGGGGATGCTGTCCTACTTGTTGTAATTTGAGGGCAGTATCGCGGAAATTAGCGGGATTTGTGCGGCGATCGAGAGCAATTTGTTTAATGATGCAATGAGGTTGGTTAATTTCGCCTTCATCGATCGCGAGAAAAGTGCGTCCGGTGAGGTTAGCATTGCTATTACCAGCCGTTTGAGCGCTTGACGCGGTAGCACCAGTGCCGTAAACGGCGATCGCGCGCAGAGGACGATAGCGAGATCCTAAAAGTAACTTTGAGCCACAATGAATGCAAAATCTACCCTTCTCTGGATTGAGCGGTTTTGGACAATTAGGGTTGAGACAGTAACTCATCTATACAGTTAGCACGTAGCCGCAGGAAATAGTTACCAGTTAGCACGTAGCCGCAGGAAATAGTTGTCAGTTATCAGTTTATCCTTTTGTTTCCCAATCCCAATGAGCAATTACAAGTTTTTATATCCTCGAATTCCACCTTTTTTTAATCTCTCCCATTTACTGCTTACTGTTCACTGATAACTGGTCACTGAGAAAGTCCCCTAATTGTGCGGTAAAATGGTCAAGTCTAAGATCGGATGACCGATGGCACAATACCACTGACAGACAAACAAATTGGGTTGTTGAGCTTTGAGACTAGCAAGCGCCGGGGCTGCGGGAAAAGGCCAAAGGCGATCGAAAACGATCTCTTCTCCTCGTAAGCGGAACTGTAACAAATATACTGCCTGGGGGCAAGACAAACTGGATAACAATTGGTATGCCAAATGATAAAGTGGTTGACGCTGGCGATCGCCAAAATCTACAGGTTGCTCGTAAAAGTTAGGAGTTGCACCCTCACCAATCACTTCACCATAAAGCGGACCTTTTGCCGTCCAGACGATCGGCAACCAGAGATCCCCCAACCATTCTTCACCATAGCTAGTGGCATAAGCTAACTTTTGCTCTACCCATTGCCGTCTTTTTTTGACATCCTTGCAAGCTTGAAAAATTTCTTTCGCCGGAAAATCAAAGTTTTCGGGAACATCGATTGTGAGAGGAAGATAAATCAATTTGTCATCTTCACTCAGAGGATGTTGGCGTTCAAAATTAGTAGGATAACGCAAAGCCGCATTAGCGACAACTTCCACACTCACCCTCGAAGGTGAATAGGAAGCGATCGCTCGTCTCAGTGCAGCTACCATTTGTTCTGTTGCCGGGGATGAAGCAATTATTTTTCCTGTCTCCCGGACTTCCGCGTTGACAATTATAATCGCCTTATACATTACCGAAAGTAGGAATTGGACCAGAAATTTTGGGCAGAAATTCGGGTAAATCGATTCTGCTGGTACTACGACGGTTTTTCACTGCTAAACGATAACTGATGCTTTGCAGTTCGGCGTGTAACTGGCGATTTTCTCGTTGTAGTTTTTCGATTCTTTCTTTCACTGGGGAAAGACGTTCGGCAAATTTCCGACGATAAATGTGTGGTAACTCTTGTACCACTTGTTCTAACATCCGACTGCGATCGGTCAATTCCTGAACTGACTGACGTAGTTGATAAATTTCCGTATCGCGATCGCCAATCTGATCTTGATAAAATTTTACCTGCTGCTCAACTTCTTCGAGTTGTTCTCGCAATAACCTCATCTCAGTTTGGTGACGCTCGGAAACCTGCGGCTGAGGCATGAAGTTCGAGTTACCTTTGACCAACCGGAACAATTCCTGTGAAAGTTGTTGCACAAGTTGATCTCTGACTTGCAGTTCTTCGCGTAAATGAGAAATCTCCGCTTGTAAGCCTGGGAAATTTGGAGTATCAGTCTGATACATAGTCAACTAAGCTCCGCTTGAATAGGTTTGACATTTCATTTTAGTAGGATACAGAAAGGCTTTTTTTATTTATATATTGCCAATTGCTGTTAATTTACCATTAGACTCTAACAAATGGGGATTTGGGGACTGGGGATTGGTGATTGGTGATTGGTGATTAGGGATTGGTGACTGGGAATTGGAAGTATTGGAAGTATTGGAAGTATTGGAAGTATTCGGAATAACTAGCTATAGTCTTACCAACATTTACTCTCCCTTGTCCTCCAATTCTCCCTTGTCCTCCATATCCCCCGTGTCCTTACCCTCACCCTTGTCTCCCCCCTCTCCCAAGTTTTCCCCCAATCATTAATCACCAGTTCCAAACTAACTCTTGATATCGTTGATTTGATGACCGGAGAATGTCAGTATTGATGTGACATCAAAAGCCGATAGCAGCAAGACTATGAGTATAGCCAGTAACCCAAAAATTAAGTTTGGTACCGATGGATGGCGGGGGATCATCGCTGATGATTTTACCTTTCCTAATGTTTGTAAGGTGACGAGAGCGATCGCGTCTTACCTGGAAACTGCTTACACTAAAGACTGTCCGGTTTTAATTGCTTACGATCCTCGCTTTTTAGCTGACGAGTTCGCCTCTACTGCTGCCGAAATTTTGGCAGAGTTGGGCTGGACTGTCAAAATTACTGAGCAGGATTGTCCGACTCCGACGATCGCTTACAATGCTAAACATCTTAACTCGGCGGGAGCTTTAATGTTCACTGCTAGTCACAATCCTTCAGCTTATTGCGGGATTAAGTATATTCCTGATTATGCAGGTCCGGCAACTCCTGATCTTACTGATAAAATTGTCAGCGAGATTGAAGGCGCAAGTGATGCGACTCCGACAGGAAAAAATTCTGACAAAATCTCTACTTTTGACCCGAAACCCCATTATTTAAAGTTTCTTTACACCCTTCTTGACGTAGAGCGGATTCGTTCTGCCAAATTAAAGGTTAAGTATGATGCTCTCTATTCCACAAGTCGCAACTATTTGCCAGAAATTTTAGACCATTGTGGCTGTGAAGTAGAAAGCTTTAATACCAGTCGGGATGTCTTATTTGGCGGTGGAATGCCGGAACCAAAGGCGGAACAGCTAGATAAACTGGTAGAATCAGTGAAGCAGGATCGAGCAGATTTAGGATTAGCTACTGACGGAGACAGCGATCGCTTTGGGATCGTTGATGAAAAGGGTAACATACTTTCGCCGAATACGGTGATGTTGGTTTTAGCCCGTCACCTCATGAAAAATAAAGGTAAAAGCGGCGCGATCGTGCGTACCGTAGCTACAACCCATTTACTTGATAATTATGCCGCCAAGCACGGTTTAGAGCTAATTGAGACAGCAGTTGGTTTTAAATACATCGGCGCAAAAATGCGCGAAACAGATGTCCTGATTGGTGGGGAAGAATCCGGTGGTTTGAGCATCATCGGACATATTCCCGAAAAAGACGGTATCCTAGCAGATATGTTAGTTGCCGAAGCGATCGCCTACGAAGGAAAACCTTTATCGCAATTAGTCGAAGAAGCGATCGCCGAAGCAGACGGTCCTGTCTTCAACCAGCGTCTCGATTTACGTCTCACCCCAGAACACAAAACCGCCGTTTTAGACTTCTACAAAAACAATCCTCCCAGCGAAGTTGCCGGAATTAAAGTTAAAGAAGTCGGTCGCAAAGACGGCGTTAAACTGTACTTAGAAGAAGGCAGTTGGATACTACTGCGTCCCTCCGGAACCGAACCCCTAGTACGAGTTTACATGGAAACCGACTCCGAAGACAAAGAAAATCAAATTGCCACAGCCATGAAACAAGCAATTGATAACATCAAACCCGCAGCCGCTTAAACTATTTTGGTAAAATACTTTACCACTTAATCTTAATTAGCAAGGTGCGTTGACAAGCGCACCTTCTTAATATCTCAATCACCTAGAAATTATGAAAAACTTTACTAACCTAATCGCCGTTTCAATTGTCGCTATTTGGATTGGTGTAATCGCCATTTTCTCAATTCAAAATATTACCGATGTCTCCTTAAAATTTCTTACCTTCCAAACCATAAATATTCCTGTCGGAGTTATTTTAGCCTTCAGCCTCGGAGTTGGCTTAATTAGCGGCTCACTTTTACCAATCTTATTTTCCAAGCCAAATAGAAAAACCAAACCAAAACTCAAACAGAACTTTTTTCGGAAATCTTCCCAACAAAAATTAGAAGAAGATCCCCTAGAAAATTGGTAAACTCTTCCTGATTATTAAATAACAAATTTACTTATTCAAACGGCGAAACTCCCACGGCGAAACATACCTACTATCACTCCACAAACCTTTTTGACTTTCTTTTGCTGTAACCTCTGCTGCTTCAACAATTTCTGAACTTGGACAATCTGATAAATAATCACGATAAACTTCAGCTAATCCTTCCCTCACTAAAACCTCTTGAATAAACGTTCCATCCGGTAAACGAACTTCACTTACTTTCCGTCCATATTGGTCAGTATCAGTAATAGTTAAAATAACTTGTTCTCCACCCTCTGCTACTAAGCTTTCCACCTTCTCCTTAGCTAATTGTCCCCAGCTAAATTGACTTTTATCAACATACTTTCTACTTTTTTTCTCAGCAGTAGTATGAGGAATTTCTGGCGCATCAATACAAGCAAAACGAACCTTGATTTCATTACCGCTACTATCAACAGCAGTTAAAGTGTCACCATCAGCAACTCGCTTAACCTGATAACTATCAACTCCCAAAATATCTGCTAATATTTGACAGCCAACTAAATTAAAGCTAGCGAAAATGACAACAACTAATTTAATGTTTATTTTCATCTTTTTTATCGAATAACTAATTTTTTAATTTAATTAGAGTTTGCTGAAAAACTTATTGAACCAAGCCTCAAAAAACGGGTCGGTAAAAACATAAGTTAGATGAGAGTTGATTCAAGTTTTCTGAGTGGCATCTGCTTCACTCTAAGCCTATAAAGGTGAATATATCAAAAAATCGGTCTAATATACAGTTAGACCGACTAAATCAAAAGGTTATCCGATGAACTCTTATCAAAAAAATCCATTCTTACGATGGTCTTTCCTGCGACTGTTAATTAGTATGCCGAAGCTGCTCAAAACTTGGCAAGTTGGTGATGGTCGCGAAGAAAAACTTGTCAAGTATGTCTTAAAAAACTCTCTGAAAGGAGATACCCTAGGAGTGCTTCAAGCTATTGATGAGTTTGCCTGGACACAAAGTTACCTGATTAACGTTGGAGACGAAAAAGGCAAGATTCTCGACGATGCTATAAAAACAAAAAAGCCGAGAAATATCTTGGAACTTGGAGCTTACTGTGGTTATAGCGCTCTACGCATGGCGATATTCGCGCCGGAAGCTAAGATTGTTTCCATTGAAATTAGTGAGGCTAATGCCAAAATTGCCCGCTCAATTCATGAACACGCAGGTGTCAGCGAACAAGTAGAAATTCTTGTTGGCTCAATTGGAGATGATGGACAGACCATTGCAAAGCTTAAAACTCAGTATATTGCAGCAAGAGGACTCTTCGATTTTGTTTTTATCGACCATGACAAGAAATACTATTTATCAGATCTTCAAGCATTGTTGAATAATAATCTCTTAGATGAATCCGTAGTGGTGGTAACAGACAACGTAAAATTTCCAGGTGCGCCAGATTATCTTGCTTATATGGACGAAAGTGAAGGTAAGACTTGGTGTACTAAAAAGTATGAAACTTACGCGGAGTATCAAAATATAATCAAAGATTTAGTTCTCGTTTCTCAACGAATCCACTAAATAAACTTTTCAAATCGGTTCCTTTTTTCTCCAAATTTCGATAACCAAAGCAAACTTTTAAGATCAAATACTAAATAACTTCAAAATCACTCATAAAATTAGCTAAATTAATTACCGTTTAACTATAGAAAAAATCAATCTTCAAGACAACGAAACTCCCAAGCTGGAATAAATTTTTCATCGCGCCAAAGTCCGCGTCGCCACCGTCTAGCGTCTTTTTCAGCTATGACTAAAATATCGGTACTAGGACATTTTTTATAGTAAGTTGCATAAATTTGCGAAAGTCCTTCTTTAACTAAAACTTCTTGCAAAAACGTACCATCTTTTAAACGAATCTCGCATACTTTTCTCCCGTAGCGATCGGTATCTGTGATTTTCAAGAAAACTTTATTCCCTTTTTCCTTAATTAATTCTTCAACTCTTTCTTTAGCCCGATAACCCCATTTAAACTGACTTTTGTAAACTAATTTTCGACTTTTTTCTTCTGCTTTGCTATGGGGAATTTCTGGAGTATCAATCCAAGCAAAACGGACATTAATGCTTTTCCCAGCTTTATCTACGACTACAATTGTATCGCCATCTGGAACTCGTTTCACTGGATAAGTACCAAGATTAAATAAAAAACGAAACTGGAAATATATTTTCCTGAAAATTGGTTCAAAAATATCTCTGATTTTCTGCCATAATTTACTGAGTTTAATTAAAATTGGATCGAGAAATGGTTTAAGTTTGCGCCATAATTTACCTAGTTTAGCTACAATCGGATTAATAATTCTGAGAATGCGAGTTTTGATTTTAGTCATGGGAGATACGATTGTTACCAGGTATCAATAAAATTTGCTTGTCTCTCAGTTGAGTCGCAAAACCAACCTGATAATGACAGCAACTTTTTCAGGAAAATAATTGTCTGAGTTAGTCAGTTTTAGCTGTTTTGTGCAGAAGGTTGATATACTGATTTAGGAGTGCGATCGCGGTCGATTTCAACAACTAAATCTACCACCTCAGAATTGTGCAGCAAAGGAGTAATAAATAACTCCGGATGTAAAGAAATCCAGAAATACTCAACAAATTTCTCAACTTCCTCGTCACTCATTCCTGATTTTCCTTGTGCAACCATTTTTTGTTCTGCTTCTTGTCGCCACTTTTTACTCAGACGATAATCTACAGGATAGAGTACCATTAAACTATCTAATTGCTCCCACAACGGTAAATATTCTTTAAGTTTTTGATGACAATCTTGGGCAAATTTGCGGTCTTCTGGTGTTATAATTGGTGGAGGAGTTGCGAGAAAAGCTTGGTCATTAATTGGTCGTACACCAACAAACCAACCTTCAAATAAAATAAGATCGACTGCATCAACTCTTTCTGGTTCGCTTCTATCTCCTTTACCTCCAAAAAGTGATTTATCAAAGCGAGGAATTAAGAGAGGATATTTTCGATTTGGTTGACGCAATTGATCTAAAATATCGATTCCTAATTTTACATCATGGGTTCCCGGTGGACCTCGCCAAATTAAACGCGAATCTTGTTGTTTTAGTCTTTCTCGTTCAAGATAAGTTTTATAAAGATCGTCGAGAGAAAAAGTTAGCGTAGGATAGTTGAAATGCTGGAGAATAAGTTTAAGGATTGCAGTTAAAGTGGTTTTTCCTGTTCCTTGTCCACCTAAAATTCCTTGGATAAAAGGTCGTTGTAGTTGTTGTCTTTTTTCAGCTAATTGTATTGCTATGGGTAGCCAAAGTTTCCAGAGTGTTTCTTGAGTTTCGTGAGAATTTTGAATCCCGAAATTTGTGCATAGTTCCACTACTTCAGGATATACTACGGAGAAAAGGCGCGATCGCTGTTGGATCTTCTCGAAACCATTTACTTTCGTTATCCCAAATGCTTTCGCTGTTGCAGGTTTCGCTAATTCCTCCGCTAACAATTTTTCCTCTTCGTCAACTGTGGGTTTCTCTCCTGCAACCCAACGAGACAAAATTTTGTCAACCATACACACATCCTTAATTTTGTCAAGAACCAAGTTTGAAAGCTTCGATAAATAAACTAAAAGTTAACCCAATCTTAAAAATATTGATTAGATCCGGGAAAAGCGAATTTCTAAACTTAAATCCCAATAAATTTTGGCGCTGACTGCGATAAGTATAGCGGCTAATAAGTTCCGCCAAAAAAGTTAAAACTACAGCTACCGGGACATCCCAATAAGCAGCTTGTCCCGCAGTAGTAGACACAGCAGTTCCGATGAAAATTCCTAAGAGGAAACTAATCAAAATTAAAGAAATTCTTCGCCAAGGATTGTTAAAGAATGAAAAAAGGCGATCGCCGAGTGACTCAAAGATATTATTTAAGCGAGTATTCTGCATAATTC
>JAWQFW010000133.1:0-14561 GCA_035968095.1 Oscillatoria sp. PMC 1068.18
ACTGAATGGAGTCAAGAAGCGGATAAATTAGCCGCAGTTTTAGATAAATTAGCGGCTGAACCTTCGGCGACAAATTTATCAGCAGCTAAAGTAACTTTAGCTTCTTTTCGAGGTAAATTTTCGGTGTGGATGCAGTCACAAGCAACGGAAAATTCCTATCAAGTTCAGATTTGGTCAAATCGTTTAGCGAGTTTAGAAAAGTTACTGAATTATGGAGAAAGAGTAGTTCTTAAATAAAGACTTTTGCGCTGGTTTTTCTCGAAGTGGTCAGCAGAATGTAAACTTATATGAAACGAGTTATCATTTGGGAAATTATATGTCTCGTCGTAATCTACTCAAAATTTTCTTCGCGATTAGTTTAGCGATCGCCACTTGGTTTAATTTTACTCCTTCTGTGTTAGCTTTGGGCGGCACTCAGCCAGAACTTAATCAGCCAGCCCCGAATTTTACACTTCCCACCAATACTGGAGATGGAAAAATCTCTCTCACAGATTATCAAGGGAAATGGGTAGTTTTGTACTTCTATCCTGCTGATTTTACCTCTGGTTGCACCTTAGAAGCACGTCGTTTTCAGCAAGATTTACCAAAATATCTCAGCCGCAATACCCAAATTCTCGGTGTCAGTGTGAATGACGTAGACTCACATCAAGAATTTTGTGACTCGGAGGGTTTAAAATTTCCTTTATTAGCTGACACTGACGGTTCGGTGAGTAAAGCTTATGGTTCGTGGTTAGGCTTTTTCTCGTTGCGCCATACTTATATTATCGATCCAGACGGTATTTTACGGGAAACTTTTCTTGGTGTGAAACCTGTAATTCACTCTCAGGAAGTTTTGGCTCGTTTGGATGAGTTACAGTCAGAAATTACGACACAAACGTAGTAAACTACATTCGTGATTGAGGTGGGCAATGCCCGCCTTTACTGCTAAAATCTTCGTTATTTATTGGGTAAAATCCTGTGACAATTCACCCAACCGCAGTAGTTGCACCGGGCGCTCAGTTAGGTAAAAATGTAAAAGTTGGCGCTTTTGTTTTTATTGACGATCGCGTTGTTATTGGCTCTGGTTGCGTAATTAATTCTCATGTGGCTATTCTTCGTAATACCACATTAGGAGATAATTGTCAAGTACATTCCGGCGCAGTTTTAGGAGATGTACCCCAAGATTTAAAGTTTACCAACGAAGAAACTTATGTCAAAATTGGTTCTGGTTGTACAATTCGCGAAGGTGTAACTATTCATCGCGGGACGAATTTAGGTACAACCACAGAAGTAGGTGATAATTGCTTACTGATGGCGAATTCTCACCTGGGACACAATGTTAAAGTTGGGAATAATGTGATTATTGCGAATGGAGCCTTGTTAGCAGGATACGTGGAGATTGGAGATCGAACTTTTATTAGCGGTAATTGCTTACTCCACCAGTTTACCAGAGTTGGTCGGTTAGTGATGATTTCTGGTGGTGCGGCGATCGCCAAAGATATACCTCCGTTTTGTATGACTCACCCGACAAGTTTTAATCAAATTATTGGTTTGAATACGGTAGGATTACGCAGGGCTGGTTTAACATCGGAACAAAGGTTAATATTAAAGCGAGTCTTGAAGATATTTTATCGTTCCAATTTGCATATTCCCGCAGCAGTAGCAAAGTTAGAAACTGAGTTTCCGAACGAAGAATTAGTACAAGAATTTTGCCATTTTGTCAAGGCTTCTGAGCGTGGAATTTGTAAGTTTGTGAAGTAGTTTTGTTGCGAGATTCACAGAAAAATTTAATTAAAATTAAATTACTATTTTTTCTTGGTCTGTGAAATTTATCCTAAATATTCTTCACTTAAATCAGCTACTTTCATCAAATATTTTAAAGTTCCAATTTTCAAATCTTGATTTTTATGAACTGGAACAGAAATGATTTGATTCGTACTAGAATTTTGATAAATGTGATGACTTCCTGTAATTCATTTCAGAAGCCAACTTTTTTCTCTAAAATTTTACATAATTTTTTCCCAAAAATAGATGTCATAAAGCAATTTCAATAACCTTTTCTCCTGCTTCCGTTTCTTGAATATTGTTAGCAACTTCTAACCAGCCTTCAATTGCATCTTTGAGATTAACAATTAATTCTTCCCAAGAGTCACCTTCTGTGATACAACCAGGTAAAGCAGGTACTTTAGCCCAATACCCTCCTTCTTCTGCTTGATTAACAATTACTTTGAATTTCATGTTGAAAGTCAGATTAATTTTATCTTAATTGCTTGTCAAAAACCCTAGTTTACAGAGTTTATTTTATCCTTAAAAATTGTCTCTACTTTTTCAAATGACATCTCATAAGGGTAGGGATAACGTATAGCTTTAGGGTTGCGACGGTTGACAAATAATTCTCGAATTGCTTGGTCATCTGTAGGGTTATTTCTAATATATTTCTTCAATTCAGAACGATTCATTTGTTTAAAATTTGGTGTTGTCATTGTTAAACTCCCAATTTCCATCTGCAAAAATAATTATTTCTCTGCTCTCTTGTTCACCTGCTATTAGATAAACTTGTTTCATAAATGAGTCATAACGAAATAAATGTATAGATTGTAACAAGTTGGATAGTAGTTGACAGATAAAGACAGCAGCAAGTGCTTGTTTTTCTGTAGGCAAATTCTCATCTCCCGTATAATCTGAAATTATAATTACCTGAAAACTGAGAAAATACTAAGTGATAATTGCTTGCTAAAGAACTAAGAATTTTCGCGTTTAAATTTGCGGAAGAACTGATAAATTTCGGGAATTCGAGCAAAAAGAATCGCAGCTTTGAGCCAAACTTGATGAGAAATAGCCGGATGACCAGAAACTACAGTTCCAGGTTTAATATTACTATGAATACCTGCTTTCGCAGTAGCGATCGCGCGATCGCCAACTATCGCTTGGTTAGCAACTCCAGTTTGTCCACCTAACAAAACATTATTCCCGATTGTCACCCCACCAGCCAAACCAACTTGAGCCGCAAAAGCACAATTTTCGCCGATAGTACAACCATGACCGATATGCACAAGATTGTCTAACTTCGTATTCCGTTTAATTCTCGTTTCCCCCACCGCAGGACGGTCGATGGTACTATTACAACCAACTTCCACACCATCTTCCAAAACTACATAACCCGATTGTTCCATTTTGTACCAACCTTGAGCAGTAGGAACAAAACCAAAACCTTCTCCACCGATAACCGCACCATTTTGAATAATGCAATTTGCCCCGATCCGAGTACGTTCTTGAATAGTACAATTAGCGTGGAGAATCGTGCGATCGCCAATTTCCACATCTGGATAAATCACCACATTGGGATGAATCACCACACCAGAACCAATTTTGACACCAGCTTGAATAACTACACCCGCACCAAGATAAACATTTTCCCCTAAAACTACCCCAGGAGCGATCGCTGCGCTAGGATCAATTCCAGGACGAGGTTGATAAGGCTGATAAAAAAGTGCGATCGCCATTGCAAACAGTAATCTCGGCTGAGGTGTCGCAATCCAAGCAATCCCCCTTTCCGTCGCTTCTGCTTGAATTTGCTCATCTCGTGGCAAAATTAAAGCACTTGCAGCAGTTTTCCTGACCATCGCGGTAAATTTTCCCCCTTCAATATAGCTAAGGGTTTCCGGTTTAGCCGCATCCACAGATGTAACTCCGACGATTTTCGGGTTACAATCAGGCATAACACCGAGACTATTGCACTCAGTTGCCAAAGCTCCTAATTTTTCAATAAGTTCGCTAAATTTCATCTTAGATTTGTCATTTAAGGCGATCTTCGCAATTTCTCTTTTGAAAGGTAACATAAAAACATTGCCAACTCTCCCTAAAAATTACGATGAGTATTAATCTTCAGAAAGGACAACGTATTTCTCTCAAAAAAGAAGAACCCAACTTAACCCAATTAAGGTGTGGACTAGGTTGGGATTTAGTGCAACAAAAGCGAGGAGGGCTTTTTGGTGCTTTTAGTAATGCTCCTAACTTCGACCTAGATGCTTCAGTATTATGTTTAAATGCTCAAGGAAAAATACGCGATCGCAGCAACGTCATTTATTATGGTAATCTCCAACACTCCTCTGGCGCAATCACCCATTTAGGAGATAACCTCACAGGAGAAGGAGAAGGAGACGACGAACAAGTAATCGTTAATTTACCTCTAGTTCCTCCAGAAATCACTAAACTTGTCTTTACCGTTAACATTTACAAATGTCTCGAAAGAGAGCAAAACTTTGGACAAGTAAACAACGCTTTTGTCCGTCTCATTAACTCAATCACCAACCGAGAAATTGCCCGCTACAATCTTTCCGGAAAATCTTTCACCAGTAAAACTGGGATGATTTTAGCAGAAGTTTCTCGACAAAACGATGACTGGCAAGTTACCGCGATCGGAGAAGGTATCCGAGTCAACAGTTTACAAGATTTAGTCTACTCTTATTCTTAAAAACCGTTAAGTTGTGCGTTTTTTAATCTTCTTTTATTGAACAAGATTAAATTCTTCACTAAGAGCGCTTAAATTTTCCTTAAGTTCGATAATTTAACTACGCCGCAGCTTAACAACAAAAGTTCCAAAAATCCCAAATTATCTGAGTCTAAAATCAAACTAAAACTCTGGCTTCACTTTCCTAAATTCGTTAAAAACATTAAGATTTAGTAAAATAAGCTATCAACTTATTTTACAAACAATTAAATTATTACTCAAGTTCGCTAAAATCTATCTTGGAGAAACTCAGAGAAATTATGTCTATCAACCTCAGCAAAGGACAACGAATAGATTTATCCAAAGAAGCACCTAGCTTAAAATATGCAGGAATTGGCTTAGGATGGGATATCAATGTCAGTGATACAGGATCGGACTTCGACTTAGACGTTTCTGTCTTTATGTTAGGAGCAGATGGAAAAATTCCTAACGACAAATACTTTGTTTTTTACAATAATTTAGAATCACCCGACGGTGCAGTCAAATCTGAAGGAGATAACCGCACAGGTGAAGGTGGTGGTGATGACGAAGCAATTGAAATTGAACTCCCAAAAGTAGATCCTTCAATCCAAGAAATTGTCTTTGTCGTTACTATTCACGAAGCCGAATCACGCAAACAAAATTTTGGACAAGTCAGAAATTCTTATATCCGAATTTATGATTTAACAACAGAAAAAGAAGTAGCAAAATATCAATTAGAAGAAGACTTTTCTTTAGAAACAGCAGTAGAATTTGGGCGTTTCTACAGAAAAGACGGTTCTTGGCGATTTCAAGCTGTAGGACAAGGTTATAACGTAGGACTACAAAAATTTGTAGACCAATATTACTCTGCATAGTGAAATAACTTTTCAAGGATGTGTTCTCTGAACAAAAAAATACTCAAAAAAGGAGAACACATCCTCACAAATTAATTATCTTTTCCCATCGCTTGACCTGCCAACCAACCCGTAGTCCAAGCATTTTGAAAATTGAATCCACCAGTAACACCATCAATATCAAGAATTTCGCCTGCAAAATAAAGCCCTGGACAAATTTTACTAGACATTGTTTGAAAATTAATTTCTTTTAAATTGACACCCCCACAAGTTACAAATTCTTCTTTAAAGACACCTTTGCCTTCAATTTTATAAGTTCCTTGAATTAATTCTTGAACCAAATTATTTAACATTTTTTTTGATAACTCTGCCCAACGTTGTTGCTCAGAAATTCCAGTTTGAAGCACCAAGTTTCGCCAGAGTCTTTTTGGTAAGTTTACTGGCGAATTGGTAACAATTTGGCGACGAGGATATTGATTTTTTATTGCTAGAAAATAATCAGATAAGCTTGCCCAATTATACTCAGGTAGCCAATTAATTTCCAAAGGAATTTGGTATTGATATTCGTGTAAAATTCTGGCTCCCCAAGCAGAAAGTTTGAGGACAGCAGGTCCGCTAATTCCCCAGTGAGTAATTAACAAAGCACCTGTTTGGAGTAACTTTTTTTGAGCTTTTTTATCTGGAGTTAATAAGCGTAAATGAGCTTTTTCCACGCTAATTCCGGCTAAATCGTGTAAACGCGAGTCAGCTAGATTGAAAGTAAACAGAGAAGGTACTGGAGAAACAATATTATGACCCAAAGATTGAGCAAAATGATAACCTCTCGGATTACTACCAGTAGCTAGTAAAATTATCTCGCTAGCTAACTTTTCTCCTGTTTTCAAAGTAATTTCAAAACGAGAGTCAAGCTTTTTTATCGACTTTACTTGAGCAGCAGTTCGCAGTTTAACTCCTACTTGATTCGCTGCCTGAAGCAGACAATTGACAATAGTTTCCGAATCATCTGTCACCGGAAACATTCGTCCATCAGCCTCAGTTTTTAACTCTACACCGTGGTTTTGAAACCAAGCAATAGTATTTTGAGGCTGAAAACGAGAAAAAGCACCTCGAAGTGCTTTTCCGCCTCGAGGATAATTTTGCACCAACTGGAGAGGATCGAAGCAATGGTGGGTAACATTACACCTCCCACCACCAGAAATGCGGACTTTAGCTAGAGGGGTGCGCGCCGCTTCGAGTAAAGTAACTTGAGTTTCTCGATAGGTAGCAGCGCAGGTAATTGCACCAAAAAATCCGGCGGCACCGCCACCAATCACTACGACTCTTGTCAATGGTTTATTCAAGGATTTCTCGAAACAAACTAAGATTCTGATTCAAATTCTTCTTTCCCTGCACCACAGACAGGACAAACCCAGTCTTCAGGTAAATTTTCAAAAGCCGTACCTGGTTTGATATCATTATCGGGATCGCCTGCTTCGGGATCGTAAACGTATCCACAAAGGTTACACTCGTAGTTTGACATATTTTTTTCCTCTATCTCTAGGATTGATTTTACAAGTTTGAAGCTATTTAGGTTCCTGCTTGTAGTTAGATATTTCTAAAATTGCTAAGGAGAAAAAGTTGTCCTGTTGCACAATAGAAGTAGAAAATATTTTGGCAATGTTGCCGATTTCAGCATTATCAAGCTCGCGGCAATAACTTGGGTACAGTTTTTAGCAATGATACATATTAGACAAAAAATGTCAATACTAAGTGAGATTTTCCTGAAATTTGGGCAGGGCAAAAAGTGCCTAAATTTTAGGAAACGAGTGGTAAGTGAGCAAAGCCGAAAAATTTCACAGAGCGATCGCCAGATTAGGAGAGCGATCGCCGCGCCGCTATTTTTTTTTGACTGTGCTGAAACAAGATTTGCCTCTAGTTTCTCCAGGATGAGACAAATTTTACCAGTAAAGTTAATCGTCATTTGGAAGTTACAGGTAACAATCTAGGTAAACAAACATTGATCTCCAAATTGCAAATTAAGTATTGCCACACCCGTCCTAGCCATCCTGATACCAAGCAAAAAGGGATGTCAATTACGCACGAGGTATTATGAACAGAAAAAATTCACGTCTAGTTTTCTCCCGCTATAATTCGTACAAAAATAAACAAAGGCAGAGACGACTACAGTGGGCTACTGGTGCTGGAATTTGTGTGCTAGTAATTACCTCAGTTGTAGTAGCAAACAAATACAGTCGAGAAATCAAGTTCTTCACAAGTTGGCTTCCCTTCCAGGAACAAAGCCCAGTTTTACAGGGAAAAAAGGTGGAAACACCAGTGCTACAACTGGTAGAACTAACACCTACAGAACGAGCAACCCAGTTAGAGGCGATCGCCTCCGAACCAGAACAATCTCTCGATCGCGATCGCGCCCGCTATCTCCTCGCATCAGACCTCATTGCCCAAAATCAACCTCAAGAAGCAATAACTTGGCTCAAAGAACTAGAATGGGACTATCGCGTCCTAGCCCCACAAATACTTTACCAACGCGCCAAGGCTTACGAAATGCTAGACAACAAAGCCGAAGCCTTTTCCGCCTGGAAAACCCTACTTCAGCGCTACTACAATCATCCCATCGCCGCCGAAGCACTCTACATTCTCTTATCCAAAAACTCCCCATACAAAGATTTAGCTATCCCCACACTCCCCGAAAATCCCACCTTGCGCGAGAGACTAGACTATAGCTATGCCTTCAGCGCCGATCATCGAAAATATTGGCAAACCGCCCTCAAAAAATATCCTTCTCACCCTAGCTTTTTAGCTCTAGTCCGGGAGAAACTCGCCGAAAATAGCGATCAACCCGAATTATTACTCATTATTGCTCGCTATGCTTTTGACGACCCAGAAACCATTTCTATCTTAGATACCTTAGTTGCTTACTACAGCACAGCCACAGGAAAAGGCAACCGTCCCCTGATCAGTTTGGAAGATTGGGAAGTAATTGGTCTAGGTTATTGGGAAGACCGAAAATACGGACAAGCAAGTGCAGCTTATGCCCAAGCAAATTCCCTACCTAAAAACGCTTATCGAGAAGCCCTCGGACTAGAATACGCCGAAAAACTTCGAGAAGCTACCCAAACTTATGAAAAAATGAGCCAGAGGTTTCCCGATGCTCCAGAAACCGCCTCTGCATTATTAAATCTTGCCGAAATTGTCTCTGATTTCGATGCCATTCCTTATCTAGATCGAGTAATTGCTAACTTTCCCGATCGCGCAGGTGAAGCCCTTTTAGCCAAAGCGAGAATTCTCGACCGTCTCAATAGTACCGAAGCGGCGGCTGAAGCTCGCGAATTATTAATTGCAAAATACGACGATTCCGAAGCGGCGGCTGAGTATCGCACTCAAGTAGCACAAAGCAAAGCAGCCCAAGGAGATATCCAAGCCGCCTGGGAATGGATTCAGCCAATTACCGAAAAAAACCCCCATAGCCACCAAGCACGACTAGCAGGTTTTTGGGAAGGCAAATGGGCAAAAAAACTCGGACGTAGTGCAGATGCTAATACTGCTTTTAAACAAGTAATTGCCGACCATCCTCAATCCTACTACGCTTGGCGATCGGCAGTAATGTTGGGTTGGAATGTGGGAGATTTCCAGACGATCGCCAAACTCAGTCCTACTTTGGAAATACCTCAACAACGACCATCTTTACCTGCGGGATCTCCAACGTTAAAAGAATTGTATCAACTCGGTCAAACTGAAGTTGCTTGGACACTTTGGCAAGGAGAATTTACCAACAAACGCGAACCAACTGTAGCTGAAGAGTTTACTAACGGTTTATTATTAATCGCTCAAAATAAATACCTCGAAGGAATTGGGAAAATAGCTTCTTTGGAAGATCGCGAAGATCCTGAAGAAAAAGCTGAATATGAAAGTTTAAACCGACAATTTGCTTACTGGCAAGCTCTTTATCCTTTTCCCTACAAAACCGAAATTACGACTTTTGCTGAAGAACGCGATCTCAATCCTTTACTGGTAATTTCCATTATGAGACAAGAATCTCGTTTTGAAGAGGATATTACCTCTACGGCTGGGGCAATCGGTTTAATGCAAATGCTTCCTAGTACCGCAGATTGGGCAGCTAGAAATTTACAGATCAAAGATTATTCTTTAACTAATCCCCAAGATAGTATCAGACTGGGAACTTGGTTTTTGAAGGAAATTCACCGTCCTTACCAAAATAACTCTTTGTTAGCTATTGCTGGCTATAATGCTGGTCAAGGAAATTTGAACAGATGGATCAATGATGAAAAGGAAATAGATTTCGATGAATTTGTGGAAAATATACCTTTCAATGAAACTAAAAACTATGTCAAACAAGTTTTTGGTAATTATTGGAATTACTTACAGTTATATGAACCACAGGTGAATCATCAAGTTGTCCAAGGTTCTTTGGAACAGTCAACTGCGAGTAGAAAGTAATGATCTTGAAAATGGATCAAGAGACGCAAAGTTCAAATGTTTACGTCTCTGTTTTGAAACCAGATAATGGCTTGTTATCTTTAGGTAGTTACTTTTTGCTTCGACCAAACACCATTTTCGTCTTCTGTGTACTGCTGGTGAATAGTTTCCCAGGCTGCTTTTTCAGCTTCCGATGAGTCTTGAGTCTGCTGAAAAACTTCGTTATAGCGTTCGATAAAGGTTTGTTGTGCTTCTGAGGAGAGATGCGATCGCACTTCGGGTGATAAGTCTTCTGGTGAGTTACAAGTTCCGGGACAAGGACGTGGTAAGGTCATGTCACTGGTATGGACTTCTTCTCCACCAGCACTTTCCATCAGCAAAGTAATTTCTCCTGATTTATCAGCCGGAACTTCTGCCATGACGAGAAATTCTCCAGCTTCAATGCGTGTCTGATAAACTGCGGCTTTGTCTTCCGACATTCCTAAAGTGGCTAATGCGGAAGCTAAACCAGCACCAGCGCCACCCGCGATCGCGCCACCTGCTGCTCCTAATAATACTGCACCAATCGGACCGCCCGCTACTACCCAACCCACAAAGGGAATCCATAAAGCTCCGATTCCTGTTAATAATGCTAGTACGGAACCGAATAAAGAACCAAAAAGTCCTCCTGTTCTCAACCCGCCTAAAATTACGTCTTTTTTCGAGATAAAGCCGGAAATCCGCGTTTGTGAAGTAAAGTTTTTCCCCATTACGGAAATGTGATCTTGAGGTATGTTGCGATCTAACAAACGACGAATTACGTTATCTATCTGTTTTTCTTCTTTGAATACCGCAGATACTGTTCTTTCTGCGCGATAATCTTCAGCCATGTTTACCCTCCGAAGGCATTTTTTTCTGCCTTTCAAACGGTAATCAATTTTTGCTTCATCTCAAATCGCTCCTGAGATGGAATTAAAACTGAGAATTAAAAACGGGAAAGACTTGGGAGAGGGGGAAGACAAAGAAGACAAACTGCGATCGCGCTAGTTTCTAGTCCCCAATCCCTAAAATTGTTCAAAAACGCTTGGTTTTCTCAACTCCAAGCCAGATTCCGGTGATTATTGACAATAAAATTAGAAAGTAGATTATTCCTCCAGGGATAAACGTGAGAATACCGAATCCTCTGAAAAGATAAACCAGGATTGTAATCGCTAGTACAGTCCAAAAGACGTAAACGATTAGTTCGGAGTCGCGACGGGGAGATGAACTCACAAAATTAACCTCAATTTACAACCATTTTTAGCGACGGTAACTATTAATTCCGTAAAGAATACCCATCCCAATTGAAAATAAGGCTGTAGCCCAAATAACATAAGGTGGAATCCAGCCTAACACGCCTGTACCTTTTAAAATCACTAAAGCGGCAGTAATGACTAGACCGATACCGAGAATGTACAGGAAGATGTTTGTTCCAGTGTTTGGCGATCTGCTCATAGCGTTTTTCTTCGAGAATTTTAGTTGAGTGACGCGATTGGACATAGTTTAGTGCCTCATCGGGCGATCGCGCTCAGTCTGTTCCAACTTTAATCAAACCGCTTTCGGATCGCTTCTGAGCAAAAATTAACCATTCTTTATAAACAGCTTACATTCAGGGAGCGATCCTGTTGAGCGATCGCCACAGACATCAATTCAACTAACAAATTAGCTATCCTAGCTTACTTGCAACCCTTTTTTGACTAGCTTGCTACTTTTGCCAATCAAGCTAACATAACCTCTAAATTCAATTTAGCTCCTGTTTTCCCCTTAAAAATTTTAAGTCCCAAATTATTTTTATTTATTGTACCGCTTTATTATAAAACAAAATACAAAATAACCTCTAAATTCTTTTGAAAGCTTCTAAACTAATCAAGCTAACCATAAACCAAAATAATCATCAAAGCTTAACCATAAGCTCAATTAAACCCAAAACTAAATCAGCAGCCCCTTTCCTTTCCCAGAAACTTAGACAATAATGCCAATAACGAGATCAACAAAAACCCATTCACCGCAGCCCGAAAGCGACTAGCGGCAATAAACAAAAAACTTTTATCATTACCCACTAGGAGAAAAACCAACATGAAAATGTCAGTATACGGAAAAGGCGGAATCGGCAAATCCACAACAAGCTGCAATATTTCCGTTGCTCTCGCCAAACGCGGCAAAAAAGTGCTACAAATCGGTTGCGACCCCAAACACGACAGCACCTTTACCTTGACAGGATTTCTCATCCCCACAATTATTGACACCCTACAAGAAAGAGACTTCCACTACGAAGACATTTGGCCCGAAGACGTAATTTATAAAGGTTATGCTGGAGTCGATTGTGTCGAAGCAGGTGGACCACCCGCAGGTGCAGGTTGTGGCGGTTACGTCGTCGGCGAAACCGTAAAATTACTCAAAGAACTCAACGCCTTTGACGAATACGACGTAATTTTGTTTGACGTACTTGGTGACGTAGTTTGTGGCGGTTTTGCAGCACCCCTCAACTATTCCGACTACTGCATGATCGTCACCGATAATGGTTTTGACGCTTTATTTGCTGCTAACCGTATCGCCGCCTCAATTCGCGAAAAAGCTCGCACTCATAGCTTACGTTTAGCAGGTTTAATTGGTAATCGAACTTCAAAGCGCGATTTAATCGACAAATACATCGAAGCAGTACCAATGCCAGTTTTAGAAATTCTGCCTTTAATTGAAGACATTCGCGTTTCTCGCGTCAAAGGCAAAACTATCTTTGAAATGGCAGAAACAGATCCTAGTTTAGAAGCAGTTTCTCAATATTATCTCAACATTGCCGACCAAGTTTTAGCCTTACCAGAAGGTGTTGTACCTAACGACGCACCCGATCGCGAATTGTTCTCCTTGCTATCTGATTTCTACCTCAACCCACCCGAAGCGAAAGTTGCGAAAGAAGAAGAAGAACTCGATTTAATGATGGTGTAAACCAGTTAGCAAGTTTTTCAGCGAATAGTTAACAGCAGGATCTGTTCGCTGAAAATTCTCTTGAAAGAAAACTATAGAACTTTTTGAGGAATTGGACAATTTCAAAGCTAGTTTAAAAGATAATCTGATTCTTTACTTATCTACACCTCAATACAAAACAACTTTTGCAAAAACAATACAAGACTAGAGAGGAGAATAATAAATGACTGTCGCACAAGAACCCCAAGCATTAGATTTTGAATGCGAAACTGGGAATTACCATACATTTTGCCCAATTAGCTGTGTCGCATGGCTATATCAAAAAATTGAAGATAGCTTCTTCTTAGTTATCGGCACCAAAACTTGCGGCTATTTCCTGCAAAATGCAATGGGAGTAATGATTTTCGCCGAACCTCGCTATGCAATGGCGGAATTAGAAGAAGGTGATATTTCCGCGAAATTGAACGATTACGAAGAATTAAAAAGATTGTGCCTGCAAATAAAACGCGATCGCAATCCTAGTGTAATCGTTTGGATTGGTACTTGTACCACCGAAATCATTAAAATGGACTTAGAAGGTTTAGCCCCCAAATTAGAATCGGAACTTGGAATTCCCATTGTAGTTGCCCGTGCAAACGGCTTAGATTACGCCTTCACCCAAGGAGAAGATACCGTCCTCGCGGCAATGGCGCAACGTTGTCCTACTGAAGCTACCACGGAAGCAGAAAAAGAGGAACGTAACTCAATTAAAAAACTCCTGAGTTTTGGTAAGAAAAAGTCAGAAACCAAAGAAGAATCGGAATACAAAGATCATCCACCTTTAGTCTTATTTGGTTCTTTACCCGATCCAGTTGTTACCAATCTTACCCTTGAATTAAAGAAACAAGGAATTCAAGTTTCTGGTTGGCTACCTTCCAAACGATACACCGAATTACCCGTACTTCAAGAAGGTTATTATGTTGCTGGTGTTAACCCATTTCTCAGCCGCACTGCAACCAGTTTAATGCGTCGTCGTAAGTGTAAATTAATCGGCGCACCATTCCCAATTGGTCCCGATGGAACTCGCGCTTGGATCGAAAAAATTTGCTCGGTATTTGGCATCGAACCCACAGGTTTAGACGAAAGAGAAGCCAAAATTTGGGAAAGTTTAGAAGACTATCTGCAATTAATTCGCGGCAAATCTGTCTTTTTTATGGGCGATAATTTGTTGGAAATTTCTTTAGCACGCTTTTTGGTTCGTTGTGGAATGACAGTACCGGAAATTGGCATTCCTTATATGGACAAACGCTATCAAAAAGCGGAGTTAGATTTCCTCCAAAAAACTTGTCAAGAAATGGGCGTTCCGACACCGAAAATTATTGAAAAGCCCGATAACTACAATCAATTGCAGCGTATTCACGAAATTGAGCCAGATTTAGTAATAACTGGAATGGCTCATGCTAATCCTTTAGAAGCACGCGGAATTAATACGAAGTGGTCAGTTGAATTCACCTTCGCGCAAATTCATGGCTTCACAAATGCTCGTGATATTCTCGAATTAGTAACTCGTCCCCTCCGTCGAAATAATTCTTTAAAAGATTTAGGTTGGGACAAGTTAGTTAAAGAAGAAGCAAAAGTTTAGAAGTTTCTCCGCGCTAATTTTGAGAGTAGGGTAAGTTATTTAACTTATCCTACTTTTTTGAGGAAATTATTTATTAAAAAAGCCTCAAGTAATATGGAATGAAAAATAAAATGCTACGAATTTTGTGTAGAAAAGTTGTAGGCAATGTCTCTACAAGGTAATGATGTGTAGAAAAAATTTGTGTATTTTATATAATACCTATTTTTCTAAATTAACGCTACAAAATTTTATGTCGTGGAACACCCAAAAAAAAGTGGTATAA
>JAWQFW010000134.1:0-14532 GCA_035968095.1 Oscillatoria sp. PMC 1068.18
AAATTTACCTAATTTCTAAAATGAGTCAAAAAGCTTTTCAAGTCGGTAAATTTCTGACTAAAAATTAAACCAAATTTTTTAGCTGCTGAGATTATTTTAGCAGCTATTTTTTGCAGTCACGGACATAAACCAGTACATTCCTGCACTGCTAAATTATTAATCTCACTTTCTGGAATTCCCAAATATTTTAAAATCGTATAAGCAATAATTCTATTTCCGGCTTGATTTGGATGAACACCATCCATAGTTAAGAGATTTTGGGTTTGACCTGCATAAGCTTGATAACCACGAAAAACCTCAGTCATTGGTGTATATAAATCCACAAATAAAATGCGATTTTGACCAGCAATTTCACCCATCGCAGTTACATATTCTTCTAACCGTTGATTTTCCGGACTGTTAGTATTTTCGCGAATTGGTGTAGGAGAAAGCAAAACAACTTTAACTCCGGCTGCCTTAGCTGCTTGAATCATTTCCCTTAGCTTTTCTTGATATACTGGTAAAGCCACTCCACCGGGTAAATTTCCTTCGGGATAAGATTTACTTTCCTGAAAGTTATAAAAAGCGTGCCAAACATCGTTTACGCCAACATTTATGAATACTAAATCTGGATTTTTGTCAAGGACATCTTGCTGAAAACGTTCTTGCATATTTGGCGATTTGTTACCAGAAATTCCCGCATTAATAATCTCTATTTTTTGATTAGGATAAAGTGCAGCGAAATAACGTTCTAGTAACCAAACATAACCTCCAGGTTGTCCACCCAACTCCGTAATACTATCGCCAATTACAACAATTTTCTGAGTGTCTTTCAGGAGATTGGAAATTTGCTTATTCTGGGAATTAGTTATTTCTTCGGCAAAAGCATTTATTTGTTTACAAGCGGGAGCATAAATGAAGGTAAATCCTGCCAGAGTTACTAAGCTTAATTTGAGTAGATTTTTTCTTATTCGGGAGTGGAAAATAAGTTTTTTTAACATTGGAGAGAGGAAAAATAATCAGGATTAGTTCTGTTGGCAATTATAGCCACTGAATTGTCATCTAATAGGAAAATGGAATAATTTTTGGAGCTAAAATGAGAGGAAACTAAATCTGAAGAGAATTAAGATGAACAAATCGGTACAGAATCTAAAGAGGATGGAGCGATCGCCGCCGAACGCGCTACCATATCCAAGTGTAGTCCCCGATACATCGAATAATTATGGAGCAAGATTCACTACCAACGGAGATCATTCTGACACATCCGCGTCAGAAATTAGGCAAAATCAAGCTTGACTGGATACCCCAACCAGGAAACTATCTCGATTTAGAAGGTAAAACCTACGCAGTCTTAGAACGCCATCACCACTATCAGTATAAGATTGGTGGCTATCGTTTACATAAAGTTTCCGTTTATGTCCAAACTGCTCAAAAACAGACGGAAAGAAGCTTTGTTGCAGGACGTTGGGTACTTGGAGACGCGAAGTGTCGTTTCAATGCGAATTCGGAAATTCTGCGTTGTGCGGTTAACCCGGAAGGTCCTTGTGAAGGCTGTCGTTTTCTTGAATATCTAGATTTAGAAGCATAAATTACCCGTTTTCGAGCTTTTCTCCTATTGATAAACGGGTTCCATTACTAAAATCCCAGCCTGATTGAGCGCGTTTCCCTGCTAGCTGTACTTCTCGCAGCAGCAGCAACCCTTGACCTGTTTGTACCACGGGTCCGCAGTTTTTGACAATAGTGACAACTTCGCCGGGAGTACCGGATAATGAAGCTAATTCTGACCATTGTTGCTGCAAGAGTGCGAATTCTGAAGGTAAACTTGACCAATATTCCTTTCCTAAAGGTGCAGTAGCGATGATTTTCATGGAATTAGAGCGGAATTTTGCCGTGCAATTGGGGTAAAAGCCTCGGATTTGGTTGTGGAGTGCGATCGCGCTACGATCCCAATCTAAAGCATAATCAGATTTGTCAATTAACTTAGCGTAACTAGCTTCGGAGTCGTCTTGGGGAATTGGTTCAATTGCGTCTAATTCAAGCTTCAGCAGGGTTTCGACTAATAAATCTGCTCCTGAACTTGCTAAAGTTTCTGCTAGTTGATGAGCATTGTCTAATAATCCGATGATGGTGTGAACTTTCAGCAACATGGCTCCGGTATCCATCCCCGCATCCATTAACATAGTGGTAATTCCGGTTTCCGGTTCACCGTTAAACAAACACCATTGAATTGGTGCAGCCCCGCGATATTTCGGTAAGAGGGAACCGTGAACGTTGATACAGCCGAGTTGAGGGATAGCGAGAATTTCTGGGGAGAGAATTTGTCCATAAGCGACGACGACAAACGCATCTGCTTGAGTTTCTCGGAGTTTAGCGATGGTTGCAGCGTTTTTTTTGATGTTTTTCGGTTGCCAAACTGGTAAATTATGGTTGGTGGCAATTTTTTTGACGGCTGAGGGGATGAGTTTTTTTCCTCTTCCTCTGGGTTTGTCTGGTTGAGTGACGACTGCTTTGACTTCAAATTCGGGATCTTCTAAGAGACGTTCTAGGGTGGGTACTGCAAATAAGGGTGTACCGAAAAAGATGATTTTCATTAATTTTTGGTAGTTGGTCGTAGCCGATATATTATAAGGTCATCGGTGAGCTAAGGATATCGGAGATCCTTCGCTTCGCTCACCGATGACAAGTAAGATCGAGTGAGTTAGGAAATTTAGCAAGTAAAGCGATCGCCTTCCTAAAATATCTCTTCGAGATGCGATTGGCAATCTTTTAACTACATTTTGCCTTAATCCACCGCAATTTCGATCCGACGGTTGCGTTGACGGTTGAGATCGCTATCATTAGCTACGAGGGGACGAGTTTCACCAAAACCGATCGCGCTAAAGCGATAATTATCACCAAGAGCGTTGCTTAAGTATTCTTCAACAGCTTTTGCGCGTTGGAAAGAGCGCTCGCGATTTTTTTCTGGTTCCGGGCTAGTATCGCTATGAGCAGCAATGCGAATAGTTGCTTGTTCGTATTGTCGTAAGTCGCTGACGACGTTATCCAGGATTTTGCTAGTTTCGGTGGAAATAACGGTGCTATTGTTGGGAAACAGTAAGTCGGTGGGTAAGGTGACTTTTAGTTTAGCTGCGGGAAGGGAAGATTGCTCAGAGTTGGAAGCTTGCGAACCTTCGACGTTACTAGCTTGGGAAACTTGGTCGAGGATTCTAATTCTCGATTCTACTGGACGATCGCCTGGTTGTATCCCATACTGGGTTTCGAGTTGGTTTGTGCGATCGCGTAATTCATTTAAATCAGTTTCTAATCCTTGTAACTCGTTTTGCAATTGGGTTTGTTCGGGGGCTGTTAGTTGAGGTAAATTTTCTGGTGCATCATCGTCCGAATTGGTAGTAAATCCTTGTAAATTTTCCCAAGCTTTAATTATCCAAGGTTTTTGGGCATTTTCAGCCGGAGCAAAAAAGCCAATGAGAATACCGAGAGCGATCGCCAAAGTACCACCAATACCCAGTAAAAACAAACGCCACAAAAAAATCAACACCCAAGGGGTCTGACGTTTTTTCTCGTTACCAGCATTTTCAGACGTAGAATTCATTGATTGAGTCACCTCGAATCTCCTTTTGCTCTCACTTACCCGCATTTACCAATTTTAGAAACGTTGCAAACAACCTCTCTACATCCCCAGTCCCCAATCACCAGTCCCCAATCCCCAATCCAACCCAATCCAATCAATTCTAAAGATACATTAAAGTAACGACACGCGATCGCCAAACCCATCCTCAACCGCGATAACATAAAAACACGCTCAATGGTAGTTTCCTGTTGGTGTTGCTCCTCACACGCTCGTCCCCCCTAGCAAGCTCAACTTACCAGTCCAATGTTCAAACGCTTATTTTCCCTAGGATGGTGTTACACCAAACCGTTGCTCCTAATTTCTCTAACTGGGTTTGTCTTAACTTACTCGCGAGCGGCTATAGCTGACACAGAACAACTCTCAATTACCGGAGCGAATGCAGTTCGTGCAAGTTCTCAACTGCCTTTGAGCCAATCGTCTGACGCTGATCCTGATATGACTCAACCAGTTATCCAAATTGACCCGTTAGATAGTCCCCATCCAGTTCCCTGGAGTTGGGTACTTCAAACTTATCAAGACATCATGGAAAATGGCGGTTCTGGGTTTCGTTATTACCGCAGCCCTTCGCTAATTTCGCCCGATGGTCAATATGCGGCTTACAGTCGCATTCAAATGCAACCAGAAGCTCAGTTGTACCAAAGTCGGGTTACAAGTGTGATGTTTCTGGAAAATTTACGCAATGGTAATCTACGCACAATTACAGCTTCTTCTCCGTTAGCGGATAATCCTTTTGACGAGAACGAAGAAGCAGAAATGCCAGGGACGATCTCAATTTTAATTCCTGTATCCTGGTCGGAAGATGGTTCTCGTCTGTTAGCGAGACAATTTGAAGGCATTTTTAGCACTTCAGTAGCTTCTGATTATGCGGTAATTTGGAATCGCCAGGAAAACCAGATTAACACTGTTGCACCGAATCCAGTTAAGTATACCAATGCGGTGTTACTCGGCTGGAGTCAAACTGCTCCAGAGCAAGTGTTATTCCGGGCTGGTAATTTAGGTGATGAAAATTGGTCAACTTGGGCTGTTGATTCTCAAGGAACAACAGTTTTAGTTAGGGAAGACCAACCGATTATTTATGGTCAAACAATCAACCAAGCTTGGACTGGACCCCAAGCAAAATGGTAATTTAATTCTGCTGTAGAGACGTTGCACACAACGTCTCTGTCAGTTTACTTGCACGCAACGTCTCTAGAAAATTATTTTTGTAAGTAACGGGATGCTAACTGCATTGCATCGGCTAAATCTACGTCACCGTCGCGATCGGCATCTAAAAAGCGATTGAGAACTGAATTTGAGTTACTCGCAGAAGTGCTATTACCCGTTTTGAGTAGGTTTAAGACGAGGGGAACCAGAATCGGAAGCATTCCTTGGATTGTACCGGAACTTAATCCAGTTCGGCTTTCGACTTCCCGAATAATTTGCTGGAGTTGGGGAGTGCTGAAAAGTACGTTGATTGCTTGGGTACTGGGTTGAAAACCACCGAATTGATTAACGATCGCTTGTGCTTGTTGTTCTCCTGCGGTTTGACGCTTTTCTTGCAGAGACGATCGCACAAAGTTCCCCACGACTGACATTGCTGATTCTACCGCACCAGGATTGGTTTGATAGGTGCTACTCAGTTGTTGTACGCTATCGATTAGAGTTGCTAACTGAGTCGAACTTCCTTGGCGATCGCTCGAATCAATGGCGTTAATGATTGTGTCAAATAAACCCATAGTTGTAATCTCTACTTTAAGTTACTGCTAGCCTGAGAAAGTTTGTTGTAGGCTAGTTTTAGAATCTCTCGTATTTCTCACTGTAGCTGCATCTAGCTAAAAGCAGAAAACAACTTCAATATTTTTTCTCTCACTATTTTTCACTAATTTGACAATCTCGTGCCATTATCTCGTCTACTGACTTTAATTATCGGTGTCATTTTTATCCTGGGAATGACGCTGTTATTGGTGGATTCGATTTTTCAGCTTTACGCGGAAATTGCTTTTACTGCACCTCTGTTGGCAAATTTGCTGCTGCTGTTAATTATTATCTTGTTGGCGGTAATTATTGGCGCTTTTGCTTATTATTTTCATCTTTCTACCTCTGGAGGTACGAAAAAAACGACTCAGCGTCGTCAAGCGGCAAAAATTCCGGCGCAGAAAAATGAGGCGGCGAGTTATAATTTGCAAGCGGTACGACAGCAGGTAGATCAGATCCAAGATGAGGTAGCACGAGAAGCACTGCTGAGGCGATCGCAGGAAATTGAAGCTAATTTAGCACGCGGTGAGATCCGAGTGATCGTTTTCGGTACCGGAAGTGCTGGTAAAACTTCGCTTGTTAATGCTTTAATTGGACGTATGGTTGGCGAAGTGGGTGCGCCGATGGGAACTACCCAAGCTGGAGAAACTTATTGTTTACAATTACCTGGTTTAGCGCGAGAAATTTATATTACTGATACACCGGGAATTTTGGAAGCAGGTATTGCGGGTACGGAAAGAGAACAATTAGCGAGAGAGTTAGCAACCCAAGCAGATTTATTATTATTTGTAGTTGATAACGATTTGCGGGCTTCGGAATACGAACCTTTAAGAAATTTGGCGCAAATTGGGAAGCGCAGTCTCTTAGTTTTAAATAAAGTTGACCTTTATTCCCCGGAAGATGAAGCCGTAATTGTCGCTAAGTTACGCGAACGAGTACGTTCTTTTATTGCTCCTTCAGATATTGTAACTGTCTGTGCAAATCCGCAACCAGTACCATTAGAAACCGGGGAAATTGTCCAACCAGAAGCGGAAATATTTGCTCTGTTAAAGCGGCTTGCAGCAGTTTTACGCGCCGAAGGAGAAGATTTAATTGCTGATAATATTTTATTGCAATCCCAACGACTTTCGGAAGAAGCACGGAAATTAATTGATAAACAAAGACGCAGACAAGCTGAGAAGATTATAGACCGTTATCAGTGGTTAGTGGCTGGCGCGATCGCGGTAACTCCTCTTCCTGGAATTGATTTACTTGCTGCTGCGGCTGTGAATGCACAAATGGTCGTGGAAATTGGCAAAGTTTATGACTTACAATTAGACTTAGAAAGCGGTCGCGAATTAGCGTTATCTTTAGGAAAAACTTTAGTTAGTTTGGGTGTCGTCAAAGGCGCTGTCCAGTTGCTTTCTACCGCCCTACAATTGAATATTGCCACTTATTTAGTCGGTAAAGCCATTCAAGGAGTAACTGGCGCTTATCTGACTCGCATTGCCGGAAAAAGCTTTATCGAATACTTCCGCCAAGGTCAAGACTGGGGCGATGGTGGCATTACCGAAGTCGTCCAGAGACAATTTAAGTTAGCACGAAAAGACGAATTTGTCAAGAGCTTTGTGAATCAGGCGATCGCGCAAGTCGTCAAACCCTTAACAGACAACTTTGAACAATTAGAACAGCCACAAGAGCCAGAAGAAACCGTAGAATTAGAAGTAGAAAAAGTTATCATCGACGACTGGGAAACCCCTACTCCCCGACAAGATGATTGGTAATTTCAGCTATAGCCCGATGAGTAAAACGCGATCGCTAGAGGGTATCTATCAAAAAAAGATGAAGAGAGTAAACCTGAAAAACATTAAGGGAGATTACCTCTTAACAATTTCTTTATAGATACCTTATATACTTGTCTCACCTTGATTGTAGTAAAAACTAGAAGAATTGAATCAGTTAATTTTGCAGGAACTGATTAAAAGCTACATTATTCGGGGTTGCATAGCAACCGCCTATCCATCAACTCAAATAGTTTTTTACCAACTCTACGGACAATTAAAATGATTTTCCATCGCAAACAAAGGTATACCATCTGCTAGCTGTGTAATTGGTCGTCCATCTGCTCTTTCATAATGTTCGTAAGAAGTATATCGACAAAAAGCCTGACCATTAGAGTTGATAATTCTGCCATCACCCAAACGATAAACACCTGGAGACAAACGTACAGCACAAGCTCCATCATCTCTCATTTTTGCAATGCTATTTGTGTCAACAGATTGAACAAGATCGTATCTACCACTCAAAAACTCAAAATGAGCCTGATTAGTAAAGCTACAAAATGCACCGCTTTCATTGGCAGATATAAACGTCCCATCAGGTTTTCTGTATAAACCAGCAAATACAATTCCTGATTCCCCAGGCAATTCTGTTGGTAAAACTACTGCGCTTCTTCGATTCCAGCTAGGAGTAGCATGGGTGAACTCGTAATCGTAAGAATAAGTAGACGGAATTTTATTTTTCAGTTCGCTGGCAAATTTATAATCAAACTCGTAAGCCTCTCTTTCAAAAGAATTATTTTCGTAATCAAATTGTGCCTTGGCATAGGCTGTCATATACTCTCGGCAAAAATTATCCAAATTTCCACGTTGTCTGTATTGCTGAACATGACGAAATTCATGAGCCAGAAGAATTAGTTGTTTTGTGCTTCTAGGTTGTCTTCTCTCGGCGATATAAATTGTATTGCCATAAGTTTGTCCTGCCGAGCCAGCTTGTATAGTACGCCCTTGAAAAGTCCATTCATCGTTAAGTAGAGAACCCCATTTTACAGTTACCTCGTCTACTAAATTTCCAAAATAAGGTCTTAGGTACTCTTTTTGAATAGGGTGTAATCCCTGCTCTCTATCTATGTTACGCTGTGCAGTTACTGTAGCGTTTGCTTCACAAAGCTCTCCTGCTCCACTATTCACCCAATCTACTGGATTCCAAGTATCAGGATCGAAAGGCGTATTGTCTATACTTTCCTGTAAACAGTGGTGAGGATGCCAGTTAGAACAATCGGCTTTTACTTGCTGTGTAAATATTACTGTTAGCACAGATGGACTAAGTAAAAGTATTAAAGTTGAAATCTTAATGTTTTTGAACATTACCTTTTAACCAAGAAAATTGAGTGCTATTAAATTTTCCTTAAAAACCCGTAGGTAAGTGCTATTCAGAATAGCACTTACCTACGGGTTTGTCTACCTTTCTTTAGAAAAATTTTAAAATTTATTTATTTCAGCCAATCCCGTGAAACTAAATGGAATTCTCTCCTCTCAAGTCTGGAAATTCTGCCATTTGAATCCGCAGTCCCGTTAAGCAATGCCAAACCCCGTATATTCCCGAACAAAAGCAGGTTTCAAACCTAAAACGATATCTTCCCTAGCAATCCCCCGTTCTAATAATTCCTCAGCAACAGAAAAATCAGTCGTATTTTGCTGAATCCAAACTTTTCCTTCTCTGACCTCAAGATGGATGATTACAGCATAAATTCTTTGCTGATTATTCCAACCTAAATGTAATAATAAATAGCGGTCTGTTTCACGATCAAAAATAGTTTCCGTCTCAATTGTACCATTAATCGGAATAATCTCCGCTTGTTCTTTTAAGAAACTACAAATAACCTGACGATATCGTTCTAACTTATCCATTGATTAATCACCTCCGCAACCGGATCGTAAACAATTAACTTCAGCCCATAACGACGAGTTTACGGTGAAACTAAATAGAATTATCTTAGCCTGCTAATAGGAATCTAGTCCACGTAGCCCCGATCTTTAGGGTACAAGCTAAATTTAAAATTTATTCTTATCAATTAGCAATGAAAAGCTGGTATCATAAAGCAATGAGTGAGAGGAAATGATTCGTTGAGGATTATTGCAAGGAGTACCTTGCGGGATTTTTGGAACACGCTGATTCAGAACAGCCTTTAAAAGCATGGTTTCATGATGTATCTCGCCTGGATTGGCAGAGTCCGACAGATATCAAAAATATTTATGCTAATGCCAGTATTTTGCCGAATAATCGGGTTATTTTTAACATCAAAGGGAATGATTATCGTCTCATTGTTCATGTTCGCTATGACATAGGAATTGTCTTTATTCGCTTTATCGGAACCCATCAAGAATATGACAAAATTGATGCAACAACTATTTAGAGAGGGAAAGATAAATGGATTTGAAACCGATAAAAACAGAAGCAGATTATCGTCAAGCTTTAGCAGAAGTGGAAAGTCTTTTTGACGTAGAATTAAATACGCCAGAAGGAAATAAGTTAGAGATTCTCACAACATTAATTGAAGCGTATGAAGAAAAACATTATCCGATTGAATTACCTTTACCTTATGAGGCAATTCTTTACTATCTAGAAAGTCGTCATCAACCTATTTCTAGTTTTATTGAAGGGTTGAAACGTCGGGGAGTGAGTGAAGATTTGATTCATGAAGCTTTGAATGAGTTGGGGACAGGACAATCGTTAAACTAAATTAAATTTTTCTATTCTTACGATCCAAAAACTTCAATTGCTGATACAACATTTCAATCCGAGGTAAACTAACCCCCGCAGCCGCAGCACTTCGTAAAGGATTACCAAAAATCGCCTCTATTTCCAAAGGTTGTTTGCGGTCATAATCGAGTTTCATACTGGTAAGATAAGGTTCCATTTTATCAGTATGATCCAGATTTTTTTGCACCAAACTATCAGGAATTTCTCGTCCGTTACTTTTCGCTCCTAATAACACTTCCTGCATTAAATTGGTAATCAATAACCGCATTTCTTTGTCAGCCATCATTTCCTCGGTTGTGGCATCTAAAACGACAGAAAGCCCATTATATGGTATATTCCAAATTAACTTTTCCCAACGCGATCTAGCTAAATCTTTGCCTAACTCTACTGGTATTCCCGCAGTTTCCAAGTCTTGTGCAATCTCGCGCATCTTCTCAGTAATACCACAAGCTTGATAATTAGGAGCATATTCTGCAAGTTTAACTGCGCCGTAGTCCAAATGGCGAATATGTCCCGCACCGACTTTATTCGCACAAATAAAGCATAATCCGCCCATAACTCGCCGAGAACCCACAATTTCCGCGATTTCTGGTTCGCATCCTAAGCCATTTTGCAACAGCAAAACTACCCCGTCGTCTTTAAGTACATGAGGTAAGATTTGCCGTAAAATATGGTTTTGCGTAGCTTTAAGCGCAACTACAGCAACATCACAAGCAGGCATTTTTACAGGATCGTTGTAAGCTTGGACGTGAGGAAGCGTAAAATCTCCTTGGACAGATTCAATAATTAAACCACGCTCTTGCACCTCAGCATAATCGCTGCGTAACAAAAAGTGTACATCGTGGCGCGATCGCTGCAAACAAGCTCCATAAAATCCCCCAATAGCACCCGTACCAATAATTGCGTAGCTACGACTCGACATAAATCAACAATTAACCTACATAACCTCGACAATATTTACCTGACTAACAGGAGCAGGTTTCATCTCACCGCGAAAATCAAGCACTTGAACAATTACCAAATAAGTAACTGCCAGTAAAATCGAAATTATCCCGGTAATAATGGCAACCAGTTTGCCTCTTTCCATTGTTTTTTTTCGTAGAACTCCAAAATTATTGTAAACCGATTTGTCCCAAAATAAAACTACAAAAGCTTCAGAAACTTTTGTCGTTTCAGCCAGTACATTCTCAATTGGCTTTCGGAAAGTTAAATCACCTCATCAACTTTGGAAATTCAACTAACAGGTTTCATCAGTTTCCCTTAGTCTTTACTAAACTAATTTTAATCGAGGTTAATAATCTGTAATTATTTCTCTCAATCATTGCCGTCACTCTCCAGACAGATGTAAATTTTAATACTTTTATTTTTTAGTAAAAACAAGTAACTATTAGCTAAGTAGACTAAATAAGTTAAAAATCAGCGAAGAATACTTGTAGATATGGTCTTACAGTCTCAAAAATTGATTTTGGCTAGTTTTTTCTAGATTGCAAAGCTTAAAAATTTGCTCAAACAGCACTGAGATTGGAAAATTAACTTAAAAGGGAATAAATAAATTGAGTACCGTAAAATTACTTGAAGAAATATGGATACTGCAACTGAGACGAAAGCAACTACAACCAGCGAACAAACACCAGTAGTACAAACTTGGGAGTTGACCAAGATTTATCGCACTGGTTTTTTTATGAATCAAAAGGTAGAATCCTTGACAAATTGTACCTTGACGGTGTATAAAGGAGAAACTTTTGGCTTGCTTGGACCAAACGGAGCAGGTAAAACTACTTTATTAAAGATTTTGTTAGGGATTATCCAGCGAACATCAGGAAGGGGAGTTTTGCTAGGAAGTCCTATTGGATCTCGCGCGGTTAAACAAAGAATCGGTTATTTGCCCGAAAATGCTTATTTTTACGATTATCTAACGGCTTGGGAATTCTTGCATTTTGTTGCTGGATTATTCAAGCTGACGCGAAATGTGCAGCAGGAGCGCATTCCCAAACTTTTAGACTTAGTAGGATTAGATCAAAATACAGCGAAGAAAAAGCAACTACGCAAGTATTCTAAAGGAATGCTGCAAAGAGTTGGCATGGCGCAAGCTTTAATCAACGATCCCGAAGTTGTCTTTTTGGATGAACCGATGTCGGGACTCGATCCTACGGGACGTTATCGGATTCGAGAAATTATACTTTCTTTGAAAGAACAAGGCAAGACCGTATTTTTCAACTCGCACATTCTCGCCGATGTGGAACAAATTTGCGATCGCGTTGCCATTCTCGCACGGGGGGAGTTAATTTGTCTTGGTTCTCTCGACGAACTTCTCGGTACTGGCGAAACTTATCATGTAAAAGGTAAAGGTGGAAATCTCGATCTTCTCAACGGTTGGGTAGAAAATATTTGTTTTCAACAAGATATCTGGTATGGTCAACTCAAAGGTTCTCCCCAAGAGTTTCTCGCTAATCTGAGCTTAATGAATGGACAATTAATTAGCATGAATCTAGCTCGTACTACTTTAGAAGAATTTTTTATGCAGCAGTTGTTCTCGCGAGGGATAGATTCTAGCCGCTAACCAACGAATTCCAACTTTTGTAGGATGCTAGTGAGGTAAAAATATTTTTACTCAATCAATGATCTGGAGTAGTTACCATTGATTAGCTTCTTCCTTTGCTAATCATCCCTAGTCGCCATCCTCAAGATGGATAAATTGCATAATTAGCTTAAAAGAAAATTAAATTAAGAGGTCGAAAACAACTGACAATGCTAGTTATTTTTTAATATTTTTGTCAAAATGGTACAGAGCTATTCATTCGCATGGTAGAGGCAATCCAGCTTGAAGTTTATTTACACTGTATTCATCAAATTAATAAATGTCGTTTGTAGTAGTTAGAAGTTACCAATTATGTTATCTTGTCAGCAGCCAGTCCTCCAAGTTCTTGTTGTTGATGACCATGAACTAACTCGGTTTACACTCAAATTAGCCCTTGCTAGTCAGAGAAACATTGAATTAGTCGGTCTTGCAACTAACGGTCAAGAAGCAGTAGATATGGTTGAGCGCTATCACCCAGACGTGATTGTTCTCGATTTAGAAATGCCAGTAATGGATGGCTTAAGTGCTTCTAACCTAATCAAAAAAATAGCACCGAGCGCTCAAATTATCGCTTATTCATCGGTAGAGAATGCACGAGGGGAAGCGAAGACAAAAAAAGCCCAAATCGACGCTTTTTGCCAAAAAGACGCTCCCACCGAAACTTTAATCAGTTTAATCAATCAATTAGGACAGCAAGCGATCGCGCTTCAGCAATGAGCAGATTCGCTCTCAAACCCCAAGTGGCGAGAGTGAGACGAATCAGTTAACTCGCTCTCCTAAACTAATTTAGACAGTTCCTGCTTCTTCAGGAAAAGTTTGCTCAAATTCCTCAATCAACTCATCCAACTCTTCGAGAGCTTGATCTACATCAATTCTCAGGGTGCCTAAGTTAGGACGTTCTAGCAGTTGAATTAAAAAATCACGTTTACTGGCAATTTCGACAACTCGCTGTTTAATTGTGTCTTTATCCATCATCAAATTTATCTCGGAAAACCCTACTCTAGTTACTCTATAGTTTTAGCGCAGAAACGGAGGTCGTTTACGACGGCTACTAGACTTATTTTTAATCGTTTCAGCAATAAAGCGCTTAAACGCCTTCTCGCGGTTTTTCATGAAAGCAGACCAAAATCCCGGTTGAAACTCATCCATCGTCTTGGCTAAAGCCCAAACATCTACAGCCAAAATGTTGTGCAAAGTTTCATCCTCCTGCTGGAGAGATTTGATCTGCTCTAGTAAGATGCGACTCTTATCTTTACTGGTTTCAGGATCTTTGTGGTTAACCATGTTCGCGAGTAGAGCTTCAGTGGATAGAGTAGACAATAGCGGTCAACTCCTGTATCGATCCTAGGCGATCGCGTCCCTAATTCCCTAAAGATTGATGAGGAGATGAACTCGAAACAACTACAGTGAAACAAATTTATTCTTAACAGACAATAAGAGACAATAAAAGCTGAAGTAAATATTATCGGTGTCATAAATTAAATCTATGTTACGTCGAATTCCTTTAGCTTTAATCGGGTTGACTGTAGGCGGATGCTTAACAGTCATGGGCTTTGTAGCTTACGCTCTTGACAATCCTACTCTCAATTTAGCAGGATTTTTCTATGGAATTCCGGTTCTTTTAGGTGGTTTTGCACTGAAAGCGGCTGAATTGAAACCAGTCCCCTACAGCGAAGCAACTTCTGCGGAGATTTTGGCTTTACGCGAGGAACAAGCAACAGAAACTCAAAACCAAATTCGCAAAGACGTTACCCGCTATCGTTATGGTCAAGAAGCACATTTAGATGAGTCTCTCGAACGTTTGGGTTTAAGTCCCACTGACGAAGAAAGACCTGTACTGCGATCGCTGCGCGAAACTGAAATCGATGGTAAATATACTTTAGTTTTGGAGTTTGATTCGCCGTTAATTTCTCTGGATACTTGGAACGAAAAGCAGGAAAAAATTACTAAATTTTTCGGTCCAGGAATTACTGTAAATTTGAATCAACCTGAAGAAGATCGTGTTGATGTCGCTTTGATTGCTTTACCCGCATGATGGGGACTAGGGACTGGTGACTGGGGACTGGGGAAGAGGGGGAGGACAAGGGGG
>JAWQFW010000135.1:0-14438 GCA_035968095.1 Oscillatoria sp. PMC 1068.18
AAATTAATTATGGTGAAATTAAAGTATCTTGAGTTAAGCTAATTAAGGTTAATTTTTATGTCAGGTCATGAAATTGCGTTAAAAGTATTTCAACAAGGTGTTTATAAGTTAGCGGAATGGGTAAGTTTTCACTTGCCAGAAAGATACGAGTCTCCAGAGGATTGTCAGGCAATTAAGGAAGCGAAAAAACTTTTTCAGTGGACAGACAAAACGGAAATAAATTCGTTGCGTCTATTGTTTGATTTCGTCAAATTAGACCAAGGTCAAAATCCCAATGTGGAATTTTACTGGAAACCAGACGCGATCGCTGATTCTGATCCTCGAATTCCTTATCCTAGCAAGGAGAAACCCACAGAGAAAGATTTAAGTAATTTCAAGGACAAGATTAAAGGAGACTTGAGTACACTGAATCTCGCTCAAGAAGATTGGGAAAATCTGGCACTACTAAGTTTAATTGTCGAGAAATACGGCTCATTCATTAGCTTTGGAGAAATGGATATCGCTTTTAGCGATCTCATTCGTTCCACGGCGGCGGTTGCTGCGGCTCTCAGTGAAAATACTGAAGCCACAGAACTTTGTCTCGTCGCTGGCGATCTTTCTGGAATTCAAGAATTTATCTATACAATTTCTGCGGATGGCGCACTAAAATCTCTTCGTGCGAGAAGCTTTTACCTAGAGTTAGTCACTGAAGAAGTTGTGCAGCAAGTGTTAGCAGAACTCAATTTGCCTCGAACTAACGTCATTTATGCCGGAGGAGGAAACTTATATATCCTGGCTGGCAGTAATCAAGTTCAAGTTGAGGAAAAGATTAATCAAATACGCGATCGCTTTAACAAATGGTTACTTAAAGAGTTTCAAGGTAAAGTATTTCTGGCTTTAGATTATGTCACCCTTAAAACCAAAGACCTGAATACCAAAGAAATCTCTCAAGCCTGGAAAGAAGCACCACGTAAATTAGCAAAACAAAAACAGCGTAAATTTGACAACCAACTCACCGACTTTCTTAACTGTAAACTAAGCTACGAACCTTGTAAAGTTTGTCATCGAGACGATACAGATAATTTGAAACCTTTATCTCAAGAAGAAGACTCTGTATTAGCTTGTCCAACTTGTAGGAAAATGTATAAATTAGGTGGCAAACTACTCAAAGTTAAGACAATCGTTCGTTCTCAACAAAATCAACCTAATAATCCAGAAGATCCACTTATCTTTAAATTTGATGAATTTAAAATATATTACTACTTGAGTCCATCTGCAAAAACTGTTGCAAAAAATTCCGATCTAACTTTATTAGTTAATAATTGGGAAATTAGCGATTATCAATTTCGCCATTACCCTAATCCTACCTCCTTCTTTTTAGGTCAATATGCTCAAGCAAGCTCTGAAAATCAAGATTGGACTATTCGCACCAATGAACTAGCAGAAGCGGCAGATGGAATTAAAAAAGTTGGCTATTTACGGATGGATGTCGATAAATTAGGTCAGATTTTTGCCAAAGGTTTAGACGATAAGTTAACTTTACCTCGATTAGCAGGTTTGTCTCGAATGATGACTTACTTTTTCAAGGCTTATCTCAACTTTTTAGCAGAATCCAGACAAATAAATACTCAAGGCTTTGACAAATTAACTCAAAAAGAGCGCCCGAATTTACTCTTTATTTATGCTGGCGGTGACGACCTTTTTCTCAGTGGTGCGTGGAATGAAGTTGTCGAATTTGCTTTTGATATTTATCAAGCATTTCGCGCTTATACAGGTTATAATCCAGATATTACACTTTCGGGTGGAGTTAGCCTTGCTGTTGCTAAATTTCCCCTTTATCAAGCAGCCTCAGAATCAGGAGAAGCTGAAGAAGCTGCCAAAAATAACGGACGCGATAGTTTAGGTTTATTTGGTCAAGTTTTTAAATGGGACGAATGGTTAGGAAAAGTTGAAATAGATTTTGTTCAAAACCAAGATCGAGACTATTGGAAAATTATTGAAAATAAACCTAGTCAACCCGAACTTTTGGGAATTTTCCCCTTTGTCTCACTTTTACAACAAAAACAAATTAGTATTGACTATTCTCGTAATTTCGTCCGTAATTTACTGAATACGGCTCAAATACAAGAGCGAATGATTAAAGACATTGATGAAAAAAAACGTCAGGAACAGTATAATTATGAAACTCAAGACATTAAATATTATTTGCATCTTCCCCAAATTGCTTATACTTTAGCACGTTTACCCAAAAAGGTTCTTGACGACGAGGATTTTCGTACTTTTCGTACATCGCTAAAAAGCCCTTATAATGCGCCTTACTTTCGCGCGATCGCAACTTGGATTGAATTATTAAATCGATAATGGAACTACAAACCTATGCCAGAAATTAATGTAGAAGTTGAAAATTTTCTTAGTTCGGAAAAAATATCTTCTCTGAAAGATTATCCAATCAGGCAACTTGTTGAACACGCTAAAGAATTAGGTCCTTATCTCAAAAGACAAAGGTTAGAAACGAACCAAATCCGAAAGTTTTTAGATGCAATTAATCGCATCAAAACAAAAATTGCTCAAACCGAAATCGAAAAAGATGTTTTCGTTAAAATAGAGCCTGATATTGTTCTCCTAAAACCAAAATTAGCTTATGCAGCAGCAAGACAAAGAGCCGCAAAACCACTTAGTCAAGTTATGTCTACCGCAATTGACAAAGTTCACAGTGTCGAAGACTTTAATCGCTTAGTTCAATTCATTGAATCAATTATTGCTTATCACAAAGCAGAAGGAGGAAAATAGTTATGTCGGAAGTCATTGATAGACCCCAAAAAGAATTATTAGGAAAGTTAGTTATAACTAGCAATTTGCTGGTCAAAACAGGATTACATATTGGCGGTGGCGGTGAAAATTTAGACATCGGTGGATTAGATAAACCTGTCACTCGCGATCCAGTTACACAGCAGCCTTATTTACCTGGTTCATCCCTTAAAGGTAAACTAAGAGCGATTTTAGAGCGGTGGCTAAAAAAACCTTTGAACCGACCTGGTGGAAGTGGTACTTATCGTTATGAAAGTGACGACCTAGAAAACGGTTATACGAAAATATCTGGCGATAAATTTATTTACTTTGAAGGAGCAAAAAATTGTCCTTTGAGTCGGGTATTTGGTTCAACCGGGACAAACTGTTGGATTAAGTCTTCTGTCGCTTCAGCACAAGACTTAGAAACGAAAGAAAAAAAGATTATAAATGAGGAAGAATACAGTCTCATTAAAGGACGTAATCATCCAGCACGTTTGATAGTTAGAGATTGTCATTTAAGCAAATCATCTGTAGAGAAGCTAGAAAAAATTGACACTGGTTTGTATATGACTGAGTGGAAATTTGAAAATAGTATTGACCGCGTTACCGCAGCCGCAAATCCTCGCCAATTGGAACGAGTTCCCGCCGGGACACAATTTGAGTTTGAGATGGTTTATACGGTAGAAAATAAAGACCAAGCCGTAGAAGATTTGCAAAATTTAGCGATCGCACTCGCTATTCTCGAAGATGATGCACTTGGTGGACATGGCTCTCGCGGTTATGGAAAAGTCAGCTTTGAAAATTTCAAAATCGAGTATCGAGATATAGAACACTATCGCCGCATGACTCTGGGTGAAGCAAGTTCTGCCTTAGTTTCTTCAATTGAGAATACCGCGCAACTTTTGAATCGATTTGGTGAAGTAAGAGACTTACTTCCAGAAACAAAATCATCATAACTACGAGTATGTGGAAATTAGTTAGACTTAACTTTGGTCGAAATCCCGTTCATTTTGGCGAAACTGGAATTGGCATTGAAGAAGCAAGCGAACGAGTGCGCTCGGACACACTTTTTAGTGCTTTAATTAGTAACTATGCTAGGTTATTTGGCAAAGAGAAAGTAGAGAAATTACTCAAAAACTTCCAAACTTCGCCACCCTTTCGCCATAGTTCCACTTTTATCTATCGATGTCAGGAAGGAAAGTACATTTACTACCTTCCTAAACCGCTAGTTTTTCCCCAAGGGTATGACGTAGAAAATGACCTGGAATTCACTAAAACTTATAAAAAACTAACGTATCTACCCTTGGAAGTTTGGCAAAGATGGTATCAAGGAGAAGGATTTACCACTAGCGATCGCGACGAACTAATTGCAGAAACTAAAAAGAAAGCTAAAAAATCAGATCCTTTAAAAAAAGCTGGAACCTTTGCTTATGGTCAAGTATACAAAAAGCACAAACTCCCAAAAGTAGCTATCGATCGAAATACCAGAGCAACTAATTTTTATCAGACAGGATTCGTACAATTTGAGTACAAAGCTAACCGTTCAGGACTTTACTTTTTGCTAAAGTTTACTCAATCTAATCCAGAACTCGAAAACGAAATTCAAGCAAGTTTATGCTTTTTAGGAGAAGAAGGATTAGGAGGAGAACGTTCTAGTGGTGCAGGACGTTTTGAGATGGAATGGCTCGAACTTCCGCAAAAATGGCAAGATATTCTTAATTTTTCCGGAGCTAATAGTTATAGCTTAATTAGCTTATTTTGGGAATTACCTTTGTCAGATAACTTATTTAACAATCAGGGAGAAATTCACCAATCTGTAGTCTACAAAATTCTCGAAAGAGGTGGATGGCTTGCTTCATTTTCCTCTGGCTATCAACTACGTCGTCAAATGGTACGAATGTTCAGTGAAGGATCGGTTTTTCCAGTTTCACCTCAAGGACAATTAGCAGATGTAACACCTGAAAAATATAAATTACATCGTATTTATCGCAGTGGAATTAGTCTCAGTCTTCCTCTTTGTATTCCTAACTTAAATAAATCATGACTATTGCTAATGAATTTGCTCTTGCTAAACCAAAAGTTTATGAATCGAAACGCATTCGTTTAATAAGTCCAATGTTACATATTGGTTCGGAGGTTTCCAAATTAAATCCTTTTGAGTATGTTGAAACTTCAAATCGTGTTTATCTGCCGAATCAAGAAGCACTAGCAAAAGAATTATACAGTCGTGGTAGGTTAGATGATTATGTTCAGGCAATCGAAAATAGAGAAAATATTTCTAGCTTATTAAAACAAGTTTTTGGTAATAATTGGCAAGAGGCAAAAGATGCAGAAGGAAATGCGATTTTTCCGAAATTAACTAGCACTCGTAATTGGGTTGAGGATCGAGTGACAGATTTGCGTCCCATGATTCGCAATGGCTTGGGACAACTGTATATTCCCGGTAGTTCGATTAAGGGTGCAATTCGGACTGCGATCGCGTATCATCTTCTGAAGCACGCTGATAAGTATCAAACGCCACAACGAGTTAGTGAAATTGAAGGTAGGTTAAGAGAAAAACTTCAATCTGGAGAACTCAGAAATAAATTTAAGCAAAAATTTGTTGACAAAAATTTATTTATGGAAAGTTTATTTTCTAATTTCAACCTAATTTATCAAAATCAACAGGCTCCTGGAAAAACTACTTTGCAGAGTAGAGATTTCATGCGAGCAATTAAAGTAACAGATTCTCAACCGTTATTAGAACAGCAAATTACTAACAAAAATGGGAAGAGAATCAACCGTAATTTATCGGTTACGGCTGAAGTAATAGTTTCTAGTTACTTTCAGGATAAACATGAACGAAAAGCTAAATATAAAGCTCCTCTTTATGCAGAAATGGTGCGTAATGTCTATACAGAATTTACAATTGTTTTAGATACAGAAATGCTGCAATGGTTTCACCATCAACAAGGTATGCAAATTCCTTTCAAAAACATTGCGGAACTTTTAACAATTTGCCAAGAATTTGCTCAGGATCAATGGGATGGTGAGTTTGATTATTGGCAGAGTATATTTAATAATCGACATCAAGGAAAAAGTTTAGATTTCGAGCGTATTCGCCGACTATACGAAAAAGAAGACTGTCCCTATCAATTACGTTTAGGATGGGGAAGTGGAATGACAGGAACAACAATTAGTTGGTTGTTTCAAGACGAAACTCGCTCGGAACTACGGGATGTTTGTGGAATTAAAGCACCAGGGTTTGAAGCTCCCAAATCTCGTCGGACTATTGCTAATAAAAATGGTGAGATTGCTTATGTTCCTGGTTGGGTGAAGTTGAAGGTAATTTGATGTTAATTAAGACGACATTGACCCTAAAAGCTGAAGAAACGATCGTGTTACCGCGTTCTTATTGTTTAGCTTTAGTTAAATTATTGCATGAAAAACTGGAGTTAGACATAGGAAAAGAGGCGATACCTTCGATTACTTGTTCTGGTTTAATTGGCAGATATTCAGGAGAAAAAGACTTTTTTATTTTTGAGCCAGATGAATTTTATCAGCTTTTTTTGTGTGGATTAAACGAAAGAGCTTCAAGCGCGATCGCGTCTTTGGATTTGGCTGATTCTCTGGACTTTCTCGGTGTCAGCTTTACAATTGTTGAACGTGATGACGCGATCGCCACTTACGAAGAACTTTATACCACGTTTGTCGCCAACGAGCCAGAACCCACCCGACGCTTCAATTTAGAATTTCTCACACCAACGGCATTCTCTCAGGGTAGCGTGAACTTACCGCTTCCCGTTCCCAGCTTATTGTTTCGCAGTTGGTTAGAAAGATGGAATCATTTTGCACCCGTATACTTAGGAGGTGATGAATTAATTGGCTATTTGGAAAACGCGATCGCCCTGCAACGACATCGACTCAAAACTCGCACTTATCGGCTACAGCGAGGCTTCGTTTCCGGGTTTGTCGGTAACATTCAGTTACAGGTTTTTTATCGCGTCGATCCCCTTTTAGCTAATGTTGCTCACTTACTAATTCAGTATGCACAATTTTCCGGTACAGGAATGAAAACTCGTCTCGGAATGGGACAAACAATGATAGATGCAGAGAATTTTACCAAGTAGTGCTGATAATCAAAAGAATTTGTTAAACTAAAGTTGTTAGTATTGAGGAAATCTTCATGAAAATCAATCTCAAGGAGGGCAAAAATGCCTAAGTACGATAACTTAGATGATTCCACTGTCAATTCTGTATCTAGAAATAATCCTTCTAATGCCGATATTATGCAAACTCTCGAAGAAATTAAAGATTTCACAAACAACTTAGTCCAAGATGTGAAGCAGATTGCAGAGAAAATTCATTCACTCGCTAGCTACCTTATGGGAACTATCGAGGAAATTAAAGACTTGATACACAGCTTAGTCCAAAATATGGAGCAGATTGCAAAGAAAACTCATTGGCTTTACCACTATATATCTGATTTAGTTTATGAGAACGATCGGCTTAAAGATACAATTCAAGTCCTAGAACAAAAATTATACTCGCAAGAGTGCCTTTCTAAAGATTCTTGAAAGATTTGCGATTAATATTTCGAGTAAAAATCGCGAATCTTTTCATAATATCCCTCGGTACAATTTTGATTAACGAGGGATATTTTGCCATGCTTGCTTTTCTGGAAAATAATTATTGACTTGTGAGATTATTTTAGATATTATTAATTTATCACTGTCTTGAAAACTTTAATCCAGTCAGTTGCATAAAGAGCAATTATTACTCTTTAAATACCTGCTCAGGGATTGAAGCAATCTTTTCTTAGATACTGGTTTGACAGTTGAATCATTTCTTAATCAATCCCCGCAAGGGGACTAAATTTTTTATTAATGAAAAAGTTGAGAAGCGAGAAAAACTTGTTTTTATTGCGATCAACAAAAATAGTTGTCTATCAATAACTCAAAAAGCTTAAGATGAAAATCATTTCTTTTCTTGGATTAAACAAGTATATTGAAACAACGTATATAAAACCATCGAACGATAGTAAATTTTCCACACCATTTTTTCAAGAGGCATTAGTAGAGTTTTATCAACCAGAAATTTTGTATGTATTGCTAACAAAAAGCGTAGAAACTGTACCACCTAGAGGAGACACTAAAACGAATTGGGAACAGCTAGAAGAACGATTAAGTAAAAAAGTAAATTTGCATCCTATCAAAAATATTCCTGAGCGGAACAGTCCAGAAGACATTTGGTATATTTTTCAAAAAGTAACTGACTGTTTAGAAGACGGCGATCGCGTAATTTTTGATATTACTCATAGCTTTCGTTCAATTCCAGTTGTGGCTTTACTAGCAGTAAGTTACTTACGAGTTGTACGCAAAGTAAATATAGAAGGACTACTTTATGGAGCATTTGAAGCAAAAAATAAGGAAACTAATGAAACTCCCACCTTTGATTTATTACCAATTGTTAGTCTCTTAGATTGGACAACTGCAACGGATCAGTTTATCAAAACAGGAAATGGTCAATCTCTTGCTGATTTATTAAATGATAGTCATCCTGAAACAAAAAAATTAGCAGAAGGTATTAAAGGAATTTCTCAAGGGTTGCAGCTTTTACGTCCAATGGACGTAATGCAAGAAGCAGCAAATCTTCCCGATCGAGTTGCTGAAGCAGCGCCGATTATTTCTCAATCTATACCACCTTTTGTTAGCTTACTTGAACAAGTAGAAAAAGATTATGGAAATTTTGGTTTAGCCACTCCAGAAGACTATGAACAAACAGCTAAAGTAGCGTTAAGACGACAACTAGAAATGATCAAGTGGTATCTGAAAAAAGAACAAGTTGTTCAAGCTTTATCATTAGCACGAGAATGGTTGCCATCTTTACTCTGTTATCACTTTGAAATCAATCCTATGGAAAAAAACAATCGAGAAGAAATGGAACTGCTTTTAGCAGGAGGTAAAAAGAAAGACAAAGACGGAAATACTGTTAGAGAATCTATGTACTTAAAACAGTGGTCAAAAATTCCCAAGACTAAGAGAAAAAAGATAAACAATATATGGGGAGGACAGTTTAATCTAGCTAACTTGCGTAACGATGCACTACACGCAGGTTTTCGGAAAAATCCCAAAAATGCTCAAGAAATTATTGAACAAACAGAACTACTTGTTAACGAATTAGACGCGATCGCTGTTGTCTGGGATATAACAAACAATGATAGTCCTTAACTAAAACTTACTTCTCGAAATTGGTATGACTATTTATTGATAGATAAAAAAGACGATCGCACTCTCACCTACCTAGACAACCACCATGACTACAACTCAACTCCCACAACAACTAAGTTTCGAGCAATTTGTCAACCAACTTCCGGATGAGGAGGGACGCTATGAATTAGTGAACGGGGAAATTATGCGTATTTTACCGACAAGACGACATGAAGATTTAGCAGATTTTATTCTCCGACAGTTTGATAAAGAAGTGGAACGACTTCAGTTAAACTATCGAGTTTCGGGGAGAATTGTAATTAGAACCGAAACCAAACAAGGACGCGAACAAGGTCGCCATCCGGATGTTACAGTGGTTGATAAAACTATTTGGGAAGCTCATCCTACGGCTTATTCGGCACTCTTGGAACCGCCCCAATTAGCGGTAGAAATTGTTTCGACAAATTGGGAAGATGATTATGTGGATAAATTGGAAGAGTATCAATGTTTGGGTATTCCTGAATATTGGATTGTTGATTATTTAGCTATTGGAAGTCGCAGCTATTTAGGAAACCCTAAACTCCCGACGATTTTTGTTTGTGTTTTGGATGAGAAACAAACTTATCAGATGAATCGCTATCAAGGTGGCGAGATCGTCATCTCTCCGACTTTCCCCGAACTTAATTTTACCGTAGAACAAATTCTCAATTCATAAGTTTTTTGCAAAAAAAATAGCCTGCAAATGCAGACTAAATCATGTAGTTCAAGTAGTTGTTAGTTACGACTCAAAATGCAAATCTTCTAGTAAACTGCCCAATTTTCGATGCAGTAACGATCCAAAATAGCTTCAGCGTAGCGAATTTGATTTTCTGTACCTTGAATCCCGATTAAATAATTTCCCTCACCGACAACTTGGTTTAAATTTTTTGCTTGCTCAAAATTAACTCCGCGATCGCCAAAAATGCCAATTAAGCCACGAGCCGCAGCGTCAACAGGATTAGTTTTTGTTAAATCTTTGGAGAGGTTTCCGGCGACGATGATAGTGCCAATTTCTGGCATTCTTAACATTCCCAAACCAATTAAAATTCTGGTGATGCCGTTTAAATGGCTACCTGTAAGCACGCTAGTTTTGGCAACTCTACGAATTTTTTTATCATTTGTTTGTGCAATTAAAGAAACTTTCTTCATGGGGAAGCCTGCTGCTTTTAACCCACGTAGCGCTAACTCAGCATATTTACAGTAGTTGAAAAAGCCGAAAGCAAGCTTTTGTTGACAAATAGCTAGAGGAACATTAGCTGAGGTATTGTTAGATTCTGCTGATCCTAGATCGGTATATGTCAATCTTTTTGATGTCAGAATACCACATTCAGCAATTTCAGGCTTTTTTTGCTCTAAATACATTGTCATTCTCCTAAACATCTGAGGGCAATTATTGATTGCCTAGCTGTTTTGTTTGTTATGTCAATCAAGTTTTGCTAATGCTTGTTTGACTTTCATCTTCGACGTTAAAGCCCAAAAGTGAAGATTTCGGAAAGAAGGAGACTAAAAATTGGAAATCCACATTTGTGTATATTCACATTGTCTTTCTCCAGATTTTAGGTGAGCGAGTATTACCAGAATTGCTTACTCATGACAAGATCATCTGGGCTGATTTAATTTTTCTTCTGCAATTCATTCACCGTAGCCACCACCACCGGGAGTCTCGATGACAAATATATCACCAGAATTAACCTTTACTGTAGCCGTACTACCTAATTCTTCCACTTTCCCATCCTTTCTTTCTAACCAATTTTTCCCTACTAAACCTGGTTTTCCTCCTGCTAACCCAAAAGGTGCAATTTGACGACGACTTGACAAGATTCCGGCTGTCATTGGTTCTAAAAATTTAATTTGACGAATCACTCCATTACCACCAGCATACTTTCCTTTTCCACCACTATTAGGGCGAATTCTAAAGCTTTCTAATAATACCGGAAAACGCCATTCTAATACTTCTGGATCGGTCAGTCGCGAGTTAGTCATGTGAGTATGTACTGCATCGGTTCCAGGAAAATTTTCTCCGCTACCGGAACCACCACAAATTGTTTCGTAATACTGATATTTTTCGTTACCAAATGTAAAGTTATTCATGGTTCCTTGCGAGGCAGCCATAACACCTAATGCACCATACAAACAATCGGTTATATTTTGCGATGTTTCTACATTTCCCGCTACTACAGCCGCCGGATATTTCGGGTTAAGTAAACAGCCTTCAGGAATAATAATTTCTAAAGGTTTAAGACAACCTGCATTTAAAGGAATATCGTCATTTACTAAACTCCGAAAAACGTATAAAACTGCTGCTTTACATACCGCCGATGGAGCATTAAAGTTATTATTTGCTTGCTGAGATGTACCAGTAAAATCTATTTTGGCACTTCTATTTTTGCGATTAATTGTAATAATCACCTTAATTTTACTGCCCGTATCTAATTCTAACTCAAAACTTCCATCTTTGAGAGCATAAATGATTTTTCTAACTGATTCTTCGGCATTATCTTGCACGAAACCCATGTAAGCTTGCACGGTTTCTAAACCAGATAATTTTACCATATTTTGTAACTCTTGTACACCCTTTTCATTAGCTGCTATTTGTGCTTGTAAGTCAGCAATATTTTGAACAGAATTACGAACTGGATATTTACCGGAATTCAAAAGTTGGAGTAGTTCAGTTTCGCGAAATTTTCCGGCTTCAACTAACAAGAAATTATCGAAAAGTATTCCTTCTTCGTCTAAATTTTTACTATGAGGCGGCATCGAACCGGGCGTAATTCCACCGATGTCGGCGTGATGTCCTCTAGAAGCAACATAAAACAGAGGTTGAGAGTTAGAAAAAACAGGCGTAATTACGGTAACATCTGGTAAATGGGTACCGCCATTGTAGGGATTATTTAAAACATAAACATCGCCCGGTTTCAGACGCTTTCCGCAGTCGCTAATTAAACTGGCGACGCTTTCACTCATTGACCCTAAATGGACGGGAATATGTGGCGCATTGGCGACTAATTGCCCATTTTTGTCAAAGATTGCACAAGAAAAATCGAGGCGTTCTTTAATATTAACTGAATAACTCGTATTTTGCAGCGTTGTCCCCATTTGTTCTGCGATGGAACGAAACAAATTATTAAATATTTCCAATAAAACAGGATCGGGTTCTTCTTGAGATAAATTTTGAGAAACGTTCTGTTTGTCTGTATTATTCTTCAGAGTTCTGCGGTTTAAAACCAAGTGATTATAAGAATTTATTTCTGCTGACCAACCAGGTTCAATAATATTAGTTCCAGTTGCTTCAATAATTATCGCTGGACTCGCAATTAGATCGCCGGGCTGCAAATTTTCGCGTTGGTAAACAGGCGTTTCTTGCCAACTATTTGCTGCGTACATTTGGATAGTGGCAATTGGTAGGGGAGGTTTATTAGTTTGGCGTTGAATTATTTTTTCTGCTGAACTTTGGGTAGGACAAATTAATTCAATAGAAACTGTTTCTACTATTAAAGTTTTATCTGCCATTGTGAAACCGTAACGTTGCTGATGAATCAGAGAGAATTCTTGTTTCATGCTGGCGAGATCGCTAAATTCAACGCTTAAAGTTGAATCGGTTCCTTGATATTTGAGATGAACTTTGCGGAGAATCGTAATTTCAGTTTGGGAATTAATTTCTTGACGGTTTAATTCTGCTTTTGCAGCCGTAGTTAAGGAGGTTAATTCGCTTTCTAGTTGAGGTAATAAATCTGCTTCTAAGATGGCTTCTACTGATTTTTCCCGCAAAACACGAATATCTGCTAAACCAATTCCATAAGCAGATAAAACCCCTGCATAGGGATGAATAAATACTTGTTTCATTCCCAAAGCATCAGCGATCGCGCAAGCGTGTTGTCCTCCCGCCCCACCAAAACAACAAAGAGTATATTTCGAGACATCGTAACCCCTCTGAAGAGAGATTTTTTTAATCGCATTTGCCATTTTTTCCACAGCGATCGCTAAAAATCCCGCCGCGATCGCTTCAGGATCTCTCCCATCGCCAATTTCCGCCGCTAATTCCTCAAACTTTTCCCTGACAATTCCTGCATCCAAAGCCGTAGTTCCATCTTTCCCAAACACTTTCGGGAAAAATTCCGGTTGCAACTTCCCCACCATCACATTACAGTCGGTAACTGTCAACCGACCCCCTTTCCCATAAGCCGCCGGACCTGGATTCGCCCCCGCAGATTCCGGTCCCACGCGATATCTCGCCCCGTCATACTGAACAATCGAACCGCCCCCAGCCGCAACTGTGTGAATCGACATCATCGGGGTTCGCAACCTTACCCCAGCGATTTCGGTTTCAAAGCTGCGTTCGTATTCGCCTGCGTAGTGAGTGACATCGGTAGAAGTTCCCCCCATATCGAAACCAATAATTTTCTCGAAACCAGCAACTTGACTGGTTTTCACCGCCCCGACAATTCCGCCTGCGGGACCTGAGAGAATGCTATCTTTGCCTTGAAATAAATTTGCGTCGGCAAGTCCACCGTTGGACTGCATAAACATTAATTTAGTTGTTCCTAATTGACTGGAAACTTGGTCAACATAGCGACGTAAAATTGGTGATAAATAAGCATCAACCACCGTAGTATCGCCCCGACTAACTATTTTCATTAAAGGGCTAACTTCGTGAGAAACAGAGATTTGCGTAAAGCCAATTTCTTGCGCTATTTGGGCGATTTCTTGTTCATGTTTTGGGTAGCGATAACCATGTATGAAAACGATCGCGCAACTGCGAATTCCGGTGTCGTATGCAGCTTGTAAATCTTGACGTACTTTTGCGCTGTTAACGGGAATTAATTCTTCGCCACGGGCATTATAGCGTTCTTCAACTTCGATGACTTGTTCGTAAACTAATTTAGGTAAAATAATTTCGCGGGCGAAAATATCGGGGCGATTTTGGTAGCCAATTCTCAACGCATCGCGAAAGCCTTTGGTAATCGCTAAAATTACGCGATCGCCTTTTCTTTCTAACAGGGCATTTGTCGCAACAGTGGTTCCCATTTTGACAACTTCAATTTCGTCGGAGGGAATAACTGCATCGCTGGAAAGTCCCATAACTTCTCGGATTCCTTGAATTGGCGCATCTTGATAGCGATCGGGGTTTTCTGATAATAGTTTATGGATGATTATTTTGCCGTTGGGATCTTTAGCGACAATATCTGTAAATGTGCCGCCTCTGTCGATCCAGAATTGCCATTTTGGTTGAGTTTTTGTGGTAGTTTTCATTAGTTTTAGTTTAGATTATATTTTCTCGCAAAAACGCCAAGCTACTAAGGGCTTTTCGTTTGTAAATTAAGTTTTTCTCTTTGATTGGGGTGAGGTTTTAGTTTGTGTTATCTTTCTCGCAAGGGCGCAAAAAAAAATTGGGTTTAGTTTTTTTTGTGAATAATTTTTTTTTATTTTAGAGTTGATAATGTC
>JAWQFW010000136.1:0-14353 GCA_035968095.1 Oscillatoria sp. PMC 1068.18
CTCTAAGTTTGAATGAGAAAAAATAGCTTTCCAGAACTTTTTTTAGAGAGAAAATATCAGTTTACTTTACCTCTAATCTAGACTCTGGACAAATTGGATATAAGGTTGAACCAGAAGCAAATCAGTAATTTTCTTTCTTCCCTAAGTTAGATGTGAAAAAAGAAAATAGCTATTCGCAATCAAGACATTTTTGGTCGAAAGCCGAGCTTTCATTAGTCAGAAGCGAAGCTCTGCTTTAATCTTCAACCAAAGCTTAGTTAACCCTTGGTCAGTTACCAAAAACTTTCTCCTCTTAAGCTTAGGCTGATTATGTTTACCAAGCAAATAGTAGCATTTACTCACTCACTTCTTTACAAAAGTGAGTATAGATGCTTGCTTTTTTCGCCCGTTGAGGGGTTAAAAAGCAGAGATTATCGGTAAGATGAGCAAAAATTATCAAGCATTTCTCGACTTTACCACATTCGAGTTCAAACTCATAACGAGTAAAAGAGGAATCCAGAGGCGATCGCCGAGGTATTAAATTTTGTTAACAAAGCAATTTGAAAAAATCATAAAGATTTATATTGTCAAAGGTACAAAGCTTTCCTATGCTTTTTTTTAGATTGAAAATATAGTGCTTTTAGTCAAGATTTTGCTAGTGGCAATTTGCGCTCGTGGTGGGAGACAAAAGTAACAACATAGAGGTAGCTCAGAAAAAGGTTGTAACTCCAAGCTTCAACCCAGAAAATAAACTGCCAAAGCAGCAGTGGTCGGCTGTTACCAAGACTGACTGCGACTTTGACTTCGCTTGTTGTGTTAGGAGAGAAAAAGATGCCAATTGCAGTAGGAATGATTGAAACCCTAGGGTTTCCCGCAGTAGTAGAAGCAGCCGATGCGATGGTAAAAGCCGCTCGTGTCACCTTAGTAGGTTATGAAAAAATCGGTACAGGAAGAGTAACCGTAATCGTCAGAGGAGATGTTTCAGAAGTACAAGCATCAGTATCAGCAGGAGTAGAATCAGCTAATCGTGTCAATGGCGGTGAAGTATTATCAACCCATATCATTGCCCGTCCCCACGAAAACTTAGAATATGTACTGCCGATTCGCTATACCGAAGAAGTAGAGCAATTCCGAACGTAACCACAAAAATCTAAGTTGAAGCGTTCCAGAAAATTATCAGCAAGACCAAGAATCAAATAATAAATAAGGAGTAAAAACAAATGTCAATTGCAGTAGGAATGATTGAAACCCTAGGGTTTCCCGCAGTAGTAGAAGCAGCCGATGCGATGGTAAAAGCTGCCCGCGTCACCTTAGTCGGTTACGAAAAAATTGGTACCGGAAGAGTAACTGTAATCGTCAGAGGAGATGTTTCAGAAGTACAAGCCTCAGTATCAGCAGGAACAGAGGCAGTCAAGCGGGTAAATGGAGGGCAAGTATTATCCACTCATATCATTGCCCGTCCTCACGAAAACTTAGAATATGTCCTACCGATTCGTTATAGCGAAGCAGTAGAACAATTCCGAGAAAGCGTTTACGGCGTACCGAGGACACTGAGATAAAAAAATGCAAATTGCTGTAGTACGTGGCACGGTAGTTAGTACCCAAAAACTTCCAGAAATGACAGGAGTAAAGTTACTGCTGTTGCAATTTATTGACGAGTCAGGACAGCCGCTACCAGAATACGAAGTAGCAGCAGACCGAGTCGGAGCAGGAACAGGTGAATGGGTGTTAATCAGCCGTGGCAGTGCTGCCCGCTTTTTAGCAACTGATGAATCTCGCCCGCTCGATGCAACAGTGGTAGGGATTATTGATACGGTAACGCTTGACAATCGCTTGCTGTATAGCAAAAAAGAGCAATATCTTTAAAAAGAGGGCGAGTAGAAAGTCGCTAGTCACTGGTAACACACCGGACAAAACTATAGGAGGGATTGACAGATGGTAGCCCGCACTCAAGCGGCTCCCCCGACTCCCTGGTCGCAAAGTTTAGCCGAACCGCAAATTGATCCAACAGCTTACGTGCATTCGTTTGCTAATACTATTGGTGATATTCAAGTCGGTCCGAAAGTATTAATTGCCCCAGGAACTTCAATTCGTGCCGACGAAGGGGGTACTTTCGCCATCAATGAAGGAACGAATATCCAAGATGGGGCAGTTATTCACGGATTAGAACAAGGTAGGGTAGCTGGGGATGATGGCAAGAATTATTCGGTATGGGTAGGAAAAAATACTTGTATCACTCACATGGTGCTGATTCATGGTCCAGCGTATGTGGGGGATAATTGCTTCATCGGCTTTCGCTCGACAGTATTTAATGCGAGAGTGAATCGCGATTGTATTGTGATGATGCACACGTTGATTCAAGACGTAGAAATTCCCCCAGGAAAGTATGTTCCTTCAGGAGCTTTAATTACTAATCAACAACAAGCAGATCGTTTGCCAGATGTGCAAGAAAGCGATCGCCATTTTGCCCGTCATGTGGTGGAAGTAAATGAAGCTTTGCGTGCAGGATATCACTGTGCAGCAGATGAAAGTTGTATAGCTCCCATCCGAGGGCAAAAAATTAACAATAATGGTACTGCGAAAATCGGGTATACAAAACCAATGGGTAGTATGAGTTTAAGTTCAGAGATAGCAGAGCAGGTAAGCTCTTTATTAAGACAAGGATATCGTATTGGCGCAGAACACGCCGACAAGCGGAGATTTAAAACCGGATCTTGGCACAGTTGTCCTTCATTCCAAGGTACAAGGGAAGATCAAGTATTAAGTGAGTTGTCAGCAACGTTGACAGAATATGAAGGAGAATATGTACGCTTGATCGGGATTGACCCGAATCAGAAAAAAAGAGTTCTAGAAAAGATTGTGCAACGACCGCAAGACAAACCTCAATCTTTGGTTGGCTCTGGGTCAAGAAAATCGGTGCGCTACAGTAACCAAAGGAAAACTTCTTCAACAACAACTAGAACAACAAGCAGTAGTGGGGGCTTAGATTCGGAAACAGTTCAACAAGTGCGATCGCTGCTGAAACAAGGTTATATTGTTGGAACTGAACACGCAGATCAACGGAGATTTAAAACCAGTTCTTGGCGCAGTTGTCCGATTATTCACTCCAGTAATGAAAATCAAGTTTTCCAAGAGTTAGAAGCTTGCTTGAGTGAACATCAAGGAGAATACGTGCGTTTGTTGGGTATCGACCCAGAGGCGAAACGTCGTGTTTCGGAAACAATTATCCAACGCCCAGAAGATAGCAAGCAACCACAGCAGCGTCGCACTAATAGTTATCGTCAAACCAGTGATAACGGCGATCGCGCTCAAGTTGGTAGTGATGAGTTAAATGCTAGCGTTGTAGACCAAGTACGCGATTTACTACACCAAGGTAATAAGATTACTCTCGAACACGCTTCCAAGCGTCGCTTTAAGACAAGTTCTTGGCGGATTGTTGGTAGTATCGATGGTAGCAATGAAGCTCAAGTTTTGAGTGAGTTAGAAGCAATGGTTGCTGACTATCCAGGGGAATATGTTCGTCTGGTAGGTGTTGATGTAGATGCGAAACGCCGAGTGGTCGAAACGATTATTCAACGACCAGAAGATAGCACTTCGGGAAAGAAAACCACAGCAAAGAAAGCGAAAACTGGTAAAGGTTTTGCTCAAAGCCGAAGTTTTGCAAGTAAAGCAAGCAGCAATGGTTCAGTAAATACTGATTTGAGTACCGAAACTGTTAACCAAGTGCGATCGCTGATTCAACAAGGATATAACATCGGTACCGAACACGCTGATAAACGTCGTTTCCGGACAAGTTCTTGGCTCAGTTGTCCGACAATTGAGGCGAAAAGTGAAGCTCAAGTTTTAACTGAGTTACAAGCTTGTTTAGCAGATCATCAAGGTGAATACGTGCGCTTGATTGGCATTGACCCAGAGGCGAAACGACGAGTATTGGAGACGATTATCCAACGACCTTAACACAATTTACCAGTTATTAGTTATCGGCTAGCAGCGATTGGGCTTCCGCCCAGCGCCTCATCGGGCGATCGCAGTTAACTCGGTGCTGATAACTGAGTATTTATCCAGAGCCAAGATCATGTATTTGCCACCCCTGCAACCAGCTAATAATTCTCATGTTTATCTCTGGGGTGAGGTGAAAATTCATCCAAGTGCGGCGATCGCTCCTGGTGCGATTTTACAAGCTGCCCCCGATAGTAAAATTGTCATTGCTGCTGGCGTTTGTCTTGGTATGGGAGCGATTATTAATGCTTACCAGGGAATTATAGAAATTGAAACAGGAGCTATTTTGGGAACAGGAGTTTTAATTGTTGGCTGTGGCAAAATTGGTGCCAATGCTTCTATTGGAGCCGCAACGACTATTTTTAATACTTCTGTTGCTGCTGGGGAAATTATTCCGGCGGGTTCTGTCTTGGGAGATACTTCTCGTCAGGTCGATATTAATGCCGCAGCAGAAATTGTTGTCAGTGAGGAAAAATCTCCACCAGAGACAACTGCATCAGACAGACAAACCGAAAAACTAGATCGAGAAACAGAAATAGCCACAGAAAGTTCTCCAGAACCACCTTCAGAAGCTGTTCAAAATGGTTCTCAACCTCCTTCTCCTTTACCCCAACAGCAAAATTCCTCGATTTCTGGTCAAGATCGCGTCCAGCAAATGCTGCATACTCTTTTTCCCCATCGTCAACCTTTAAATAAGCCTCACCAAGACCTTGAATAATTAATTGTTCTTACATAGTTTTTCGGTAAAAATTTGGTTTTTGGCGCGAAAAGTTGCTTGAGAGTAATATATTTGTGTCTGAGGCTTATTTTTGTCAGTAATTGGCTGTTATTGCTCAAACTTAAGGAGAAAAATTTTGCTTGTGAATCAGGAGGAAAACTATTTCAACAAATCGGTAATGTAAACAAAATTAAAGCTTTACTTCTTACTTATAGCTACTAATCGATTCAAGCGCTCGAACCAGAAAGATTGTCGTGTTTTCGTAGAGCAAAGTCGGTAATTTTGTGCTTGTTGTTAATGATTTGTAATGGTTTTTGAGATTTGGTAACTAAACATTAGTTTAGTTAATATCTAAGTTAAGAAACTAACAATCGAATCTTGCTAAAAAGTAAAGAAGTGTAGTGTAAAAAAAGCTAAATTTTGTGTTAAGCTAAAATTCAACAAAAAATAGTCAAGGTTAAATTTGACTCAAAAATTTTCTAAGAGCTAGCTATACTAATAAGCGTTTTTGTTGCTTAAGGAAACGCCAAATGCTTTAGCAGCAGAATTCATTAGTGAAAAATACGCTTGCGGATTAATAAGGAGAAAAACAAAGTGGTACAAGCAAAATCATCGGGATTTAAAGCAGGGGTAAAAGACTATCGATTAACTTATTACACCCCAGACTACACACCGAAGGATACAGACTTATTAGCAGCCTTTCGCGTAACACCCCAACCGGGTGTTCCTCCAGAAGAAGCAGGAGCGGCTGTAGCGGCGGAATCGTCCACAGGAACCTGGACAACAGTATGGACAGATGGATTAACTGACTTAGACCGTTACAAAGGTCGTTGCTACGATATCGAGCCAGTTTCGGGAGAAGATAACCAATTTTTCTGCTTTGTTGCTTATCCGTTAGATTTATTTGAAGAAGGTTCAGTAACCAACATTCTGACCTCAATCGTCGGAAACGTTTTCGGATTCAAAGCACTACGGGCATTGCGTTTAGAAGATATTCGCTTCCCGATCGCGTTAGTTAAAACTTTCCAAGGACCTCCCCACGGGATTACGGTTGAGCGCGACAAACTGAACAAATACGGTCGTCCGTTACTCGGTTGTACAATTAAGCCGAAACTTGGTTTATCAGCGAAAAACTATGGTCGTGCAGTATACGAATGTTTGCGCGGTGGTTTAGACTTCACCAAAGACGACGAAAACATCAACTCACAGCCGTTTATGCGCTGGCGCGATCGCTTCCTCTTCGTTCAAGAAGCCATCGAAAAATCCCAAGCTGAAACCAACGAAATGAAAGGTCACTACCTCAATGTGACCGCTCCCACTTGCGAACAAATGATGCAACGGGCTGAATTCGCTAAAGAAATTGGCACCCCCATCATTATGCACGACTATCTCACAGGTGGTTTCACCGCTAACACCACCCTCGCTCGCTGGTGTCGTGATAACGGCGTAATGCTACACATTCACCGTGCGATGCACGCAGTAATCGACCGTCAAAAAATCCACGGTATCCACTTCCGTGTTTTAGCGAAGTGCTTGCGCCTCTCTGGTGGTGACCACCTCCACTCTGGTACAGTTGTTGGTAAACTTGAAGGCGAACGCGGCATCACGATGGGCTTCGTTGACTTAATGCGCGAAGACCACGTGGAAGAAGACCGTTCTCGCGGTATTTTCTTCACCCAAGATTGGGCATCTCTACCTGGCGTTATGCCTGTAGCTTCCGGTGGTATTCACGTTTGGCATATGCCAGCATTAGTCGAAATCTTCGGCGATGACTCTTGCTTACAGTTCGGTGGTGGTACTCTCGGACACCCTTGGGGTAACGCTCCTGGGGCAACCGCTAACCGCGTAGCTTTAGAAGCTTGTATCCAAGCTCGTAACGAAGGTCGTTCCTTAGCACGCGAAGGTAACGACGTAATTCGCGAAGCTACTCGTTGGTCTCCAGAACTGAAAGCAGCTTGCGAACTCTGGAAAGAAATTAAATTCGAGTTCGAGGCAATTGACACTCTCTAAAATTGGGTTTCATGGGAACGTAGCTTCTTACTGCGTTCCTACTCGCGGGGAAAAAGGGTAGGTAGATGTATCCAAAAAAGATTGCGAGAGATACGGCAAAGGTTGTCCAAAATTACTTGACTTATCAAGCAGTGGTGACAATTATCAATCAATTATCGGAAACGAATCCTTCTCAAGCAATCTGGTTGAGGCAATATTCGTCTCAGACTAATATTCAGGATGGAGAAGCCTACCTGCAAGGATTAATGCAAGACCGTAAAGATTTAGTTTTGCGGATTTTGACGGTGCGAGAAGATATCGCCGAACAAGTCTTAGACTTTCTTCCAGAAATGGTACGGACGGGCATTCAAGAGGCAAATGTCCGAAACCGTCGCGAACTTTTAGAACGCCTCACTCAGTCTGAACCAGAAAAATCTGACCCTGAGTTGGATGTTAATGATTCTCCAGACTAAAAACTGTTAATTTCGACTTCAAGTTAAGGAAAACAAAGGAAAACCAATGAAAACATTATCCAAAGAGAAGCGTTACGAAACTCTGTCTTATTTACCGCCTTTGACTGACCAACAAATTGCTTTACAAATTGAATATATGTTGGAGCAAGGCTTTATTCCGGCGGTTGAGTTTGAAAAAGATCCTGCACCCGCAGATCACCACTGGACTTTGTGGAAGTTACCTTTATTTGATGCGAGAAACGCTCAGGATGTACTTACCGAAGTACGCGAGTGTCGTTCTGAATACTCGGATTCTTATATTCGGGTAGTTGGTTTTGACAATATTAAACAGTGTCAAACTGTTAGCTTTATTGTTTACAAGCCTGGTAGTAGCAGATACTAATTCATTAGGAAACTAAACAGGAAAATTTAGGGGCAACCACCAGGTGATTGCCCCTATTCCTAATCGCTATAGTTCTTTCAAAGTTTTAAATTTTGTTCCATTTCCTCTTCGAGATTAATTAGAAGTGTGTCTGTGTCTTGTCCAAGTTCCTGAAAACATTGGGGTGGTGGAGTTTTGGGTTGAAAATAAATTAGTTTAATTTCGCCATCACCGATACCAATCATTAATACTTCTATTTCCGGTTGATGATTTTCAACGAGTCCGAGAATTTCTTGCAAGCGATTTTCCGCATTCTGGTTTAAGGTTTCGATCGCGTTTTTCGGACAATAAATAAAATGAGGTGTGGGTTTGATATCTATACCAAGAGTGTCTTTGTTTTCTCCTTGTTCCTGAGAAAGCCCCCAAGCTAAAGCGGCTAATTCTCGGTGATGAGACTTGACAAATTTGTCTAGTTGATATTGCCAGTCATTTTTGTTTCGAGGGGGAGAAGATTTGTTGATTTCAAACATAATTATTGTTTTTTGTCAAGATATTGCTGAGTTAGGTCTAGCTTACAATTATTATCTCAATGTAATTAGGTAACTAGCGAAGAGATTTTAGGAAAGAGTCAATTTCTGCGACTAACCATTCTTTTTCGACTATCTTGAGCATTGAAGCAAATTTGTGTTGGCGAACTCCTTCCCAAATGGCGCAGGTAATCGTTCTTTGTCCTTTAGAATTAACCTTGGTATCTACTTCTACTTTGCTAATGCTAGTGGTGCTTCCTTTGAAAGAGCGAATAGTATGAGAGCCGAGAATCCAGTTTAGAGAAAATTTGTGAGGATCGATCTCTAAACGTATTTTACCAGCGATCGCGAACAAAACCATTCCAATCAACCATAAGCCTACCACGAAATGAGCAAGGGTAAACAAACTCAAAATCCATCCCCCAAATAAAATTGGTCCGAAGAAAAAAGGCAAGCTAATTACGTTCCAGACTAAAGCGAAAAAAGCAAGTCCAACGTTTTCAATAGTGAAGCCGGGCGGCGGAATTTCTGCCACTAAAAGTCGGCTATTCTTTCGTAATTTAATCTTACTACCCGCAGGTTTTTGCCCACTTAAGCTAAGTGCGGAAATCACAGAAAGATTTGTTGGTTTTTCTGTCAAAGCTTTCAATGCTTCTTTTGCGGTTTGAAAACGGTCTTCCGCAGCAGGTTCGAGCATCTTTTCTAACCAATCTGCGAAATAAGGGGTGATTTGGACGCGATCGCGAAAACTAATTTTCAAGCGCTTCTGCGGCAAATCTGCGGGCGAACGATGAGTTAATAAAAACAGTAAACTTGCACCTAAACTATATAAATCTGAGGAAAAATAGGCTTGTCCGCGATACTGTTCCGGCGGCATATAACCGAAAGTCCCGACAAATGTTCCTCCCGCAGTCATTGTGTTCCGATACACATCTTGCACTGCACCAAAATCAACTAAAAATATTTTCCCATCGCTTTGGCGAATTATATTTTTCGGCTTAATATCTCGATGAATTACTGCTGGATTGAGAGTGTGAAGATAATTTAAAATAGATAATACTTGGGTTGCGACATCTTTAACTTCAGCAGCCGTCGCGTGCCAGCCACTAGCAACAAGCTCGGCTAAGGAAGTACCAGAAACCATTTCTTGCACTAAATAAAAATGGCGATTATCCTCTGTATCTTCAGAAAAGTAGTCGATGTATTGAGGTATACCGGGATGCTTCAGATTTGCAAGTATCTTGGCTTCGCGCTCAAATAATTCTAAAACTTTCCAATCTTCCAGGTAACGCAAAGATAAGGCTTTGAGCGCAACTCGCTGGTAATTCGTTAAATTTTCCGCTTCATAAGTTGTGCTGAAACCACCTTCACCCAAAGGTGCAACAATACGGTAGCGTACCATACGCTCAGAGCAGCGATCGCCTACTATTGTACCTGGCAAGTGTAACTTTTCCATCGGCTTTCTCCATTCAAAGCCCCCAGTCAATTACCTTTGCGCCCTCGCCAAACAGTCCTCACCTCGTCTTCCTCTAAATGTTTAGCTTGCCCAGCCTGGAGATTTATATTTTCCCTATCTTAGCTACTAGAGTAACAGTTGGTCAATCTTTCTCTGTATATATTGAAAAAGTCTTATTCAAACTTAATCAACGTATTTCAAGGCTAAAAACTGAGAATTTTCTCATCACAAAAACTTTAAATAATTGTTAAATTTACTCGCTTTAATTACTTATCCATGATTTAATACATAATAAATTCATTGAAAAAGCTTAAAAATAAAAAAATACTCTCAAAAACTAACTTTTTTGTAAGAAATAATCTAAGCTAGGAAAAGTCAAGTAGTTTAAAAGCAATAATTTCGCTCTGAGTTAAATATAGCGAGGTAAAAATAATTTTAGCTAAAAGCAAATAGCAGTCATATAATTGATTTTTTTAATCGTATTCGCTCGAAAACTCATGTCGCCAACCGTCCAGCAACTTGCAAAGCCATAAATTAGGAGAATCAAAAAAATGAGCGAAAAAAATTGGCAAAAAATCGCTTTCAAAACCACACGCAATTTTTGTTTAATTACTTTATCTTTAGCCTTATTCGGCGCATTATTTTACTCCTGGAGTCAAAAACGACGCTTTGATGCAGCAAGACTTGATGCTAAACGAGCAACAGTTCGAGTAAGTTTACAATTAGAACGAGAACTACGTTCCGCTCAAGAAATTGCTCTAGCTGTCGCTAATGATTTAAGTTCGGGTAGATTATCAGACGAAGAAGTTTTCACCAGATTAGAAACTGACATCGAAAAAGATGAGAATATTTCTGACATTGGTGTTGCTTATGCACCTTATGCTTATGCAGAAGAAACCAGACTATATGCACCCTCAGTTACTAGAGTCAACAACGAACTGCAACAAAGTCAATTAGAATCAGTTTATAACTACACGCGACCCAAATATCTTTGGTATATTAACACCGAACAAAGAGGTCCGAACTGGGGTGAACCTTATGCAGCTTTAAAAAATCCCGAAAGTGACGACCCAGTAGTAGGATTTTATACTCCTTTTTACGATTCCCTCGGTGAAAATAAAGAATTTCGCGGAGTAGTTTACACCGAGTATTCTTTAGGAAAATTTCAACAAATTATGAACTCGCTCAAACTAGGTAGAACTGGTTACGGGTTTATTCTTTCTGAAAGTGGCGTATTACTCTATCATCCCAACGAAGAATACGTTAAGAGTTTAGAAAACATTTTTAATATCACCTACGAACAACAAAGTGGAGATTTACGCGATCGCCTAATTGAAGCCCTGAACAACGAACCAGTAGAAACTTCCTTAAGTGACGAAGTTACAGGTCAAAGTTCCTGGCTCTTTTTGCGACAAATTGACCTCAATGGCTGGACAGTTGGCATTGTCTTTATTCAAGACGAAATTTTGCCCGATACCCTAACTACAAGACGACAAGTTATTTGGCTTAGTTTAGCTGTCCTCTGGTCTTTAATTTCCTTATCTATTCTCATCTTACGGGCATATTTAGGTAGCACCAAACGTCTCTGGATTGTTTCTTCCATTGCGACATTATTATTCGCTTTAGAAATTGGTTTTATTTGGTACTTAGCACTGAGAGGACGTAACTACACATCTACTCGTGATTTACTGTTAAGTCAAACCGGAGTCCAACAGTTATTAGCTCCCCAAATAGAGTTAAGTAAAAGATTAAACCAAGAACCACCTATTTATGTTCCTACAGGTGTTTTCGTTCAATCACTTGACTTTGCTACTTCCAATGACGTTTTTGTTACTGGCTATATTTGGCAAAGATATCGTAAAGGAATTACTGACGATTTATCTCAAGGATTTTTCCTTCCCGATGCGTTAGACGGCAACGATTTAGAAATTCAAGAAGTTTATCGTATCGAAGAAGAAAGAAGTACAGTTATTGGTTGGTATTTTGAGGCTACTTTGCGCCAAGATTTTGACTTTTCCTATTATCCTTTTGATGCAAAAGACGTACAAATTAGAATTTGGCATCAAGATTTTAATCGTCAAGATTTAAACCGTCAAGTGCTTCTCGTTCCCGATTTATTAAGTTATCCAGTAATTAACCCAAAAGCTAGACCAGGAATTGCTGAAGATATTGTGCTTACTAAATGGAATTTAGCAGACAGCTTTTTTGAATATGAATTCAAGAATTACAATACTAAATTTGGGATAGCTGATAGCGTAATCAAAACTAGGGTTCCGGAACTACATTTTACTGTTGTCTTACAAAGAGATTTTATTGCTCCGTTCATTTCTCGTGTCGGACCGATAATGATTGTTGTCTCTTTACTTTTTGCACTACTCTTAGTTTCTAACGAAGATAATGCAATGGAAGTTTTAGGAGCTTGTGGTGGTTTTGTTTTTATCGTTATCCTTGACCAAATTACTGTAAGAGAAGAAATCGTTACTAAAGGAATTCTTTATTTTGAATTCTTCTATTTTGTTTTGTACTTCTTTATCTTCTTAGTTGCTGTGTTAGCTATTTTGTTGCTTGCTGAAAACAAAATGGGATTTGTTAAGTATAAAAAGAACTTAATTCCTAAATTGCTTTTCTTTCCGAGTATCATGAAATTACTCTTAATTATTACTATCTTAGTCTTTTCTTAAGGAAAGTCAAAAAAGTTATAGTTAAGCTTTAGTTATTTTCTTTCGCTTGCGATTGAGCCTAACGACAACAAGAGTACCTGAGAGTTGAATTGCTGTGTAGAGATGTTTTAGGTGACATCTCTACACATTTTCTCAGTAATTTCTGATGGCAAAATAAGCTTTAATCATTTAGCCTCATTTAACATCTCCAGTAGCTTATCCGCAGCGACAGATTCACCTTCAAAAATAGAACCAGTAGTGAGCTTTTCTAGTCGTTTCTTAGAAAGATTGAGAATAGTTCCTGACAAAGGTAAATAGCCAGCTTCTAAGTAAACGGAATCATTATCAGAATTGAATAGATATTTCGTAAATTCTTGAACCCCGTCGCGAGTTTCTAAAGAACCTTTATTTACATATAAAAATAAAGGACGACTCAAAGGTTTGTAACTGCCGTTATAAACCATTTCTGGAGTCGGTTCTATACACTGTTCGCTACCATTATCAATCGGAACTAACTTGATCGGATTTTTCTTTTGCTTAAGTTTTTCTTTGTCAGTAGTTTCTTCTTCTTGGTAATAAGCTTGATAATTACCTAAGTTAACAAAGCCTAGACTGTTAGCATTAGCTTTGACGTTTTCAATAATTTCTGCTTGCTGTTCGGAAAGCTGATAATCGACACGAGTTTCTGCATTTTGTTCGATGATAGTGTCAGCGAAATATTCGTAGGTATCGGAATCGTTATCAGGTCCATAAAGAACAATTTCGCGAGCAGGATATTCGGCGTTAATTTGCTTCCAACTTGCAATTTTTTCGATTTTTTCGGGAGTTTCTGTTTCTCCTGGAGAAGCGGGCAAATCTGTTACTAGAGTTGCAGTTTCTTCTTCTTCTGGTATGGGTTGCCAAATTTCTTTAACTTGTTCTAAAGTCAGACAGCTTGCCCAATCGTTATTAGGGTGAACTACAAGAGTCACTACCTCAAATAAATAAGGTACTTCGACGAATTGCACATTGTTGGCTTCACAAATATCCATTTCCGCCTTACTAATGGGGCGAGAAGCGCCTGCCATATCTGTATCTCCGAGGCAAAATCGTTTAAAGCTAACCTCAGAGTTGGATAAGCCAACAGTTACCCGAAGTTCGGGATTATCGCTCATAAATTTTTTGGCGATCGCATCTGATGCGGGAAATACTACGGTCGATCCATCAACAATAACATCTTCTTGGATTTCGACTTCTGTGGGGCTGGCTGAACCGGATGTGCTGGGAGTAGGAACTTCGGCATCTTCTTTACTACCACCGCAACCGTTTGCTCCTAGCAAAAGAATCCCTGCTAACAAAAAGCTCATCTGACGTTTGATTTTCATGGTCAAATTCCGCAGCTATAATTCACTCTAATTATAGATGCAGAAAAGCTCTTTTTCAAACAAATGAATACACTAATTTACAATGTTTGGGTTCAAGAACTTAAGTAATTTTACTGAAGAAGTTGAGCTTTTCCCGGTTACAGAAATCTAATTTAAAAAAATATCAACATTAAATAGCAGAAAAATCGTTAAATTCAGCCGCTAAATGGCGAATCCGCAACTCATCAAGGAGATTACTAATTTTACTTAGTTCAGCATCCAAAATACTTGCTAATGGTAGCAAATTACTCAAGCGATCTTGACGCAATTGTTGATTAATATTTTCTGCTAAATAACAAAGCATAATCGACCGATTTGAGCTAGCAACGAGATAAAAAGTATCTCGAAACCCATCAAAGTAATAAACTCCCGGTATTGCCGAACCTATTTGAGTTCCATCGGGCAAAAATAAATCTACTTGAATTTGATTAGCCGCTTCCACTGTCACTTCAGTTAACCATTGAAGATCGCTCTTAGGTAAATGACCATGTTCATGAAATATTAGTCGTTTTAAAGCCAAAATAAACTCATTTGAGCGCAAATTTCTTTGCCATTGCCAACACCAGTCATTACTTTGAGTTTCATTAACTTTTCGAGGACGTTCTTTAATATCTAAAAGTAAAGAAAGACAGCCTGCTTTTTTAGCTAAACTTACCGATATTTCTCTACTTAATAAAACTTCTGGCTCTAAATAAGGCGAATACCAAGGAGCATCAGAAATCAAAATCTTTTTAGCTAAACGTAATTTACAATCAGCAGTTAACAAAGGTATATTTTCTATATTACCT
>JAWQFW010000137.1:0-14258 GCA_035968095.1 Oscillatoria sp. PMC 1068.18
GAATATGTAAATATAGTAGATTCTCTCAGCAAAAGACAACTAGGGAGAAAAAATCACTCTTAGGGGGAAGGAAAAAAAGCACTCATTGGTTTAGAATAGACGCAAATTTACGCTCAAGGAAAATCCGGAGTAAAGATCTAGAAGTGCTGACAAAGATATTCAGATTAATCGACTTGAGTTTCCTGACTTAGATAAAATTGGTTTACGGTTAGTTTACCGGATCAGAGATGATTAGTAGTTGAAAATCAAATTTGCTGATGTTGAAATTTACTCTGACTCGACGACGGTATTATTGGTTAGCTATTGTTTTGATTTTGACTGGAATGCTATTTCAGCTAAAACCTCCTGGGGAAGAATTACACTTGATCCCTTGGTTGTTTGGTGCAAGTATTTTGTTGGCGATCGCGTTACAGAGAAAGAAAGTCAATGGAGTCATGCAACCACAAAACCACGATTGGGATCGCACAATTGTGAAAAATCTTCCTCAGCTAACCTGGATTGTGAACACAGATCAAACTGGAAAATACTTTAATCAACGTTGGTTTGATTATACAGGGTTAACAGCAGAGCAAAGTCAGGGCGATCAATGGCAACAAGTGATTCATCCCGAAGATCGTCGAGATTGGCAAAGTGAAACTAACAGCGAGTTTTGTTGTCGGCTCAAACAAATTGATGGAGAATATTGCTGGCATTTATTGCAAGTAGTTAACTTAGAAGCCGAGGCAAAATTGAAGTTGATCGCGGCAACCAAGATTAACGGACAAAATCTGCCAAATTTAGCCGCAAAAGAAGCTAACTCCAGAGAGACATGCTCAAATAATTGTGTTTTGCTACATCAGGTAAATTTTCCGACAATTGCCGCAGCAGAAGCGGTAAATTATTTAGCAGAGCCAGTTGTAGCCCAATTAGCTCAAGAGCAATTTTTTTTAGCAGAATTGTTGCAAAGCGCCCCAATTGCAATTGCGTTTCTCGATTCCGAGGGACGCTTTGTCAAAGTTAATGAATATTTCGCTAACTTAAATAAAACTAGCCCAGAAGCTTATCTCGGCAAAACAGTTGGGGAGATTTTGCCTAGTAACATAGCGACAATTTTCGAGCGACGTTGCCGTCAAATTTTGGCGACGGGAGAAGCGATTTTAAATGTAGAAGAAACTAATTTAGGAGCAGTAAGCGCTAGAGAAGAACGGTATTGGTTGAGTAATTATTTTCCTGTACGTTGCCCCGTTGAAGAAGTTATCGGGATCGGAATCGCGATTACTGAAATTACGGAATACAAACAAGTGGCACGACAATTACACGAACAAGAAGAAAAATTCCGTACCTTAGCCGAAAACTCTCCGAATATCATTGCGCGCTGCGATCGCCAATATCGCTATCTTTATGTTAATTCGGCGATCGCCCCAGCGACAGGAAAATCTCCCGAAGAATTGATCGGCAAAACCAATGGGGAAATGGGTTTTCCTGAAGAGTTAGTAACCGATTGGGAACAGCGACTTGAACAGGTTTTCGACACCGCCAAACCTGACTTCTGGGAATTTGAGTTTAACTCACCAGAAGGATTGCGTTACTACCAAACTCAAATCGTACCTGAATGGGGAGAAAACCGCGAAGTAACCTCAGTAATGAGTATCTGTCGAGATGTCACTGAATCTAAAGAATTTGAGCTTGCACTGATCCAAAGCGAACTGCGTTTTCGGTGTATCTTTGAATCGAACTTACTGGCGATCGCCTTTTGGAATACCGAAGGTGCGATCGTCGAAGCCAACGATGCTTTCTTACAACTGATCGATTACGATCGCCGCGACTTAGAAACCGGAAAAATAAGCTGGCGAGAATTAACTCCCCCAGAATATCACCACCTCGACGAAAAGGCGATCGTCGAAATGCAAGCAAAAAAAGTTTGCACACCTTTTGAAAAAGAATACCTTCGCCGCGACGGAACTCGCGTCCCCATTCTGATTGGTGCAGCTTTATTAAAAGAATCTCAAAGCGAAGGAGTTTGCTTTATTCTCGATCTCAGCGAAACTCAGCGTCAAAAAGCCGCACTCAAAAAAAGCGAAGCCCAGTTTCGCACCTCAGTAGAAAGCATTCTCGACTGCTTTGGGATCTACTCAGCCATTCGTTCCCCAGAAGGCGAAATCATTGACTTTCGTGTCGAATACGTGAACGCCGCCGCTTGTCAAAATAACCACCTCAGCTTTGAAGCACAAGTTGGTCGCCGCTTGCGCGAAATTTTGCCCGACGATCGCGAAACTAGCTTATTTAACGAATATTGCCAAGTCGTCGAAACTGGAGAACCCTTAGTTAAAGAATCTCTCACTTACTTCGATCAATACGGACTTCGTTATCTCAAAAAAGCCTTTGACATCCGCATTGTACCCTTTGGCGATGGTTTCGTTGCCACCTGGCGCGACATCACCGATCGCAAAGAAACCGAACTAGCACTCAAACAGTTTCAAACCCGCTTTAATCGGTTAGCCGAAAACTTGCCTGGAGTAATTTATCGCTACTATCAGCACAGCAGCGATCGCCCGACCGGGCGCTGGCGCTACCGCGTCAATCGCCACCAAAAAGATCAATTCACCTATATTAGTTCTGGATGTCGCGACTTATTTGAACTCGAACCTCAAGCGATCGCCGCTAACGCCAATTTACTTTGGTCATTAATCCATCCCGACGATCTCAGCGCCTTTGAAGCCTCATTTGCTGCGGCTGCCGATACCGGACATCCTTGGCGACACGAATGGCGCATTGTCACCTCCTCCGGTAAAACCAAATGGATTATCGCCCTCGCTAAAGCCACAAAACAAGCTGACGGCAACTTCATCTGGGATGGTTTACTACTCGATGTTACCGCTCGTAAACTTTCCGAACAAGCTTTGAGTCGAAGCGAAGCCAAATTTCGGCGCTTATTTGAGTCCAACATTATCGGCGTAATCTTTCCCGATCTCCAAGGCAAAATTTACGATGCTAATGACGCTTTCCTCGCAATGGTTGGCTACACCAAAACTGATTTAGAAGCCGGAAAATTGCATTGGCAAAAAATGACTCCACCCGAATACGCCGAATTAGACCGCCAAAAAGTTACCGAAATCGCTACCACCGGAGTTTGTACACCTTTTGAGAAAGAATATTTTCGCCGCGACGGAACTCGGATCGCAGTTTTATTAGCAGGTGCTTTGTTAGAAAGCTCTAAGGAAAAAACTGTTTGTTTTGTTATTGATTTAACCGAGCGCAAACAAGCCGAAGCCGAACGCGAGATTCTCCTCGCAAGAGAAAAAGTTGCTCGTGAAGAAGCCGAAGCCGCGAACCGAGTTAAAGATGAATTTTTAGCGGTACTTTCCCACGAATTGAGAACGCCGATGAATTCAATTCTTGGTTGGTCAAAACTCTTACAAAGAAAACAATTTAACGAAGCTACAACCGCTAAAGCCCTAGAAACAATTGCTCGTAACGCCCAAATTCAAAATCGCTTAATTGAAGACTTGCTCGAAGTTTCCCGAATTTTGCGCGGTAAACTGACGCTGAATGCTGCTCAGGTATCTTTGAAACTAATTATTGAAGCAGCAATTGAAACTGTGCGTTTAGCCGCCGAAGCTAAATCAATTCAAATTCTTACCGACTTAGAAACCGGGGTTGGACAAATTAAAGGAGATCCGAACCGACTCCAACAAGTAATTTGGAATCTCCTTTCTAATGCGGTGAAATTTACACCCGAAGGCGGTAAAATTGAAGTCCGACTTCATCAGCAGCAACGCCAAGCTAGAATTGAAGTTCAAGATACAGGTGAAGGGATCGCTCCTGAATTTCTGCCTTTTCTGTTTGAATACTTCCGTCAAGAAAATAGTAGCACCACGCGCTCGTTTGGTGGATTGGGGTTAGGATTGGCGATCGTTCGTTATTTAACAGAATTACACGGCGGAAAAGTTACTGTTTATAGTGCTGGGAAAAATCAAGGAGCTAAGTTTACTGTGCTTTTACCTTTAGGTGAAATTAAGCAAGAACAACTCCAATTACAATCAAACAAAGCTAAATTTGCGTCTTTGGCTGGAGTTAGAATTTTGTTAGTTGAAGACGAAGCTGACAACCGCGACTTAGTTACTTTTATCCTCGAACAATCGGGAGCAATTATTGAAGCTGTAGGTAGTGCAAAAGTAGCATTAGCTACTCTTACTTCTTCGGAGTTCGATCTCTTAATTAGTGATATTGCCATGCCGGAAATGGACGGTTGTCAATTAATTAAGGAAATTCGCACAGGGGAATTAGCAAGGGAAATTCCGGCGATTGCTCTTACTGGTTACGCTTCCGAAACTGAACGCAAAAAAATTCTTGGTGCAGGTTTCCAAGTACATTTGAGCAAACCCGTACCACCAAGAAAATTAATTGCGGAAATTATCAAGCTTTTAAGGCAGGATCGCTAAGAAACGATAAAATAATTAAGCGATACTCTATTAGTGTATTCAGCTATGGAAAATATTGAGATCCTTGACGCGATCGTTGCTGAACTAGGTTCTTTATTTGTTGAAGACGAAAATATTAAAAGCGAAATTGCGGCTTTGCGAGCCGAAATTGAAAAAATTAAGCAGCAAGCAGCTATCGATCGAGCCAGTTTGGATGATTTGAAAAATAACGCTGAACAATTAAGATCTACTTTAGCAAAACTGCGTGCGAGTAAGTCACAATCTCGCGCTGATGCTGCTCAAAATCGAGCTAGTTTAGCACAAGAAGAAGCTGATTTTGCTCAACAAAATGCTGATCGATATCATGCAGTGACTTCCGATGAAGCTTATTTAGCGCAAAAGCAAGCTGATGAAGTACAAAGACGAGCTAATGAAGCTCAAGAGCAAGCAGATATTGCTCAAACTAAAGCCGATTTTACTAAACATCAAGCTCTGAATAACCAAGAAAATTAAGTAGCGCTAATTGTGATTTTCAAGACTTTTTGTAGTAGGAAAAAACTCGGTATGCGTTCAAGTCTGCTACTGAAGTTTCTGGATTGCTAGAATTAACTTTAATTAACTCGTATTTGACATTATCGCTATAAATTGCTAGGGCAATATTTAAGACTTCTAAAAAATTAATTATCCATTGACACTCAACTGCTGAAAAGCGTTTGTAATAGTTAATTAAATTCGCAATTCTTAATTCTAAATGAGTTTGAGCAGCCGGACAAACGAGAATGATTTTGATTAAAAGTCTGACTAATAAAATTGGATCTCCTTGGGAAAGAAGTAAGATAAATAACTGTGAAGGTCTTTTACTATTTTCTATGAGTAAATAATCGATGGTTTTTTTACAGGTTTGTAAAAGTAAGGGTTTCTGTAAATTTTCTGGATCTCTTTTTGCCTCTAGGAGAGCAAATTTTTCAACAATAATTGGTTGGATTTGCTGGATTAATTCTGGTTTTTGAATTGCGGAAATTAAGTAGCTGAGAAAAGTTTCTTTGAAATTAGCGAAGGTTTGTTGTTGAATTTGTTGGCGAAAGATCCGGGCTAAGTTTTCATGGCTAAATTGACCTTTTCTGATTAAAATTAGTTTGATAATTTGTAAAAATTCGTCTTCTAAAAGAGTGGGATTTGGCGGCAGATGTTCCTGGTTTCGATTACCCGGAGATTGGCAACGAGCAGTATACATAGCTAAGTTAAATTTATACTGCTCTTTGAGTTGTTTGGCTTTAAATTGGGCGGCTTCTCTTTGTTCGAGAGGATTCCTGATGTCTAGAAATTGCCGAATTAATAAATAGGATCTGTAGCGTTGTGTCCAATGTTCTTCAGCTTGGGTTCCAAATAGTTTTATGTCTTCGTATTCGCGGCTTGTGGTGAATCTTTTTAGCCAGGTTCGGAGTTGATAAATGGCGGGGAAAGATGTTTTTTTGTGTTGGAATTTGTTGGTTGTTGATAAGGTGGTAATTAGTTCTTGAATGGCTTTTTCGCGCTGATTTGGTTCGATGTTGTTGATGATGAGAAAAAAGGAACGTTTCAGAGTGAGGCGAAAGGCGGTTTCTTGGTTAGTAAGGAGGATTTGATGTAAAGCTTGAATGGCTTTTTTGTTGGTTTGAGGGTTAGGATCGATAAATAAGGATTTAAATGCGGCGATCGCTGTTTCAGGAGAGCAGTAGATGAGAGAGTCGTAAATAAAGTGATAGATGGTTTCTTGAGCAGTTTTAATGGTGCTTTGTTTGTTTTTGGTCGGGACAGGTTGAGAAAAAGTTGCTAGAGTGAACATGAGGATCTCCTGTAGATGCAGTAAAGTAGCGAATTTGACAAAAAAATATGGAATTATTTGGTTCAGTTAGCTAGTTTAGTGTGAGGAAGTCAAGAAGACCACTAAACAGATTCACTGATTAGATTTAGGGTAAGCGATTAATTCCGTGAGGACATCGATCCCTAGAGAGGTTAATTCTGGTAAAACTAATCGATTGCGTGCGGAAAACTTAGGTAGAGAGGGTTGGTAATTCTGACTAAGGGTGGCAGCGAATCCGAGATTTTTGCCAAAAATAGCTGATTTTGAATCTGCTACAAATTGTGAGTGAGAATTTCCAGAATTATGTCGAGTTAATTTGGTGCGGCGATCGCCTAAAAAATGAAAGAAGCCGCGATCGCTCCCCTGACTCATTTTTTTAAAGCACATTTAAGCCATAAAAGCAAGAGCTATCAGGTTAATTTTATTAAAGTTAAAAATGAAAATTCGCCCTGAAAATGAATCCGACTATGCAGCCGTTGCTGAGGTACATCAACAAGCTTTTCAACAAGAGAATGAAGCGAAATTGGTCGAAAGCATTCGTTGCAGCGATCGCTATATTCCCGAACTTTCTTTAGTTACAGAAATTGAAGATAAAATTGTGGCTCATGTTTTGTTTAGTTATATCGATCTAGTCGGTGCAGAGACTTTACAAATTCTGGGTTTAGCCCCAGTAGCAGTGTTACCGCAATGGCAAAAACAAGGTATCGGTAGTAACTTAATTCAAGTAGGTTTAGAAATCGCCGCGCAAAGAAAAGAAAAAATGGCGATCGTCTTGGGACATTCTCAATTTTACTCTCGCTTTGGTTTTGAACCAACAGTTCATTATCAAATTGAGTCTCCTTTTCCCGTTCCCGACGATGTTTTTTTAGTTAAATTACTCACCAGTTATCGCCAAAACTATCGAGGTAAAGTTGTTTATCCACCTGCTTTTGAAGTTGTTTAAACTTAATTTGTTAATTAACTTTTCTGCTTAAAGTTGTTTTAAATAACTTAACAAATCTGCCATTTCTTGGGGACTGGGTTGAAATTTGGGCATTGGTGGTGTGTCACCGCTAGTCACTTGTTCGATCAAATTTAGTGGCGATCGCCGTTTGGAAACGTTATGTAAACTCGGTCCAACGTTACCATCGGCGGTAAATCCATGACATCCAGCGCAGTTAATTTCAAAGATTGCTTGTCCTTTGGCTGGATTTCCTACCTGGGAGAAAACCTCTTGTATGTAGGGATCGGAAGCTCGTAATCTTTGCATAACGAGAATGCTAGCCAGGATCGCCAGCACAACTGCCATGACGATTAAAGTTATTCGTTGGGTGATAATTTTGGGATTGGCGAACTGGTTATCCACGTTTTTTTCCAGCATTCTTCTGTAATGGTTGCTTTTTAGTTACGTCGTCTGGTGGTAGATGAACCACTTACCTCAATCTTGTCATTTTCGGCGTAACATAAACTACATTTTTTTCTACATTTATTTTTATTTATACACATAGCTTAAAATTTCTCGACTGACTAAGCAAGCTCAAGGGGGTCAAAATTCCGAGGTGGTGGAACTGAAACGCCCTCATCGAGTAGGATTATCAAAAGATATCAAAATATAACAAAGGAGACAAAAGGTGATCGAACCATTGCTGTTGGGACTTGTCTTGGGTTTAATTCCCGTGACTCTGGCTGGACTTTTCTTCGCGGCTTATATGCAGTACAAACGTGGTGACAACCTCAAGGTTTGAAGCTAGGACAGTTTTTTCCCTCTGTCTAGGGAGATAGATAGAGAAGGTTAGTTAACAATCCCTAGTCCTCTGGAAAAGGGGGCTGGGGGGATTTTATCAGGTGAGAGAGTAAAAGCTGAGGGCTGTGTTTCCGTAATGTTTTTCGTTGCAAAGAGATAGTTGCGGAATTTCCTTTGCTGTCCAAGTTCGGGGATCGTGTTCGACGGCGATTCTCCCTGCGGTGTCGAGAAGTTGAGATGTGGCGATCGCCTCTAACACCGGATCGTATAAGTTACTTGTATAAGGTGGATCGAAGTAGATGCGGTCAAATTTCTTTCCTGCTAAGGCTTTCAGACGCGCAACTACGTCCCCACGTAAGAGTTGATATTCTTGTCCTTCCCTGGCTACTTGCTGCCAATTTTGTTTGATAATTGCACAAGCACGGGGATTTTTTTCGATCCCGACGACTAATTTCGCCCCTCGACACAAGGCTTCCGCCCCCATCGATCCGTTCCCGCTACACAAGTCTAACCAGCGACAATCGGCGATCGCCCCTTGCCAAATATTAAATAATGCTTCTCTTACTTTCGCTGCTGTGGGACGAGTTGACTGTCCCGGTAAGGTTTTTAACTGGCGATTGCCGTAAATTCTGATACTCACAATTATTTTTTTTGTTGCAATGTCCGCGCTACTTTAAATACAAATTTGAGCGGAAAAATGTATACTGGTTGACAGATTTTGAGAATCTTTTTTGGTACTATTTTTATATAATGAAAATCCGTGCTGAAAAATTTTTACGCTCATTTTCCATTATGTAAGAAACCTTACTGATAATCATCTCAGAAAATCAGGAAAAAAGCAAGGTTTTCCGCCAAAAAATCACTTTCAAATCTTGAGTAACCGTTCCTTATCGAAAACTGCTTGTGAGTAACTTTGGAGAACGAAGATATTAGTAGCCACGAAACCTAATTACTCGTGAGAAAATTATCTTCCTTGCTACTAATAGCACATTTGAGAAACCGAAATCAAGCAGCAACTTGAGAACGAATCAAGTGAACAAAATTACTAAGAATTTGTAACCCAGCAGTCGAAGACTTTTCTGGGTGAAACTGAACAGCCATCAAATTATCTTTAGCGATCGCCGCAGTTACAGTTTGGCTACCATGAGTAACCGTAGCCGCAGTATAGCCCGAATCAAGCGGATCGACATAATAAGAATGGACAAAATAAACATCAGGATTGGGAGGTAATTGTTGCCAAAGATCGAGATTTTTTTGCGTAAAATGTAATTGGTTCCAACCCATGTGAGGAATAGTCAAATTTGGTTCCGAACGAAAGCGACGTACCATTCCCGGAATAATCCCCAAACCAGGTTCATTTCCTTCTTCCGAACCATCAAAAAGAATTTGTAAACCCAAACAAATACCCAAAAAAGGCTTCCCAGACGCGATCGCTTCACGAATGGGTTCCACCAAATTACGCGATCGCAAATGTTCTACAGCCGGATCAAAAGCCCCCACCCCAGGTAAAACGATCGCCTCCGCCTGAGCAATTTCTGTAGCAGAATCAGTTATCTTAGTAGTTGCACCCGCTTTCTCCAAACCCTTACAAGCAGAGTGCAAATTTCCCATATCATAATCGATTACCGCGATCGCCACCATCAAATTCAACTCCCTTACCTGGCTATCTTTACTTTACCCTATCAAGTTGTGTTTAATTCTCCCAAGCGAAAAATCCTTTTCACCTCCTTTCAAACCTGGCTACCTCACCAAAAGTCTAACTCCTCCGACGACTTATTAGCACAAATCGCCGGACAAAACTTTCCTGACATAGAGACAACTTTTTTAAGACAGTTAGTTGTCGATACCGAAGCAGCGAGTAAAAACGCGATCGCCAAAATCAAACAATCGCAACCAGACCTGATAATCTGTTGTGGAATGGCAGAATCGCGTCCCAAACTAACCCTCGAATCAAACGCTACCAAAGACGCATTTTTATTACCAACAAAAGTCAACTTATCAGACTTATTAACCAACTTAGAATTTACCGAAATCAGCCACAACGCCGGAAAGTTTGTTTGCGAAGGCTTATACTACGAAATCTTAAACTATCTGCAACAAACCAACTCAGCTAGTCTCTGTATTTTCGTTCACGTTCCCCTTCTCACTCCCGAAAATTTATCACCAATTTTAACCGATTTCTCCCGAATCATTCATAACTTACTGCAAAAACTGTAAGCCTATTTTTCATTTTCAATTAGATTATCTTAATTTACTCTGGCTGTCCTACATAAAATTGAGTAGAGACTTTCCCGACAATTTCTCTACAATGTTTTGGTAAAAATACTCTCTCACATTTGCAAAGAATATTTAAAACATTTGCTTTTCCGTTTTTACTAAAATCTTCTGGTAAAATAAATATTAGTTAGCAATCCGAAATTGTTGGGAACTTTTAATATTGACGTGCGACAATAAACAATGGACAACAAATTAGGAAGAAAACTTATGTTTTTACTTAGCTTACTTTTTGCTCAAGCAACACCACCATCGCTACCGGAACCTACTCCTCAAGAAATCCTGAAACCGCAAGAAGTTCGTCCCTTATCAGGTCAATTAAATTCTGTCCCCGTATTTAATAGTAATAGCCCAGAAGTAGTTTTATCTGAAGGTATTTTACTTTCCACTTTCGACAAAACAAAAAAAACTAATTCAGACGCTCATTTAAACTTTCCTTTCCAGGGACGTTTCGATATTTTTGCACATCATATTGCAAAACCCCCAACTCCAGAAGATTTACGAACTTTATATTTAGGAATAATTTTACATAATCCAACCAAGGAAACAGTAACAGTTGACATTTTAGCCGCAGCAAGCTATCTTTCTCAACCAGATGCACCGTTTATTAAATTACCTGATCAAGTACCAAATAACGCAGGAAATGTTTACGCAGGACCGGGTAGTCGAGTGATGAATGATATCTTGCGAGGAGAGAGACAAGAAAACTTTCCTGACGAGTTAGTTATCCCACCCGGAGAAAGTAGAATGTTAGTTAATTTACCTATTCCAGTAAAAACATTAATTCCACCGTTGAATGGTCGTTCTACTTATGTAAGATTAGACAGTAACGGGGAAGTTTATGCAGCAAGTTTAGCAATGTTTGCACCTGTGGATGCAACAGGAGAAGAGAGGAAACCAAGATTAGCAGAATGGGAAGAATTATTAGCCACAGGAGAATTAGTTACGCCACGCGATCGCGCTCCTACTCCTCCCAATAATACCACTGGTGGGATCATCTACGGACGAGTGGCTGGTGTTTCCCAAGGTTCCCTCTGGGAAGCGACTTTAACCGATAATAATCGTAGCGAAAAGCTAACCATTCCCGCATCAGGGGAAGCTTTTTCCTATGGTATTAGTACCCTTGCAGGTGGTAGACTAGGAACAAATCAAATCCAAACTGCACCGATGCTTGTGCGCTATCCTGATACTGCTTATAGCGCTCATGGTAACTATGGGGTACAATACAGTTTAACTTTACCTTTATCTAATCCAACGGAAGTCAGCAAAACTGTCGCTGTTAGTTTACAAACTCCCATCAAACAAGATATTTTAACTCAAGGATTACGCTTTCTCGAACCTCCAGCTTCACAAGTGTTTTTCCGAGGTACAGTAAAAATTAGTTACGATGACGAACAAGGTCAGTTAATTGATAATTATTTTCATTTGGTACAACAGCGAGGTCAACAAGCGAAACCTTTAGCAACTTTAACTATACCACCCCAGGAAACTCGCAAGGTAAAGGTTGATTTTCTTTATCCTCCCGATGCTACCCCTCCACAAGTTTTGACAGTGGAAACATTAAGCGAATAAAATCAAGTGTTAGTTGAATTATCTGGTTGGAGTTTTTCAAATTCATAACCAAATAATTCAATTTCTGACGCACATTTTTCTCTGATAAATTTAGCTTGTTGTTCAGTCAATATTTCCGAGTAATGTCTTTTATCCTTTCTTGCTTTTCCTTTTGTACGAGGTAGCCAACCGTCAAAAGGAATATTTAATTTTTGACAAATAAAGTTCAATTCTGCGCTTAATTTTTCATATTTTCGGTAATTTGGATGTAGTTAATGAAGAATATTTTTAGTCACTGATAAGAGGTTTAATCTTCAAATCTTGATAAAATTCTTCTTGAGATAATTCTACTTTCGACTGTGCGGAAAGTAATAATAACGCCCAAAAAATACCAACTTTTTCTTTACTTTTTTGACTTGACAAATCCTCGGATTTGTGTTTATTAGATATCCATAAATCGAGTAAATGTTCTAAATCGATAAACTCTTCTGCTGAGGGGAATTGAGACAAATTATTAGTGAGAAATTGTTCCAGTTGGGCAGCAACTTCGGTAAGATTTTCATCATGAGCGAGTTGAGCGATCGCGCGAGCAGTAGCACGACGAGACAAAGAGCGATCGCGTCGTTGAGTGCGGCGATCGGGTACAGACTCCAAAACTACCGCAATTTGCTCAATTTGCTCAATTAGCTCCTGTAAAGTCACGCGACGCTTACGAGGTGGAGGGGCGGTAGGGCGACGACGAATATGACGTTCAAGATGAAGTGGTAAAGCCCGTTGATTAGCTTCCTCCTCAGCAAACTCAGTTAATTCTAACTCCGGTTCTTCCTCCTCTTCCTGTTCGAGACGTTGGAGAGTATCAGCCTTGAGCAAAACCAACATTGAAGCCCAGAGAAAAGTTTGTCCCGACTGAGGTAAATCAGCGCGATCGTAATTTGGTTCCCCCTCACCAGTCAAATTCAACTCACTCAAAAAACGATCGATTGCTTCAATCACTTGAACATCCCAAGGATCGATTTCTCCTTTTTGCGCCAAATCAATTAAAAGCGCGATCGCTTCGCGAGCAGGCGAAATCGTCATTCCAAACTTCCTTCACTACTCTCAGCCGCAGGTAAAAATTGTTGCTCTTGTTTCTCCAAATCTTCCTTCAACTTTTCAATTTCCTTTTCCTTAGCCCGAACTTGCCGTCTCTGGTTCGTTGCGAGCAAATAACGCTGTAACTGTGTCCAAATACTAAACAACCAGCCGAGAACCGCACCCACTCCAATAGCTAAAATTAATTCAATCGAAAGTGGAGCCTCAACCTGTACACCCGGAAGCACATTAATCATCGAAGTTTGAGTATTTTCAATGCTAAACAAAGCCAGAGCCAAACAAAGAGCAAAAATAATCAAAAAATTTACTTGTCGCATTCGCCAACTCCTGTAAAAGTCAAATTAGGTGTAAATTGGAAAACGATCTCGCACGAAATTTTCAGCCTCACGAGCATCCGCACTGATTGCTTTTGGTGCAACACATCTGTCTCCACAAGCATAATTTATACAACGTTTTCGTGACAAAATCAGCGATTATTGAGTTTTAATACCCAATTAAAATACTTTTAAACTATTGATTCGCCAAAAAAGCTCAAAAGAGAAAGAACATTCAAAATGAAGACACCTGTTAGTGAATTACGGAAAAACTACACTCGCGCGGGTTTGAGCGAAGCCGATGCCGATCTTAATCCATTTAAACAGTTTCAAACTTGGTTTCAGCAAGCTCTTCAAGCCCAAATACTTGAACCCAACGCGATGACTCTAGCTACTGCTACCCGTGATGGTACACCTTCGGCTCGAATTGTGTTGCTGAAAGACTTTAGTGAACAAGGCTTTGTGTTTTATACCAACTACAATAGTCAGAAGGGACAACAACTGACCGCTAACCCTCATGCAGCGCTAGTTTTTTGGTGGGGAGAATTAGAGCGACAAGTACGAATTACTGGTAGAGTCGAGAAAGTTTCTCTTCAAGAGTCAGACGAGTATTTTCATAGTCGTCCGGAAGATTCTCAAATTGGTGCTTGGGTTTCCCCTCAAAGTCAAGTAATTGAAAGTCGTGAGGTTTTGTCAGAGGGTTTTGGGGAATTAAAAGCTAAATATAATAACCAAGAAGTACCGCTTCCTCCTCACTGGGGAGGATATCGAGTAATTCCTGAAGCAATAGAATTTTGGCAAGGTCGTCCGAGTCGTTTGCACGATCGCTTGCGTTATCGCCGAGTTGAAAATAATACTTGGATTAGAGAGCGTTTAGCACCTTAGTCGGTGATTATTTTGAGCAGACATTGACATCCTCACTGCCCTAGAAGGGACAGTGATTCCTAAACCTTACGATTTAGGTTTCTGCTTCTTAGCAGTTGCCGGAACAGATTTTTTCGGTTCCGGTCTTACACTCGCTCCACAGACTAACACCGCAAGCCCTGCGGCTAAAATGTTCT